>JBPRGD010000306.1:0-6760 GCA_051428125.1 Candidatus Wenzhouxiangella sp. M2_3B_020
CTTGCCGAGATAGTGATCGACGCGGAAGATCTGCGATTCGTCGAAGGCTGCCGCGACCGCGTCGTTGATCGCCCTCGAACTTTCGAGGTCGTGGCCGATCGGTTTCTCGATCATGACGCGGGCGCCCTCGTCGTTGAGGCCTGCGCGTCGGAGCGCCTCGCAGATGGTCGCGTACCAGCTCGGCGCCGTGGAGAGATGGAACAGCACGTCGTCGTCGCCGCGGCGGTCGCGGATGCTGGCGGTCAGTCCGTCCAGCGACGATTCCGACGACAGATCCACGGTCTCGTAGTCGATCCTCCGCACCAGCGCGTCGATCGCGTCGCCGGCCTCGCGATCGTGGTCGCTCAGCGACTCCCGGCAGGTCGCCCGGAACGCATCCCGATCCAGTTCACTGCGCGCACAGCCGAGGATGCGCATGCCGTCGGGCAGCAGATCGTCCCGCTCGAGGCCGAGAAGCGACGGCAGCAGCATGCGCTGGGCGAGGTCGCCGGTGGCTCCGAAGATGACGAGGTGTTCGGCAAGTTGCATGCTTCGGGTCCCGGTCTGGATTCGCCGGCCTGGTGGCCGGGTGGCGCGCGCCTTCGGCGGCACCGGATTTCGATATGTTTCTGGATGATAACGCTGTCATCCGGGTCCGGGGGCTTCGGATTCACGCCTTTTCAATCGTGCCAGCGTGACGAACGTCAGTGCACCGGCCAGCGTCAGCGTGAAGGGGAACAGCAGAACGAAGCGCCCGTATCCGGCAGATATGCTCTCCAGCCACTGGTAGAGGCCGACGCCCACCAGCGGCGCGATCAGGCCCCGCACGCCGGTGAGCGTGACGTGGATGCTCATGTACAGCGTCGAATGGGCGTCGCTGGCGAAGTCGTTGTGGCCGAGGTTCCAGCCCAGCCGGCCACCGGCGAACGCCCCGCCCAGCACGAGGGCGCCGAGTGCGAACAGCCAGACCTGGCCGAAGATGGCGCCGGGAACGAAGAACGCCATCGCGAGGACGAAGGTCCAGGAGTGCAGTGCGCGGTAATCGAGAATGTGGACCCGATCCAGCCAACGGGCCCAGACCGGCGTCAGTGCCGCAAGCGCGAGAAGCGGCACGGTGGTCGTGATGAGAACCTGGAACAGCCGCGGAACGCCGAGCTGCTCGGTCAGGATCACGACCAGGAGCGCGATGACCATCAGGTTGCCCGACCCGAACAGGAACATCGTGGCCATGTAGCGGCGATACCAGCGATCGGTGCGCAGCACCGCGATCGCGTCGGCCAGTCGTACCTTGCCGCTGCCGCGGCTTTCGAGTTCCTCGCGCAGCAGTCGGCCGTGGCCGCGGACCGTGAAGCGGCGATAGCGTAGCGCCGCGATGACGCCCAGCAGCGCGGTTACCGGGTACATCAGCCGCCAGGCCTGGTCGTTGAATTCCATCGCGATGCCGATGCCGGCACTGGTCGCGGCGATCAGCAGCGAATACGTCACTGCGATCCTTCCGGTGATTCGCGCGCGCACGTGGCGCGGAAAGTTCGCCCGCCAGATCGCCGCCCGCAGCGTGACCACGCCGGCCCAGCACAGTCGCGCGGCGACCATCCAGAACACCAGCCAGAGCAGGCCCGGGCCGCTGATCGGCGCGACCGCGATCATCAGTGCCGCCAGCGCGCACAGGCCCATCAGCGACGCGACCCAGTGCGTCTTGTGGCGGCCGTGCGCCAGGTTGGCGAAGGCCAGGCTGGCGATGTTGGCGAAGGCCGGTGCGCCGCTGACGACGGCGACGGCCACGTTGATCAGCGGCGTCGGCGCGACGCCGTCGAACCCGTTCTTGACGATAACGCCGATCAGCCCACCCTCGAGTGCGCCCAGCGTCACCGCCATCAGCGCGTTGACCTGGACCTCGCGCGGCATCAGCGTGCGCGCGACGAACGGCAGATTGTCGGAACGGCGAGACAACGGAGGCGGTGACCGTCGGGTGCGGATGAAAGAGCGGCGATCGGCGCGCGCTTGACTCGACGCCCCCGCCGGGTCATATAGTACGACACACTTCAGAAAAGACTTTCGGGAGAACGTCATGCGTCATTCAGTGTTCGCGATCCTCGCCATCGGTGCGCTGGCCGTTGCCGGCTGCCAGTCCGAAGACGAAAACGACGAAATCGAGGAAGCCGGAGAAGCCATCGAGCGCGCCGCCGAGGAATCGGCCGAGGCCGGAGAGCAGATCGCCGAGGACACGATGGAGGCGGCGAGCGAATCGGCCGAACGGGCCGAGCGCTCGGCAAGCGATGCGCTGCAAGGTGTCCAGAGCGAAGCATCGAAGGCATGGGAGCGCGCCATGGAACTCGCGCGCGAGGCGCGAGATGAAAGCGAGGCGTTGCTCGAATCGGGCAAGGAGCGCGGCAGCGAAGCCTGGGACGAAGCGGTCGCGGAGATCCGCGAGGCGCGCGAGAAGGCCGAAGAGGCGTTCGAAGACGCGCGCGAGTACTCGGGGGATACCTGGGATTCCTTCCAGGACCGGGCGAGCGGCATCATGGATTCCGCTCGCGAATCATGGCGCGAGCTCGGAATCTTCGAATCCGACGAGGAAGGCGACGACGAGCCCTCGGAATCGGGGAACGATTCCGGCTCGGCGATGACCTGAGACCACGGCGTATCCGGATCGCGGCGATCGTCGCGACCCGGTTCCCCGGTGCCTGCCGCCACCGCGTGCGATGACGGTGCGCGCGCGATATCGTCGTGCGGTTCCGGTTACCATCGCCGGAGCATCTTCAACATTCGATCTTCACCGTGAGCGAACCGTACAACCCGGCCGCCATCGAGCCTCGCATCCGCGAGCGCTGGAGCGAGCAAGAGAGCTTTCGCGCGCCCGACCGTCCCGGCGACGACGCGTTCTACTGCCTGAGCATGTTCCCGTATCCCTCCGGGCACCTGCACATGGGCCATATCCGCAACTACACGATCTCCGACGTGATCACGCGCTTTCATCGGGCCAACGGCCGGCCCGTGCTGCAGCCCATGGGCTGGGACGCTTTCGGCCTGCCTGCCGAGAACGCCGCGATGAACCGCGGCGTGCCACCGGCGAAATGGACGCGCGACAACATCAGCCACATGCGCCGCCAGCTCGCCGAGCTGGGGTTCGCGATCGACTGGGACCGCGAGCTTGCCACCTGCGACCCGGAATACTACCGGTGGAACCAGTGGCTGTTCCTCAAGATGCTCGAACGCGGCATCGCCTACAAGAAGACCGGGACCGTGAACTGGGATCCGGTCGACCAGACGGTGCTGGCCAACGAGCAGGTCATCGACGGCAAGGGCTGGCGCACCGGCGCCGAGGTCGAGAAGCGCGAGATCCCGATGTATTACCTGCGGATCACCGACTACGCCGACGACCTGCTCGAATCGCTGGAAGATCTGGACGGATGGCCCGATCGCGTCCGCACGATGCAGGCCAACTGGATCGGCAAGAGCGTCGGCATGGAGATCGAGTTTTCCACCGGCGAAGGGCCGATGAAGGTGTTCACGACCCGGCCCGACACGCTGATGGGCGCGACCTTCATGGCGGTGGCGCCCGAGCACCCCATCGCCCGCAAGGCGGCCGAGCAGAACGACGATATCGCCGCGTTCGTTCGCAGCTGCGCCGCCGGCGGCGTGTCGGAGGCCGATATCGCGGTGCAGGAAAAGCGCGGCATCGATACCGGGTTCACCGCCGAGCATCCGCTGACCGGTGACGAACTGCCGATCTGGATCGCCAACTACGTCCTCATGGCCTACGGCGAGGGCGCGATCATGGCGGTGCCGGCGCACGACGAGCGCGATTTCGAGTTCGCGAACAAGTACGGCCTGCCGATCCGGCAGGTGATCCAGCCCGCGTCCGGCGGCGAGTACGATTCTTCCGAGTGGCACGACTGGTACACGGCCAGGGACAACGTCCGGCTGGTCAATTCCGGCGCCTACGACGGGCTGGACTACGAGGCGGGATTCGACGCCATCGCCGAGGGGCTGGAGACGGCCGACAAGGGGCGGCGACGGACGCAGTACCGGCTGCGCGACTGGGGCGTTTCGCGACAGCGCTACTGGGGCTGTCCCATCCCGATCGTTCACTGCCCCGACTGCGGCGACGTCCCGGTGCCCGAAGAGGATCTCCCGGTGGTGCTGCCCGAGGACCTGGTGCCCGACGGCTCCGGAAGCCCGCTGGCCGACTGCGACGGCTTTCTGGACTGCGCGTGCCCGAAGTGCGGTGCGCAGGCCCGGCGCGAAACCGACACCATGGACACGTTCGTCGATTCGGCCTGGTACTTCATGCGCTACCCGTGCGTGGACAACAACGAGGCCATGGTCGACGATCGAACCAATGCGTGGATGCCGGTCGACCAGTACATCGGCGGCATCGAGCACGCCATCCTGCACCTGCTCTATGCACGCTTCTGGACGCGGGTGATGAACGATCTCGATCTGGTCGACGTCCGCGAGCCGTTCGCGAACCTTCTGACGCAGGGCATGGTGCTGGCCGAGACGTGGTACCGCACCGACGACCAGGGCCGCCGGCAGTGGTTCAACCCGTCAGGCGTCGACGTCGAGCGCGACGACAAGGGCCGGATCGTCTCGGCCGTGCTGCGCGACGACGGCGATCCGGTGCACTTCGGCGGCGTCGAGAAGATGGCGAAGTCGAAGAATAACGGCGTCGATCCGGCCGCGATGGTCGGGCAGTACGGTGCCGACACGGTCCGGCTGTTCTCGATGTTCGCGGCACCCCCCGAACAGAGCATGGAGTGGTCGGAGGCCGGCGTCGAGGGCGCGTGGCGCTTCCTGAAAAGACTGTGGCAGCAGGTGCACGACCATCTCGAGGACGAGGCGCCAGGCGAACTCGACCCGTCCTCTCTGAGCGACGAGGCGCTGGACATGCGCCGACGGATCCACGAGACGATCCGCAAGACCAGCGACGACTACGGCCGCCGCTACACGTTCAATACCGCGATCGCGGCGATCATGGAATGCAGCAACCACCTGTCCCGGTTCCGGCCCGGCGATGACGCCGGCCGCGCGGTCGCGCGCGAGGGCTGGGAGGCGCTGGTGCGGCTGATCGCGCCGATCACGCCGCACGTCGCACAGGCGCTGTGGGAACGGCTGGGCCACGACGACGACATCCTCGCGGCGGGTTGGCCGGCGTTCGACAAGTCCGCGCTGGTCCAGCAGCAGGTCACGGTCGTCGTGCAGGTCAACGGCAAGGTTCGCGGCCGCATCGAGGTTCCACCGGGAAGCAGTCGCGAAACGTTGCAGGACCAGGCCATGGCCGAGGAGAACGTGTCCCGCTTCGTCGCCGACAAGGACGTTCGCAAGGTCATCGTCGTGCCCGACAAGCTGGTGAACATCGTGGTGGCGTCGTGACGTACCCGACTCCCGCGCGCATGGGAGCGCCCGTTCTGCTGTCGCTGGCCGTGCTGATGCTGGCCGCATGCGGCTTCGAGTTGCGCGGCCAGGCCAGTCTTCCCGAGGCGATGTCGCGGACCTGGGTGCACGTTTCGGATCCGACAAGCGCGTTCGCGCGCGAGCTCGAACTGCTGCTGCGCGGCAACGGCGTGGACCTGGCCGAAGGCCCGGGCGAGGATGCAGCCGAGCTGCGCATCCTCCGCGAGAACATTACCCGACGCCCGCTGACGATTTCCGGCGACGCCCGGGTGCGTGAGTTCCTGCTGGTCTTCGATCTGCGCTTCAGCCTGATCGCGCCGGACGGCGAGTTACTGCTCGGACCGGAAACGCTGCGCATGGAACGCGACTTCCAGTTCGACGCGCAGGAGATTCTCGGCGCGGCCACCGAAGAGGAACTCCTGCGCGAGAACCTGCGCCGCGACATGGCCGCCCGGCTGGTCCGTCGGCTCGAGGCGTTCGGCAGGACCTGACGCGCACCGTGAAACTCTTTCCCGACCGACTGTCCGATCAGCTGAACCGCGGCCTGGCCCCGGTCTATCTCGTCGCCGGCCCGGAGCGACTGATCGTCGAGGAAGCTGCCGACGAGATTCGCCGTGCGTGCCGTGAGGGCGGCGTCGCAGAGCGAATCCGGCTGACCGCCGAGGCCCGGTTCGACTGGTCGGAACTCGGACAGGCCACCGAGACCGGATCGCTGTTCGCATCCCGTCGGCTGGTCGAGCTGCGGCTTCCGACCGGCAAGCCCGGCAACGAAGGCGGCAAGACCATTCGCCAGTGGCTGGAAGATGGGAGCGACGACATACTGCTGATCATCTGTGACCAGTGGGAGGTGGCGCAGGAGCGTGCGGCCTGGGTCAGGGCCATCGACAAGGCCGGGGTCTACGTTCCGGCCTGGAACGTCAAGCCAGGCCAACTCCCGAGCTGGATCGATCGTCGGCTGAGAAGCCGCGGACTGTCGGCCGAGCCGTCGGTCTGCCGGTTCCTGGCCGAGCGCCTGGAGGGCAACCTGCTGGCGGCCGCTCAGGAGGTCGACCGGCTCGCGCTGTTGTTCCCGGACCGGCGCCTGGACCTCGACGAAGTGCGAGCGGCCGTCGCCGACAATGCCCGCTTCGACGCGTTCCGGCTCACGGAGCTGATCATGGTCGGGCACCCCGGGCCGGCGCTTCGCTGCATTCGCGGACTGCGCGAGTCCGACAGCCCCGCGCCCGCGGTGCTCTGGGCCGTCGGCCGCGAACTCGAAATCGCGCTCGCGCTGGCGCGGCGGGGCCACCGGGAGTCGGCGGACCGGGTGTTCGCCGACCACCAGGTCTGGAAAGCGCGCCAGGGCCCGATCCAGTCCTGCGTCAAGCGCAACGGCCTGGCCCGG
>JBPRGD010000307.1:0-50681 GCA_051428125.1 Candidatus Wenzhouxiangella sp. M2_3B_020
AACCCGAAACCCGAAACCCGAAACCCGAAACCCGAAACCCGAACCCCGAACCCTTCAGCCGAACAGACCGTGGACGAACCATCCCTGGCGCGGCTTGTATTCCCGGAACACCCACAGCCGGTTGCCGTGCCGGTCGTGCGCCGTCCAGTAATCGCGCCGGCAGTCCTTGCCGTCCCACCAGCCCGACTCGATGCGTTCCGGGCCGTCGATCATCCTGAGGTCGTCGACCCGGCATGGCCGGGGTTCGGGCAGCAGCCAGTTCGGACGCGGCGGCAGTTCGGCGGCGGTCGCCGTCTCGCCCGGCGCGGTCCATTTCCACGCCCGCTCGGGTCGATGGTCGGGGCAGGGTGCGAGCCCGCACAACTCCTCGTCGCCCACTCGCGCCCGCAGCCGGTCCAGCAGTGCCGGCCAGGCGTCGTTGACGTTGGTTCCGCTCCACAGGTCGGCTTGCGGCGGTCGATGTTCGGTCGTGGTCTCGGCGCAGAGCACGATGCGCTCGATCGCCGAGGCCAGGCGTACGGGATCGAGCTTCAGCCGCAGCAGTTCCAGCAGTCGGTCGCGCTGGAAGCCGGGCCGGCCCAGGCCGGTCGTCAGCCGGGTCTTCGCGGTGCGGTCCTCGGGGTGCAGTTCGACCTCGAGACCGGTCAGCGCCCGGTCGCGAATCCGCAGCCACTGCTCGAGGTGCTGCAGCATCCGGTTCAGAGCGAACATGAGGGCCTCGGTGCGCACGGTGGGCACCGGCAGGTCGAGCGCGTGTCGGAACGATTCGGGCGGCTGCCAGTAGACCAGCGGCGTCTGTTGCCCGCCGTGGACCTGGTCGAGGTAGCGGTTCAGCGTCCGGCCCAGCCGACGTTCGCGCTCGAAGCGCGGCAGCGCGAGGAGGTCGCGCACGGTTTTCAGCCCCAGGCCGTCGAGCTTGTCCAGCTCCGCGCCGGCCAGCGCGAGGCGACGCAGTGGCCAGTCGGCCAGCAGTTGCCGGAGTTCGGCCGGATCGTGCGCATGGCGCCGGGCCCGGGCCAGCAGACACGCGGCCGCCGGCACCGGCGCGGTGCCGAGGCGGGCATGCAGGCCCATCTCCCGAAGCTGGCCGGAAAGGGCGGCCAGCAGCGCATCCATTTCGCCGTGGATGCGCCGGCTGCCGCCGGTTTCCAGCACCACGCCGTCGCCGGTGACGGCAACCTGGCTGCTGAAGCCGTAGGCGATCAGCGCGATCTCTTCCAGCAGTCCCGTCTCGGCCCGGCGATCCCGGGACAGGCTTTCGAGATCCGGCGCGAGCGCCAGCGCGTCGGCCTGCGCCTGGCCGCATGCCACGCCCCGGCGACGGGCGGCACGGTTGCATTCGACGATCCGGGCGCGACCGCTGCAGGTGTCATGCACGGCCAGCGGGCGGTCGGGGTCGTAGCCGTTCTCGAGGATGCGCAGGCAGGCCTGCAGCGGCGCCTGCGGACAGACGATGCCCGTCCACAGCGTCGTCATCGGCGGCCGGCGTGTCGCGCCTGCAGTTCGACGACGTTGCTGGCTTGCAGCCGGACCGAACCGGACGCCGTGCCACCGCGGCAGCGCAGGATCTCGATGTCGCCGCCGGAGCGGATGCCCAGTCGCAGGCTCGCCAGCGACGGCGGCGGCGTGCAGCCCGGCGCATAGCAAAGGAAGATCGGCGCCTCCCCGCTTTCGGCCGCCAGCTGCAGCCGGCGCACCGCGCGGTCGTCGACGCCGTCGGCGTCCGGCCATGCCACCACGGCGCCGCACAGGCCGCTCTTCAGGGCCTGCTCGGCGGCCCAGAACGCATGTTGCCGGCGGCGCACGACCACCAGCCGGGTGAGGTCCACGCCGGCACGGGTCAGCGCCTGCGGGCAAGGCACCAGCGGAGGGGCGACGAACAGCACCGGCCGTTCCCGGCGCGTGAGCTCGGCCAGGCAGGGCAGCAGCAGATCGAGTTCGCCGACGCCGAAGCGTTCCGGCAGCAACTCGACCAGCTTGCCCCGCGGCCAACCGCCGTCGGGCAGCCGATCGTCCAGCGCGGCCCGGCCCGTCGGAAGGGCCGGACCGGGGCATCGCTGTCTTCCGCGCCACAGGTCGCCGCGTTCGGACAGCAGGCGTTCCAGCGAAGTCGGGGTTTGCATCGGTGACGTTTCCATGAGGCCAGAATACTATATATGAATACAGTTTCTCAGAACGTGATAAGTGGTTCGTTGGTTGGCTGACGGGCTGGGGGGCTGGGGGGGGCGCTCGTCTGCGGCGTGAAAAAGGCCCGGCGCGGGGCCGGGCCCGGGAGAGGCGACCGCCGGCAAGCGCGGTCGCGGGGGAATCAGCCGTCGGCGGGCGCCGAATCGAGCCGGATCATGTCGCGGTTCTTGTCCACCGTGGCCATGCCGATCCCGCGGACGTTGACCAGTTCGTCGATGTGCTCGAACGGGCCGTTCGCCTCGCGGTACTCGACGATCGCCTCGGCCTTCGCCTCGCCAACGCCGTTCAGCGCCTCGGCGAGCTGCTCGGCCGTCGCGGTGTTGACGTCCACGGGCTCGGCCGCCAGCGCCGCGGCGTTGAGGCCCAGGACCAGGAACAGTGCCAGAAAGAGTTGCTTGATCATTTCGATTCTCCTCTAAAGTCGTTGTCCAGGCGGTTCGCGAGCGGCCCGGATGGCCGTTCGTCGACCGTGGCGACAGTGTCGGTGTCGAACGGGCGCGTGAAAATCGGAGAACTTCGCGGCGATCGGTCGGAACCGGGCGCGATCGGAGGGGGGATATGGACTACGCGGGTAGGGAAAATGCCTAGGACGGATTATCGATTTGCCTAGGTTCCACTGGACCCCGGCGTCCGGGCGGTCGACGGAAAAAGGCCGGTTCCCGCTTCGAAACGGAAACGTCCGAAGCCGGATGCGGAGTCCGCGAGACCCGGAAGGAAAAAAAGGAGGTGGCCCCCGACCGCCCGATCCCGTCACCCACATCCCCCGCTGCCGCTGCTCCCTTCCGGGCCTGACGGGATTCACGGGTTCGTGGTGCGGGGGGACCGACGAGGACCACCAGCCCGTATTGTCGCAAATTCCGGACCGCCGGTGGCCAGAACGGGTTCAAATCGCGATTCCGCACCGGTATAATTTCCGGTTCGGCGGCGCGGTGCGCTGCCCGGTCGACAAGGTGTTGGACATTCCGCCGTACTGGACGGAGTGGACGATTCGGAGAGGTGACCGACTGCGCTCCCTGGGCTCAAGGGAGTATGGGGTCAAAAGCCCCATCGAGGGTTCGAACCGAGCCGAAGGCGAGCTCGATGCGAAGCACCCGGCGCGCAGCGCAGGGCCAGCCGAACGGAGTTCGGCGCAGTCCATCCCTCTCTCTCGCGTTGCGCAGCAACGCCGGTTCGCCCCCGAAACGGGCATGAGACAATGAGGTTTACCGGAGAGGTGGCCGAGTGGCTGAAGGCGCTCCCCTGCTAAGGGAGTATGGGGTCAAAAGCCCCATCGAGGGTTCGAATCCCTCTCTCTCCGCCAAACGTTGAAGCCCCGCCTCGCAGGCGGGGTTTTTTCGTCTGCGCCGGGCGACCTTCCGAAAGGTTGAACCGCGTCACGTCGCAGCGCGCAGGGCTTGTGCTAACTTTGGCGCCGGTCGGACGGACGTTGGCTCAAGGCAGGGAGACATCGACGTGCAGCACAGGTCCATCGTCTTCGCGGCCGTCATCGCACTGACGATCTCTGAGATCGACGCCCAGGTCCCCGACGTCGATCCCGGCTTTCCGAACAACCATTCCTGTACGCCCGGCGAACTGATGTTTCGCCAGGTGGGCCTGGGCCGTATCGCCAACATCGCCTATCACAACGGCGTGATCTACTCCAACAACGTCGGGGGCGGGGCGCGGCGCGAGATCCGGTTCACGGATACCTCCGACCCGTCCAGCCTTGCCATCGTCCAGGAGGGCGGCCTGCCGCTGTTCCACGACCAGGGCACGCATTCGCACACCAAGGTCGGCGAATGGCTGTTCAGCGCGTGGGGCGGCGGGCTACGGCGCCAGTCCGACGGTGTCAATGTCGACGACGGCCATCCCGAATCGAATCTCTGGCAGCAGCAGGATTCGCCGGACGGCGGCAGCCTGCACCGCATGTACTGGCCGTGGGCGATGCCGTTCAACTGGATCCAGTACGGGTCCAATCCCGGCCGTGCGCGGCTGTGGCGACACGATCGTCTGCTGGCCGAATGGGAAGCGCTGGCGGTCGACGGCATCGCCGGAAACGGCCTGTTGCTGGGCAACGTGTTGTTCATGATCTCGGATGCATCCATGCTGGGCGTGGTCGCCTACGACATCGGGCCGACGTTCGAGACCCCGCCGCGTCCGCCGCGCGTGCTCGACAAGCTGACGGGTTCGTTCGGGGCCTACATCGGGGCGATCTGGGAGAACTACCTGGTTCTGGCCGGCGGGGACCCGCGGAACCTTCTCTACGTCATCGACATCGCCGATCCGTCGGATCTGCGCCTGGTGACGACCATGGACCTGTCGGGGACCGACGAACTGAATGCGGGCACCAACGTCCCGTACGTGCAGACGCAGGACGAGTTCGTGTTCACGCGCCGGCACAAGATCGACATGGAAACGCTCACGCCCGTGCTGGAGCTCGACGAGGTCGGAAACAACCGGCCGGAAGGCAGCGTGTCGGGCGAACTCGACGTCAGCCAGTACACGCTGCCACTGGGCAACCTGCTCGTCAGCGGAAGCTACAGCTTTTCGGGGCGCGACGGACTGGGCGTGTGGTGCCACGCCGCCGAGCCGGACCGGCGCGCGCCGTACGTCGGCTACCACGTGCCGCGGCCGGGACAGACCGACTATCCGACCGGCGCCCCCGTCAGCCTGGTCATCGCCGAGACGCTGGAGTCGTGGACCATCATCAACGGCGAGAGCATCATCCTGCGGCCCGTGGGCGGTGCGGCCGTCGATGCGTGGACGTCGTTCGCGCACGACGGCGTGCTGACGCTGACGCCCAAGGCCGAGTTGTTACCCGGCACCACTTACGAAGTGGTCGTCCCCGAGGGCGGCATCAAGGACGCGGCCGGCAACGGGATCCAGGGCCTGTCGTTCACGTTCTCGACCGGATCGTCGGTGACGGGAGGCAATCGCGCGCCGGTCGTCGACGCGTTCTCGGTTTCGCCGGCGCCGGCCTCGCCCGGGGAGTCGGTGACCATCACCGCGACCGGTTCAGATCCCGAGAACGACCCGATCGAGTATCGCTTCAATTTCGGCGACGGTTCTCCGACCACGACCTGGAGCAGTGACAACCACCATCAGCACAGCTATTCCGGGCCCGGGCATGTCGAGGTCAAGGTCCAGGTCCGCGATCTCAAGCCCGACGGCACGCGCTCGACGGTCACCGAAACGCGCACGCTGGCGGTGGCGCGGACCCCAGCCGGTCCGGTGCCGACGCACTCGTCGTCGATCGCAGTCGACGAGACCCGGCGGCAGGTCTGGGCCGTCAATCCCGACCACGGGACGGTCGCACGGG
Source organism: Candidatus Wenzhouxiangella sp. M2_3B_020 (assembly GCA_051428125.1). GTDB lineage: Bacteria > Pseudomonadota > Gammaproteobacteria > Xanthomonadales > Wenzhouxiangellaceae. Next base: position 5,486 of record JBPRGD010000307.1, read on the forward strand.
TGGACGCCGACAGCGGGGCGCTACTGGGAGAGACCGCGTTCGGCCAGGCCTCGCGGCCGGTGTCGGTGGCCGTCGACGGCGACGGCCGGGCCTGGGTGGCTCTGGCCGGCGGGGACGGAATCGGCGTCGTCGCCCCGAACGGATCGATTCTTGAATCGCTGGACACCGGCTACGGCAGCGCGCCCCGGGCGGTTGGCATCAGCCGGGACGGCTCGCGCGTGTTCGTCGCGCTGGCAGGGCGCGGATCCACCGACCCCCGCAACGGTCAGTTGCTGCGCATCGACCCGGCGACCCGCAGCGAAACCGGCCGGGTCGAGCTCGGCCCCGACGCCGGTGCCATCGCGGTGACCGGCGACGGGTCACGCGCGTTCGTCGCGCGCTTCGTGTCGGGGAAGGATTTCGGCGAGATCTGGGACGTCGACGCCGATGCGATGACGCTGACCCGGACGCTGGAGGTCTGGCGCGACCGCGGCCGCGGCGGGCTGGACGCAGGCGGCTCCGACGGTCCCGGCGTGCCCAACTACCTGGCGAGCCTGGTGCTGGACCCGCACGAGGAGTGGCTGTGGTACACGGCCGTCAAGGCCGACACCAACCGCGGCGAATTCTTCGATCAGGGCGAGGGTACCAACCTGCCGCTGACCCACGACAGCACCGTGCGCGCCATCCTCGGCCGCTTCGACCTCGCTCACCCCGACGGGGAGCCGCGCGAACCCGGTCGCAACCAGAGCGGGGCCGGGCGCGGCCGCGTGGATATCGACAACAGCGAGTCGCCATCGTCGCTGGTGTTCTCCCCCCGCGGCGACTACGTGTTCGCCACGCTGCAGGGCAACGACGCGCTGGCGGCGTTCGACGAACTGGAGATCCGGGCCGGCGGCGGACGCACCAGCATCTGGCGCGCGGCGACCGGCGCCGCCCCGCAGGATGCGGCCTTCGATGACGCGACCGCGTCGATCTGGGTGCGCAACTTCATGAGCCGCGACCTCACGCGCTTCAGGGTCGCCGGATTCCTGTCACTGGGCAATCTGTCGTTGTCGTCCAGCACGCACCCGACGACGACCAGCGAGCCGCTGGAACCGGACGTGCTGGCCGGGAAGCGGCTGTTCTTCGAGGCCGGAAGCGACCCCTTCGGCTTCAACGAAATGAGCTTCGAGGGCTACATCTCCTGTGCGAGCTGTCACATCGACGGCAGCCACGACGGCCGGACCTGGGATTTCACCCAGCGGGGCGAGGGATTTCGCAATACCACCGATCTACGCGGCCGCGGTGGAACCTTGCACGGCAACGTCCACTGGACCGGCAACTTCGACGAGATCCAGGACTTCGTGCTCGACATCGTCAACGAGTTCGGCGGTCTTGGCTTCCTGCCCGCCGGGGCCGACCCGAATCCGCCGCTGGGCCCGCCCAACGGCGGTCGCAGCGTCGAGCTGGATCAGCTTTCGGCTTATGTGTCCTCGCTGGGACGCGGGAAGCTGCCGAAAAGCCCGTTCCGGGCGGTCGACGGCGGCCGCACCGCCGCGGCCGGACGCGGCCAGTCCCGATTCGTCGAGCTCGGCTGCGGCGACTGCCACGACCCGACGGCCGACCACACCGACAGCATCGACGGCGCTGCGCTGCACGACGTCGGAACGCTACGCGACAGCTCCGGCTCGCGGCTGGGGGCCGCGCTCACCGGAATCGACACGCCGACGCTGCTGGGCATCTGGGCGACGCCCCCGTACTTCCACGACGGCTCGGCGGCGACGCTGTCCGACGTATTCCGGGTAGCCGGCGGCACCATGCACGAGGCCGAGGACGCATCGCTGAACGGCGCCAGCGTGCCGGGTTTCGCGACCATCAACCAGGATTCGACGTTTCACGGCCAGATGGTGCGCTTCGGCGGCGCCGGGGATTCGGTGGCCTGGTCCGGCATCGACGGCGGCAGCGGCGGGACCGGAGCGGTCGAGATCCGCTTCAGTGCCGGAGACGATGACACCTTCACGCTGCTGGTCAACGGCTCGGAGGTCGCGTCGCGCACCGTGACCCCGCACCGCACGCGCCTGGAGTGGCGACGACTGCGGTTCGACGAAGTGCCGCTGAACGCCGGGACCGGCAACACCGTGACGATCCGCCTGGACAGCGGGGGGTACCCCGATCCGAGTCTGGACAACATCACCGTGTCGACGGCAGACGATCTCGCGCTGGCCGCGCCGCACCGGGTCGTGCTGTCGCTGAGCGATGGCGACCGGGCCGACCTGGAGGCCTATCTGCTCGAGCTCGACGGTCGCGACTCGGCGGGTCTTCCCGCGCTGCGCGGGCTGGTGTTCCGCGACTCGTTCGAGTAGCCGACCCGGTCAGTCTTCCCCGACCTCGCCCTCGATCCGGCTCCTGGCCGGCACGCCCTCTTTATCGACGTCGGTGCTCAGGGCCCGGACCATCCCGATGGCGGCCGCGATGAGCAGCAGCGACATCGGCAGCGCCATCGTGATCGCCGCCTGCTGGATGGCCGCCAGTCCGCCGACCAGCAGCAGCGTCGCGGCCACCGCTCCCTCGGAGATCGCCCAGAACAGTCGCTGCGACACCGGCGGGTGCGGATGGCCGCCCGAGGTGACCATGTCGTCGACCAGCGAGCCCGAGTCCGACGAGGTGATGAAGAAGATGATGATGACAACCGTCGCGAACACGGTCGAGTACGCGCCCAGCGGTAGCTCGCTGAGCAGCAGGTGCAGCGATACGGCCACGTCGTTGACGGCCTCCTGCGCGATGGCGATGTCGGTGAAGCGCTCCAGGTGCAGCGCGGTGCCGCCGAAGGTGGCCATCCATAAGAACGTCACGAGCGTGGGTACCAGCAAGCCTGCCAGGATCAGTTCGCGCACCGTGCGGCCCTTGGAAATCCGAGCGACGAAGATGCCGACGAACGGCGACCACGAGATCCACCAGCCCCAGTAGAACAGCGTCCAGTTCTTGTACCACTCAGATTCGCTTGCGTATCCGGTTTCCAGGCTGGTTTCCACCAGCGTCTGCAGGTAATGCCCCAGCGAGCCGATCAGCGTGTCCAGGATGTAGGCCGTCGGGCCGACGAGGAACACGAAGAGCAGCAGCACGAAGGCCAGCGCGATGTTGAAGCCGGACAGCCGCCGGATACCACGCGAAATGCCCGAAACCACCGAGATCGTCGCCACCGCGGTGATCGCCCCGATGATCATGATCTGGATCAGCGTTGACGTATCGATGCCCAGCGACATCGACAGGCCGGCATTGATCTGCATGGCGCCCAGACCCAGCGACGTCGCGACGCCGAGAAGCGTGCCCACCGTGCACAGGATATCGACGAGGTGCCCGGTCATGCCGTAGATGCGTTCGCCGATGATCGGCCAGAGCACGGAGCGAGGCGCCAGCGGCAGCCCGATGCGGAAGTGGTAGTAGGCGATGGACAGCGCCAGCGTCAGGTAGATCGCCCACGGGTGCAACCCCCAGTGGAAGAACGCATAACGCATGGCCTCCATGCTGGATGCAGTGCTGCGCGGTTCGGCATGGTTCGGTTCGAGGTAATGATGCAGCGGTTCGGCGACGCCCCAGAACACCAGGCCGGTGCCCATGCCAGCCGCGAACAGCATCGCGAACCAGCCGAAGTAGCCGAATTCCGGCTCGTCGTCGGGCTTGCCGAGCTTGATCCGCCCCGCTGGACTGGCCACGACGACGAGCGCGAGGACCATCAGCACGGTGACCAGCAGCTTGTAGTACCAGCCGAACAACTCGGCGATCCAGGCCTGCAGTTGCTCGAAGACGTCGGCCGCGAGCGAAGTGAATCCCCCGCCGAAGATCACGAAACCGATGACGAGCGCCGCGGAGCCCATGAACACCGTCGGCTGCATGCGCTTGAACGGTCCCAGTGGACGCGCGAGATTCTGTTCGCGTTCCTTATCGTTGCTCATGCGTCCTTCGGTTCGGCCGGGCGTTTCCGGCCGGAATGGATTTCAGGTCAGGGTCCTTCAGACGTACCGACACTCGTCGAACCACCCGGGCGGTAGAACGATGCCCGGACCCGGGAACGCGTTCGTCGATGGTCGGGCCGATCGACGGCCGTCAGAGCAGCTCGATGGCGACCGCGGTGGCTTCGCCCCCACCGATGCACAGCGATGCCACCCCGCGCTTGCCGCCGGTCTGCTTCAGCGCGTGCAGCAGCGTGACGAGGATTCGCGCACCGCTGCAGCCGATGGGGTGGCCGAGGGCACAGGCGCCGCCGCGGATGTTGACCTTGTCGTGCGGCAGATCCAGCTCCTTCATCGCCGCCATCGTGACGGTCGCGAAGGCCTCGTTGACCTCGAACAGGTCGACGTCGGCGGCATTCCAGCCGGCGCGCTCGAGGACCTTGCGCATGGCGCCGACCGGCGCGGTCGTGAACCACTCGGGCTCCTGCGAGTTCGTCGCGTGGGCGACGATGCGCGCAAGCGGCTCGATGCCGCGCGAGGAGGCGCTGCTTTCGGTCATCAGCACCGTCGCCGCGGCGCCGTCCGAAATCTTCGACGAACTGGCCGCCGTGATCGTGCCGTCCTTGGCGAACGCAGGTCTCAGATCCGGGATCTTGTCGACGTTGATGCGCCCCGGTTCCTCGTCGGCGGCGACCTCGGTCTCGCCCTTGCGGGTCTTGACCGTGACCGGAGCGATCTCGGTGTCGAACAGCCCTTCGGCGATGGCCTTGTTGGCGCGCTCCACGGAGGCGCGCGAGAAATCGTCCTGCTGCTCGCGCGTGAAGCCGTACTTCTCGACGCACTTTTCGCCGAACTGGCCCATCATCTGGCCGTCGAAGGGGTTCTGCAGCCCGTCGTAGAACATGTGGTCGAGGAGCTTTTCCGGACCCATGCGCAGGCTCCGCTTGACGAGATAGGGAGCGTTGGTCATCGATTCCATGCCGCCGGCGACGACGACGTCGGCCGAGCCGGCCAGCAGCCCGTCGTGCCCGATCATCACGGCCTTCATGCCGGAGCCGCAGACCTTGTTCAGCGTCGTGCACCCCACAGACAGCGGAAGTCCGGCCTCGATCGAGGCCTGGCGGGCCGGGGCCTGGCCCACGCCGGCGGGCAGCACGCAGCCCATGAGGACTTCGGAGACTTCCTCTGCAGAAACGCCGCCGTCGGCGACCGCGGCGCGAATGGCGGCGGCCCCCAGGTCGGTGGACGCGACCGGCGCGAACTGGCCCTGGAATGCACCGATGGCGGTGCGGCGTGCTGCGGTGATGACGATCGAATCTGGCATGGGTTGAAATTCCGGGTGAATCCAGGGCCCATTATTACAGGAAACGAATCATGGTCGGGGTCCGACCATGGTCGAGTCCGGAGTACTTCCGCGTCCGCGGGATCAGCCTGCCTGCAACGGCCAGAAGTGCACGACGGCGAAGCTGGTCACGACCATCAGGATCAGGTTCAGCGGCGCCCCTACGCGCGGGAAGTCGGAAAAGCGCAGTACGCCGGTTCCGAAAATCATCGTGTTGGTCTGGTAGCCCACCGGCGTCAGGAAGCTGTTGGACGCGGCGAACATCACCGCGATGCTCAGCGCGATCGGATTCAGGTTCAGCATGTCGGCCAGCGAAATCGCCACCGGTACCAGAATGACCACCGACGCGTTGTTGCTCAGGATGCTGGTCAGCAGGGCCGTGGCCGCGTACAGCGCCATGACCACGTAGACCGGCTCCCAGCCGAGCGCCTGCGCCGCGAGCAGCGAACTCAGCCAGTCGGCCGCCCCCGACTTGGTCATCGCGATGCCCAGCGGGATGATGCCGGCGAGCAGGAAGATCACGTCCCAGGACACGTCTTCGTACATGTCCTGCTTGGCGATGCAGCCGGTGGCGAACATCGCGATCACGCCGGCGATCGCCGTGAGCACGATGGGCAGCGGAGTCAGCGCGGCCAGGCCGACGACGGCGGCGACGATGCCGCCGGCGATCGTCATGCGCCGGGTGTCGTAGACGTCCTTGTATTCGTCGAGGACCACGAGGTCGGTATTGCGGTGCAGCCGGGCAAGCGCGGTCTTGGAGATTTCCAGCAGCACGATCTCGCCGACGTGTAGCTTTTCCTGGGCCAGCCTACGCGAGCGCACGGTCTTGGTGTCAAGGCCGACGAGACGGGCCTGGTAGCGCTTCCAGAAATCCACCGCGCGCGCGGTGCGACCATTGAACAGGCCCCGGTTGCGCAGCAGGATCGGTACGAGCTGGCCGTCGCTGCGAGCCTTGCGCGTGTCTCCGAAATCGGACAGCACCTCGACGTGGTCCTCCTTGATCAGGTCCATGATCTGGCGAACCGTGGCGCGGGCCATGATGATGTCGCCTTCCTCGACCGCGGTGGTCTTGGCGCGCTTGATCCAGGTCTGCTCGCCGCGGGTCAGCTTCATGATCTCCGCCCCGGCATGGGCCTCGAACTTGGACTCCTGCAGCGTCTTGCCCTTAAGAGGGCTGTCCTTCGGTACGTTGAGCTCGATGACGAAGGATTCTTCTTCCTCGTGCTGCAGCGGCTTGGCATCGTGTGCCGGAAGCAGCCAGCGCCCGATCGTGAGGAAGTACAGCACGCCGATGCCGAGCACGATGAGGCCGACATGGGCGAATTCGAACATGCCCAGCTGGCGACCGACGGCGGGGTCGTCGGCGAGAATGGCCGAAGCCAGTATGTTGGTGGACGTCCCGATCAGCGTCAGCGTGCCGCCGAGCATGCCGAAAAAGCTTACGGGCATCAGCACGCGCGAGGCGCGCAGGTTGCTCCGGCGCGCCATGTCGAGCACCAGCGGGATGGAAATTGCCACGGCGGCGGTATTGTTGATGAACCCGGAAACCAGCCCGACCATGATCCCGATGACGATGATCTGGCGAACCTCGGACTGCCCGACGAGCGGGAACAGCCGCTTGCCCAGCATGTGGATGAGGCCGGATCGCTGCACCCCGCCGGAGAGGATGAACATGCAAAGAACCGTTACCGTCGCGGTGCTGGACAGGCCCGACAGGCTTTCCTCGACGTCGGGAAAGGCCGCCTTGAGGTTGACGCCGCGCTCCAGCAGCCACTCGGAGTGGAACACGATCGGAATCGCCATGACCGTGACGAGAATCGCCAGCGCGGTGACGTCGACGGGAAGTTTTTCCGTGGCGAACAGATACAGGGCGACCGCGATGATCGCGAATACCACGGCAATTTCAACAGTCATGGCGCAAGGCGAGGCGGCTGTTCAGCGGGCAGTGTAGCGCGTTTGGCGCGCGGTCCAGTCACGGGCCCCGCGCTCGCGTCAGGTCCGCTCGTGAACGAGTTCGCGGCCAACGAGCATGCGGCGGATTTCGTTGGTTCCGGCGCCGATATCGTAGAGCTTGGCGTCGCGCAGCAGCCGTCCGGTGGGGTATTCGTTGATGTAGCCGTTACCGCCAAGGGCCTGGATCGCCTCGAGCGCCACGTTCACCGCGCTGACCGAGCAATGGTAGAGACACGCTGCGGCGTCTATGCGCGATTTCTGTCCGGCGTCGTATCCGGCGCCGGTCTGGTAGGCAAGGCCGCGCGACGACTGCATGGCCGTGTACATGTCGCCGATCTTGGCCTGCATCAGGCCGAAATCGCCGAGTCGACGGTCGAACTGCTTGCGTTCACGCACATAGGGGAGCACTTCGTCGAGGCAGGCCTGCATGATTCCGATCGGGCCGCCGGACAGCACCAGGCGTTCGGAGTTGAGGCCCGACATCAGGATCCGCACGCCTTCGTTGACCTCCCCGAGCACGTTCTCGTCGGGAATCTCGCAGTCTTCGAACACCAGCTCGCAGGTGTTCGAACCGCGCATGCCGAGCTTGTCGAGCTTCTGCGCCTTGCGGAAGCCAGGCATGCCGGCCTCGACGAGAAACGCCGTCATGCATTTCGATCCGGCTTCCTTGCCGGCGGTGCGCATGTAGACCAGCGCGACGTCGCACTCGGGTCCGTTGGTGATCCACATCTTGGAACCGTTGGCCACCCAGACGTCGCCCTTCTTCTCCGCGCGGCACGACATCGACCCGACGACGTCGGAACCGGCGCCGGGCTCGGACATCGCCAGCGCGCCCTTGAACTCGCCCGAGACGAGCTTCGGCACGAACTTGTCGCGCTGCGCCTCGGTGCCGTTGCGATAGAGGTTGTCCAGGCAGAGATTCGAATGCGCCCCGTACGACAGGCCCACGGACGCGGAAGCCCGCGAGATTTCTTCCATCGCGACCAGGTGGGCGAGATAGCCCATGTCCGATCCGCCGTGCGATTCCGGGATCGTGATGCCGAGCAGCCCCATGCTGCCAAGCTCGGTCCACAGTTCCTGCGGAAACTCGTTGTTCCGGTCGATCTCCTCGGCGCGCGGCGCGATCGCATCCTCGGCGAAACGACGTACCGATTCGCGGAGCAGTTCGATTTCTTCGCTTAATTTCATGGGAGGGGACTCCTGGACCGAGGTATCGTCTGGCAATGGCGCCAAGTCTTGAAGCGTGCAATCGATACGCGAGTAAATCGTGAATAGTAAATCGTGAATAGAAACGTCAAAACCGAAGCGCGGTAATCGTTGAAGCCCGGCCAGCTTCCTGCTTTCGATCTTCTATTTCCTATTCACTATTCACTAAGGATCAAGAAGATCTGCTCGCTCCAAATCTCGCACAATGCGGGAAGAGGCTCCGACAGGCCGACACTTCAGGCATCAATGATTCCCGCGCTCTCGGCCCGGAAAGCGGTGGGCGCGGCCCATGAACGGGAGCTTGAGCCGCCCGATGGTCGCCACGCGTTCTTCGGCCATGCGATCGGCGGCCTTCCAGCTGGAGATGCCGTCGCGCTCGGCGATCTGGAAGATCTTGGAGACGTTGTAGTAGATCGTGCGCATCATGCGCTTGGCCCGTTCACGGTTGTAGCCTTCGAACTCGATGGATACGTTCATCAGTCCGCCGGCATTGACCGCGTAGTCCGGTGCGTAGAGAATGCCGCGGTTCTCGAGTTCGTCGCCACATTCATCGGTTGCGAGCTGGTTGTTGGCGGCCCCGCAGACGATCTTGAACTTGAAGCGCGGAATCGTCTGCTCGTTGACCACGGCGCCGAGCGCGGTCGGGCAGAACACGTCTGCATCGACCTCGTAGATCTCGTCGAGGCCGACTGCCTCGCAGCCCAGTTCGACGCACTGTTGCACGGCTTCTTCGTTGATGTCGGTGACGAAGACCTTCGCCCCCTCGTTGCGCAGCAGCTTGACCAGTTCGAAGCCGACGTGTCCCACGCCCTGGACCGCATAGCTGTAGCTTCCGACCTCTTCGTTTCCGAACTTGCGCTGGAGGCTGGCGCGTATTCCCTGCAGCGTGCCGAACGCCGTGAACGGCGACGGGTCGCCGGAACCGCCGTGCACCTGGTGGACCCCGACGCAGTTGTCGGTTTCCTGGAACACGTATTCCATGTCGTTGACGTCGATTCCGACGTCCTCGGCGGTGATGTAACGGCCATGCAGGGAATCGATGAATCGACCGAAGGCGCGGAACAGCGCTTCGGACTTGTCGGTCCGCGGATCTCCGATCAGTACCGATTTGCCGCCGCCGAGGTTCAGGCCCGCGACCGCGGCCTTGTAGGTCATGCCACGCGAGAGCCGGAGGACATCGTCGAGGGCGTCCTGTTCGGTCGAGTAAGGCCACATGCGAAGTCCGCCGAGGGCGGGTCCGAGCGTCGTGTTGTGGATGGCGATGATGCCCTTGAGCCCGGCGTCCTTGTTGTGGCAGAACACGACCTGCTCGTGCTCGGTCGTGTGAATGGTTTCGAAAAGATTCATCCAAATCCTCCTGGCTTCGTGCTTCTGTCGGCACGAATTGTTGAAACGGACCGGCCCCCGAGCCGGCGGAGATGCGAGCCGCGAGCGGGAAGAGCTTGCGACGAGATTCAGCCCGGTATTTTAGCGGAATTCGGCGCCCGGCACCGTGGGTGGGGGTGATGCGTTGCGTCGCGCCGGCGAGGCCGGCGGTCGACGCGCGAAGAATGAGAGGGAATGCTCTTGCGAACGACGCACGAAACCGTCAAGATCAGGGAATGCGGGCCTGCATCTGCGGGATCCGGAGCGCGCGTGTCGTGACCGCCGCATCGGTCGATCGTGGACGTGAGTGTTCACGAACCAGGCATATTAGCCGGCTATAATATGGTCGTCCAAACGGGAGCGATTCTGATGGAACTCGATCCGGTCCTTCTTTCGCGAATCCAGTTCGCGTTCGTGGTGTCCTTCCACGCGATCTTCCCGGTGTTCACGATCGGGCTGGCGGCATATATCGCGGTGCTCGAGGCCCTGAATTTCCGCAACCCGGATCCCGTCCGCGAAAAGCTGAGCCTTTTCTGGATCAAGATCTTTGCGGTGGTGTTCGGCATGGGTGTCGTCTCCGGCATCGTCATGGCGTTCCAGTTCGGGACCAACTGGTCCAATTTCTCCTATGCCTCGTCGAATTTCATGGGCCCGGTGCTCAGCTACGAGGTCGTCACCGCGTTCTTCCTCGAGGCGACGTTCCTCGGAGTCCTGCTGTTCGGTCGCGACAAGGTACCGAACGGCGTGCACCTGCTGGCCGCGTGCATGGTCGCGATCGGTACCTTCATCTCGTCGTTCTGGATCCTGGCGGCCAACAGCTGGTTCCACACGCCGGCGGGAGTCGAACTGATCGACGGCCATTTCCAGGTGACGTCGTGGCTGGAGGCGATCTTCAATCCGTCGCTTCCGTACCGCTTCGGGCACATGGCGCTGGCCTCGTTCATCACCGGCGGGTTCTTCGTCGCCGGCGTCAGCGCGTGGTACCTGCTCAAGAACCGCAACCCGCGGTCCAGCCGGATGGCGCTGAAGATGACGGTGGTGATGCTCGCCGTGGCGACGCCTCTGCAATTGCTGATGGGCGACATGCACGGGCTGAACACGCTGGAGCATCAGCCAATCAAGGTCGCGGCGATGGAGGGCCACTGGGAAACGCAGAAGGGCGCGCCGCTGATCCTGTTCGCGCTGCCGGACTCCGATGCCGAGGAGAATCACCTCGAGATCGGCATCCCCTACCTTGGCAGCCTGATCCTCACCCACAGCCTGGACGGCGAGATCCAGGGGCTGAAGTCGGTCCCGGAAGAGGATCGGCCGCCGGTCGCGATCGTGTTCTGGAGCTTCCGGATCATGGTCGCTCTGGGCCTCGTATTCATCGCGCTGTCGTGGGCGTCGCTGGTGCAGATGATCCGCGGAAAGCTCTGGGAATCGCGCCTGCTGCTCAAGGGGCTGTTCTGGTCGATCCCGCTGCCGTTCATCGCGGTGTTGGCCGGGTGGATCACGACCGAGGTCGGTCGTCAGCCATGGATGGTCTACGGGATGATGCGGATTTCCGAGTCGGTGACGCCGTCGTTGACCGGCTGGATGACGCTGGCGACGCTGGTCGGCTACGTGGCCGTGTATGCCATCGTCTTCGGCGCGGGCGTGTATTACCTGCGCAAGGTCGTGCAGGGCGGTCTGGACCCGGTCGAACGGTCGTCGGACGATGAGTCCGGCCGACCCAAGCGACCGTTCTCGGCGGTCAACGTCGGGTTCGATGGCGATTCGAAGACGGTGGAGGGATAAGTCATGGAGAACATCGACCTGACGCTCATCTGGGTGGCGATCATCGGACTGGGCGTGTTCATGTACGTGCTGATGGACGGTTTCGATCTCGGCGTGGGCGTGTTGTTTCCGTTCGCACCCGACGACGAATCCCGCGACCTCATGATGAATTCCGTCGCGCCGGTCTGGGACGGGAACGAGACCTGGCTGATCCTGGGCGGCGCCGGGTTGCTGGCTGCGTTTCCGCTGATCTACTCGGTGTTCCTGCCCGCCCTTTACATCGGGGTCTTCCTGATGCTGGCCGGTTTGATCTTCCGCGGCATCGCGTTCGAGTTCCGGTTCAAGTCGCGCTCGAACCGCCATTGGTGGAACCGGTCGTTCAGCATCGGGTCGACGGTCGCGGCGTTCGCACAGGGCGCCGTCATCGGCGCCTACATTCAGGGCTTCGAAGTGGTGGATCGGGTCTACGTCGGCGGAGCATTCGACTGGTTGACACCGTTCACGATCATGACGGGCATCGGCGTGGTCACCGGCTACGCGCTGCTGGGCGCGACCTGGACGATTCTCAAGACCGAGGGGGAAACGCAGCGCTGGGCCTTCGGAGTCGCAGAGAAGCTGCTGCTGGCGGTGTTCGGCTTCTTCATCATCGTCAGCGTCTGGACGCCGCTGACAAAGCCCTTCGTCTACGAACGCTGGTTGGGCAATGCCGAGTGGCTGTGGATCTTCCCCGTCGTGACGGCCGGGGCGATGGCCTGGGCGTGGCGCGCGATCCGCCGTCGCGACGAGGCCGTCCCCTTCGTCGGATCCATGGTGCTGTTCGCCACGTTCTACGCGGGCATCCTGATTTCCATGTGGCCGTACGCCGTGCCACCGGACTACACGTTCTGGGACGCTGCGTCGGATCCCGGCAGCCAGTTGTTCCTGCTGCTGGGCGTGCTCTTCCTGATCCCGGTCATCCTCGTCTACACGGCGTTCAACTACTGGGTATTCCGAGGCAAGGTCCGGCCGGGTGCCGGATATCACTGACGATTCGCCGGCCGATCTGGCCGGCGCCTGGCTGAAACGACACGAACCCGGCTGGCTCAAGCCGGCCATGACCGCCGTGTCTGTCCTGGACGCGGCGACGATCGTCGCCCAGGCCTGGCTGATCGCGACCGCGGCATCGGCGGTGTTCGTCGACGGCGCGGCGCCCGGCGAGGTCATGCTCGCCATGTGGATGCTGCTCGCGGTGCTGCTGGCACGTGCCGGCTTGACGGGGTTGCGCGGAATGCTGGCGGCCGACGCGTCGGCGCGGGTTCGGCGATCCCTGCGCGAATCGCTGCTGAATGCCCTTCGCCGCGGCGGCCCCGTGCACATGGGCAGCAGCGGCGCGCTGGTCCCGGCGTTCGACGAGCAGGTCGAGGCGCTGGACGGTTACTACAGCCGCTTCCTGCCGCAGCGCATCAACGCGATGCTGATCCCTCTCGTCGTGCTGGTCTTCGTGTTTTCCAACGACTGGGTGGCCGGGGCGCTGTTGATGCTGTCCGCGCCGCTGATCCCGCTGTTCATGGCATTGATCGGAATGGGCGCCGAAAAGGTGGCGCGCGATCAGTTCCGGGCGATGGCCCGCCTCAGCGGCTGGTTCCTGGATCGCATACAGGGTGCTCCGACGCTGCGCCTGTTCGGGGCGGAAAAACGAACTCTGGACGATGTCCGACGGCGGACCGAGCAACTGCGACAGGAAACGATGCGCGTGCTGCGCCTGGCCTTTCTTTCGTCGGCTTCACTGGAGTTCTTTTCCTCGGTCGCCATCGCCAGCGTCGCGATCTACGTCGGCCTCGGGCTGTTCGGATCGCTGGAATTCGGCCCGGCGCCGTCGTTGACGCTGGCTTCGGGGCTGTTCATCCTGCTGCTCGCGCCCGAGTTCTTCCAGCCGTTGCGCGCGCTTTCGCAGGGATGGCACGACCGTGCCGACGCGCGCGCGGCGGTCGCCGAGGTGCACGCGATCATCGATCGGCCCGCGGCCCGGCCCGAGGCCGACCCGGAATTCAGCGTGCCGCCCGGCAGTCGCTGCACCGTGACCGTGCGGGGACTCCGCTTCGCGCATCCGGGAAGGGCGCGGCTGTTCGAAGGGGTCGATCTCGACATCGCTGCAGGCGAGCGGGTCGCCCTGGTCGGGCCCAGCGGCGGGGGGAAGAGCACGCTGATCTCGCTGCTGGCAGGCTTTCTCCATCCCGACGGCGGAGAGCTGCGGCTCGAGGGCAACTCGCTGGTCCGGCTTTCCGACGAGGCGCTGCGGGCGCACGTGGCGTGGCTGGGCCAGCGGCCCATGCTTCTGGCCGGGACGATCGCCGAGAACATCGGCCTGGCCGCGCCCGGCACGCCGCGTGCCGACATCGAGGCCATCGCCGACAGCGCCCGTGTCACCGAATTCACCGATATGCTGCCTCGCGGCCTGGATACGCCGGTCGGCGAGGGCGGCGTCGGATTGTCGGGGGGGCAGGCACAGCGCATCGCGCTGGCCCGCGCGCTGCTGGTGCCCAAGCCGCTGATCCTGCTGGACGAACCCACCGCGAGCCTCGACGAGATCTCCGAAGCCGAGGTGCTGGCTGCGCTGGAATCGCTGCTGGCCAGGCGCCGCTCGACGGTCGTCTGCGCGACGCATCGACCGGCCGCGATGCGCTGGACCGACCGGCTGTTGCGGGTCGAGGCCGGCGAGATCATGGAGGCGGAAGAATGAGGCGGCTTTTCCGGCTTCTGCTGCCGGGCCGGCAAGCCGCCGGATGGAGCGCCGTGGCCGCAATCCTGGCGGTGCTGGCCGCGGTGGCGGCGATCGTGCTGCTGGCCCTGTCCGGCTGGCTGATTACCGCCAGCGCGCTGGCCGGGACCGGGGCGCTGCTGGTACTCGACATCTTCGCGCCCGGCGCCGGAATCCGCGCGGCGGCCGTCGGACGCACCGCGGCGCGCTACCTGGAACGGCTGGTCGGGCACGAGGCGACGTTCCGGCAGTTGGCGGAGCTCAGGGTCGCGGTGTTCGATCGGTTGCTGAAGCTGCCCGTCGCGAACCTGGAGTCGCTTCGCCGTGGCGATACGCTGAACCGGCTCACCAGCGATATCGATGTGCTGGATCATTTCATTCCGCGGCTGATGCTTCCAACGGCGGCGGCGGTGTTGGCGACCCTGTTCACCGCTGCCTGGCTGGTCGTTCTCGACGCGCGCCTGTCCATGGCCGTGATGGGATTCCTGATCGGCCTGGGCGGCCTCGTCGTGGTCGGGGGTATCGCGCTGTCTCGCGGACCGGGACGCCGGCTTGCGCTGGCGACGCCGAGAATGCGCAGTTCGCTGGAGGAATGGCTGTTCGGGCTGGCGGAGCTGATCAGCACAGGCCGCGCGCGCGACCGCGCCGACGGTGTATTGTCCGCGGTCGATCGGCAGCTGGAAGCGCAGCTCGCGCTGCGACGTATCGAGGCCGTGATGCAGACCGGCCTGGCCGCGGCCGGTTACGCGGGATTCTGGGCCGTGCTGGTCCTCGTGCTGGGAATGTACGCCGACGAAAGCCTGACCGCGCCCGTCGCCGCCGCTGTGGCCCTTGTCGCGCTGGGCCTGGTCGATGCCTGGCAACCGCTGGCGGCGAGCTGGAGTTTCCTGGAGACCTGCAGGCAGTCCGCGGAGCGTGTCGAGGAACTTCCGGGTGAACGCCGCGGCGAGAGCGCGCCTCCGGAGAGCTCGGCGCCGGGCAGCGACCTGGTGCTGGACGATGCGACGTTCGGCTACCCGGGCCAGGCCGCACCGGTCTTTTCGGACCTTAGCCTGCACGTCGATTCCGGCGAGCACGTGCTGATCCAGGGGCCGAGCGGAATCGGCAAGTCCACGCTGGGGCGGATCCTCGCCGGCATTCTCTCGCCCGAAAGGGGCTCGCTCCGCTCGGGCGGCGTCGATATCGCCGATTGCCCGGAAGCCGTGGTCCGCGCCAGGATCGGTTACCTCACGCAACAGCCGGTCCTGTTCGAAGACACGATCCGCGCCAACCTGGCCCTCGGCGATCCGCGGGCCGACGAGGAACGGATCGGCGACGCGTTGGAGACCGTGGGTCTGGGCCGGCTCGTGGAGTCGCTTCCCGCGGGACTGGAGACCTGGATCGGGCAGCATGGCCAGACGTTCTCGGGCGGCGAGGGCCGACGTCTTGCGCTGGCCCGCATGCTCGTGGCCGATTTCCCCGTCATGATTCTCGATGAACCGATGGCCGGGGTCGACGCCGCGACGGCCGCGGCGGTGGCCGATCGGCTCGTGCCGATACTGAAGGGGCGAACCGTCGTCGTGCTCTCCCACGACCCGGGCGTGCTGCCGCGCTTCGACCGTCGTTTCGGCTTCGACGGGCGCAGGCTGCAGGAGCGGGACTGAACGACGGGTGCTCGCGGGAGGTCGCCGCGTCGGATTCAGTCCCGCCCTGCAGAAGCGTGGCCGATGTCCGAGCCGAACTCGTTCTTCGGCGCGGCCGGGTCCAGTTCGATCTCGACGGTGAACGCGCCGCGCAGATCGCCGACCTCGAAACCGGTGGCGCGATCCTCGGGATACAGGCGCGACACCGCGTCTGCAACGGCGTCCGGCACCGCGTTGCCGTGGCAGACCGTGCACTGCGGCTGCATCGGGATTGCTTTCATCCATCGCCCGATCCGTTGTCCGTCCCGCGAGACCACATTCCAGGTTTCAAGCGATGCCGGGTCGGCGCCCGCGTCCATGCGCTCGCGGAAATCGCGCAGCACCTTTTCCTCCCAGGGTTCGGGCGCGTTCCCGGGATTGCGATACTGCAGCGCGGTGCGTCCCACCGCGAGTTTTCCGCCCGAGAGTTCGTCCGCGATTTCCGGGGCCCGTTCGCGGCATGTCTCGATGCCCGCCGGCGGCCCGCCGGCGCCGATGGCGGAGACCAGCTCGGACTTCAGTTGCCGTGCGAGTTGGGACGCCGCGCCGCGCGCGTCTTCGACCCATTCGGGCGGATCGCCGCCGGCCGCGCCCGCCGAGACCAGCAGGAGGGCGGGCACGAGTCGGCGAGGGCTCATCGGAAAGCGGGACCGGGTCGCTTGCCGAACGCCTCGAGAATCTTCGCGAGCGGACAGAACCCCGTGAAGGCGGCCTGGAACATGTTGGCGCCGACGAACGCCGTCAGCCACAGCCAGTGAACGGAGTGAAGCTGCGACAGCGCTAGGCTGACGAGGATCATCAGGCCGGCGAACGCGAAAACCAGTCGATCGATGTTCATTTCATGCTCCTGCGGCATAAAAATTAGTAGAAACTAATATACTAGTTCGGGCGCGAACGGTCAATACGTTCGCCGAGGCGGAGGCCGGAAGCGACGATTGGAGCTAGAATCCGACCATGCGGTATCGAACACCGGTTCGGTCTGCCGCGTCCATTCGTTGGTGCACAACCGGATGACCGACTGGCTGCTGGAAAACAGGGCAAGCGTCTCGGCCGATGACGTCGATTGGTCGGCGTTGCTCGAGCGCCATGGCGTGGAGATCGAAGGCCGCTTCGATTCCATCGAGGCACTCGAAGATGCCGAAATCCAGGCCGGGGATCGACTGCTGGTGGCCGGCGGCGATGGAACCGTCAATCGCGTGGCCGCGATGGCGATCGACCGGCGATGGACGCTGGGCGTGTTGCCCGCCGGGACTGGCAACGACTTTGCCCGCAGCCTCGGGATGGAGCTCTCTTCGGAAGACGCCTGCCGACAGATCGCACACGCCGAGACCAGGGACATCGATATCGCGACGATCAACGACTGCGTCCTGCTCAACGCGGCGCAGATCGGAATGGGGCCCGATATCGACGAGGAAGCCGATCGCCGGTTCAAGCGATTCTGGGGTCGTCTGGGCTATCTGCGCAGCCTCGTTGCGCGACTGTACCGCAGCGGCGGCATGCGTGCCCGGATCGCGGGTCCCGACGAACACGGGGGCGGGCGATGGATGAACATCACCATCGCCAATGGACCATTCTTCGGCGGAGGGCACCGGATCGATCCCGACGCGCGAATCGACGACGGCCTTCTCGATATCGTCGCGCTGCGCGCGCGGCCGTGGTACCAGCTCATCTGGGCCGGCGTGTTGCGTCGAATCGGGATCGGCTATCCGGACTCCGTGAAGCACTGGCGCCTGAGCTGCGTCGAAGTCCGCACGCGACATCCCCACGACGTCAGCGTCGACGGCGATGTGCGGACCCGGACGCCGGCAACCGCCAGGGTCAGACCCGGGGCGCTGCGGGTCTCGGTGCCGGCCGAGCCGGCCAGGTCATCCTTGTTATCCTGACGTTCGATCACAGCGAGACGGGAGCTCCATGCTGCGCGACGAGTACCAGGCCGGCCTGCAGCGGGCGGAAGCCAGCGGGCTCGAGTTGCTGGAGCGCTACCGGGACTTGCCGGAGCGCGCGGCGCGACGCCTGGACGACGAGGAATTCGGATCGCTGCTGAAGCGCCGAAAGTCGCTGCTGGACCGTCTGGCCGAGCGATCCCGGGCAAGAGGCGATCTTCCCGCGGGGGGAAACGTCGAGCGTGCCCAGTTCGAGGCCTTGTCGGACCGGATCGCCGGCGGATCGGACAGCACCGAAGCGGTGCTGGAACGGTTGCTGGAGGCCGAGAGATCGTATCGAGGCGAACTCGATGAATTGCTCGAAATGGACTGGCCCGACGAGGATCGGGAAGTCCTGGCGGAATCGCGCGAAGTCGTCGATGGAATCGCGCGGCGACTGAGCGCGCTGACGGAATTTAGCGACTGAGCCGGTTCTTCTCCTCTCCCATCTGGCCGCTCCAAGCAGCTCCCGCAGCCTCCTGGTGAATCTTGCACGGGGTCTTCGGACGCGGGCCTCTTGAAATAAATATAAGAATAACCTAATATAATTGGCCTGGACTCGGAGTTTTCGTGCCGCCGGCACGCCGTCTTTCAAGGGATTTCCATGTCTGCTTCGACGCCCCCGCTCGAGCGAATTTCCGATCGCGTTACCGACCTCGCCGTCCGTCGCCGCGGCTGGCTGTCCTTCGTCATGGCCGCCAGCACCCTGCTGCTGGTGGCGCTGGCCGCGCTGCCCAGCATCTGGCCGCAGACATTCTCCCCGCTGCCGCCCATCGCGATCGATACCGATCCCGAGAACATGCTGGCCGAAGACGAGCCCGTCCGGGTCTTCCACGACGAGTCCAAGGAACGCTACGAGCTCCACGACATGATCGTCGTCGGAATCGTCAACGAGCAGGACCCCGACGGCGTGTTCAACCCGGATACGCTCGCGCGCGTCCACGAGCTGACCGAATTCGCCCGCGCGCTGGATTATCCCGATCCGCGCAACCCCGACCGGCGCCGCGAAGTCGTCGGCGTCGACGTCATCGCGCCGTCCAATGTGGACGACATCCAGCAGGCCGGTGTCGGGCAGGTGGAGTTCTCTTGGCTGATGCCGCAGCCGCCGGAGACGCGCGAGGCCGCGCGCGAGATATTCCAGCGCGCTCAGCGCATACCCATGCTGGACGGCACGATGGTCGGGACCGACGGTCAGGCCCTGGCGATCTTCCTGCCGATCACGGACAAGTCGATCTCGTGGAACGTGCGCCGCGACATACTCGGGTTCACCGCCGACTGGCCCGGAAGCGATCAGGTCCACATTACCGGTCTGCCGGTGGCCGAGGACACGTTCGGCGTCGAGATGTTCGTTCAGATGGCGATTTCGGCGCCGCTGGCGATGCTCGTGATCTTCCTGCTGATGTGGTTCTTCTTCCGGAACCTGGTCCTGGTGATCTCGCCGATGATCGTCGCGCTGGTGACGTCCTTGTCGACGATGGCGCTGCTTGTGGTCACGGGCAACACCATCCACATCATGAGCTCGATGATCCCGATCTTCATCATGCCGATCGCGGTGCTGGACTCGGTGCACATACTGTCCGAGGCGTTCGACTCCTACCAGAAGCATCGCGACCGCAGGAAGACGATCATCGCCGTTATGCGCCAGCTGTTCAGGCCGATGCTCTTCACGTCGCTGACCACGACGGCGGGTTTCGCGTCGCTGGCGCTCACGCCCATCCCGCCGGTGCAGGTCTTCGGCGTGTTCGTCGCCATCGGCGTGATGCTGGCGTGGTTCTGGAGCATCGTGTTCATCCCTGCCTACTTCATGTTCATTCCCGAGCACAGGCTCGAGAAGTTCGGCCACACCGAGGGCGAGGATCCCGGCGCGACCACGCCACTGGGCCGGCTGCTGCGCGCGACGGGTCGCACGGCGGTCCGACGCCGCGGCATCGTGTTGCTGGTCGCCGTCGCTCTGATCGCCACGGCCGGCTGGGGCATCAGCCTGATCCGCATCAACGACAATCCGATCAAGTGGTTCGAGCCCGACCACCCGATCCGAGTTGCCGACCGGGTCATGAACGAGCACCTGGCGGGCACCTACATGGCCTATCTCGAGTTCACCGACGTCACCGCGACGTCGCCGGACGACGTGCGCGCGGAGGTGGCCGGCAATCTGCGGTCCGAGGCCGAAGCGGCCGAAGGATCGGCAGCCGACGCATACGGCGAGGCCGCGCAGCTGGCCGAATCGCTCGAGGCCCAGGACGCGGCATCGTATTTCGATCTGCTGCTGTCCCGTATCGAGGACCGCCAGGCCGAGGCCGACGATCCGTTCGCCTGGGACGACGTCTGGCTTGTCGTGGATGAAGCCCGCGCGGGGCGCGAAACGTTCAAGCGGCCGGAGGTGCTCGAGTGGATCGATTCGCTGCAGGCCGGCCTGGTCGAAGATCCACGGGTCGGCAAGGTCAATTCGCTCGCCGACATCGTCAAGGTCGTGCACCGCGAGCTGCTCGGCGGCGGCGAAGAGCAGTTCCGCATCCCGGACCGCGCCGATACCGTGGCCCAGACCATCTTCACGTTCCAGGGCAGTCACCGGCCGCAGGATCTCTGGCACTTCGTCACGCCCGACTATCGGTCGGCGAATCTCTGGCTGCAGCTCGACAGCGGCGACAACATGGACATGGAAGCGGTGATCGCGCATGTAGAGGACTTCATCGCCGCCAACCCGCCGCCGGTCGAACTCGAGCACGACTGGTTCGGTCTGACCTACATCAACGTCGTCTGGCAGGACAAGATGGTCACCGGGATGCTGTACGCGTTCATGGGCAGTTTCGTCATCGTGCTCGGCATGATGGTCGTGCTGTTCCGATCGTTCCTGTGGGGGTTGCTGTCGATGATCCCGCTGACGATCACCGTGGCGCTGATCTACGGTGTCATCGGCCTGATCGGCAAGGACTACGACATGCCGGTCGCGGTACTCAGCGCGCTCAGTCTCGGCCTCGCCGTGGACTTCGCCATCCACTTCCTGGCGCGCACGCGCCAGTTTCATCGCGACACCGGCGACTGGCGCGAGACCGTCGACATGGTGTTCGGCGAGCCGGCCCGCGCGATCAGCCGGAACATCATCATCCTCGGCGCCGGCTTCCTTCCGCTGCTGGCCGCCCCGCTGGTGCCGTACCAGACCGTCGGCATCTTCATCGCCGCGATCATCTTCGCCGCCGGCGTGATCACGCTGCTGCTTCTGCCGGCGCTGATGAGCTACCTGATCCGACCCCTGTTCCGTCGCCACGCCAAGGAGGCCTGAGTCATGAAATTCGTTGCAAAGACCATTTCCGCGCTGTTTCTGGCCACGTCGGCGCTTGCCGCGCAGACGCCCGGCGTGGAAGAAATCGTCCACCGGGCCAATCTCGCAGCCTATTACCAGGGCAAGGACGGCCGCGCCGAGGTGCAGATGACGATCATCGACAGCCAGGGACGCGAACGCGACCGGCGAATGATCATCCTGCGCCGCGACCAAGCCGACACCGATTCGCTTGAAGACAACGCCTACTGGAGCGAGCAGAAGTACTACGTCTACTTCCGCAGGCCTGCCGATCTCAACCGGACGGTGTTCATGGTCTGGAAGCACCTAGAGTCCGACGACGACCGCTGGCTTTACCTGCCGTCGCTGGATCTCGTTCGTAGAATCTCCGCGACCGACAAGCGCAACAGTTTCGTCGGCTCCGATTTCTTCTACGAGGACGTATCCGGCCGCAACATCGACCTCGACGAGCACGAGCTAGAGGAAACCACCGACGTCTATTACGTGGTCAAGTCGACGCCGAAGAATCCGGACAACGTCGAGTTCGCGTGGTACGAAAGCTATATCCACAAGGACAGTTTCATCCCGGTTCAGATCGACTTCTACAAGGCCGACGGCGAGAAGTACCGTCAGGCCAAGGCGCTGAAGGTCGAGACCATCGACGGCTATCCGACGGTGACGCGCTCGCAGATGGCCTCGCTGGAGTCAGGTTCGAAGACGGTGATGGAATACCTTTCGGTGGAATACGACATCGGCCTGCCCGAGGATATCTTCACCGAGCGCTACCTGCGTCGTGCGCCGCGGGAATATCTCCGGTCCTCCGAATAGGGCGGAACCCGTATCCGGGAAAAGCGCAGCGCACCCGGGGGATGCTTTCGGTCGTAGCCGGATGCGGAAAGGCGAAAAGCGGTTGCACGAATAACACCGAGAAGGCACGAAGGGATGAAAGGAAACGCTGCGTCGGGCAGGGATGACGAGACGAGGAGATCTTCCGGAAAGACTCGTTGCGCGCTTTTCATCGCGTTCGCGCTATTCGCGATCATCGTGGTGCCCGGCCTTTCGGCGCAGGAGGAAGAAAGCGCGCCCGACCTTCCGACCGGACTGGCGCCGCCTGAATCCGAAGAGCAGGGCGGGGATGAGCCCGCGTTGCCGGAGGGTCTCGGCGAAGCGAGGGACGACGAAAAGGCGGGTGAAGGGCCTACGTTGCCGGAGGGACTCGGTCCGGACGCTCCGAGCGAGCGGCCGGATGACGGTGCGCAGGGACCCGGCTCAGGCTCGGCCGTCCGGGAGTTTCTGGACAGCCTGACGGGCTTCTGGGACGTCCGCGCGGGTGTCCGCGTGCGGGACGATCCGAATCAGCGTCGGCTGTCGCTGGCCGAAACGCGGCTTCAGCTCTCCAGGGACACCTATTTCGGCCCGGCGTTGCTGCGCGTGACGGCCGATCTTCTCTACGACGAGATCGCCGAAAGCCATGAGCTGGAGCCGGAGCAGGGGCGCGGCTGGCTGGATCTGCGCGAAGCCTATATCGGGAGCCCGGTGGGCGATGCCGTGGACCTGCGCGTCGGGCGGCAGGTGCTGACGTGGGGCGTCGGCGACCTGCTGTTCCTCAACGACCTGTTTCCGAAGGACTGGAATTCGTTCTTCGTCGGGCGCGACGTCGAGTACCTGAAGGCTCCGTCCGATGCCGTGCGTGCATCGTTGTTCCTCGACGTCTTCAATGTCGACGTCGTCTACACGCCCAAGTTCGACCCGGATCGATTCATCGACAACCGCCGTCTGTCGTTCTTCGACCCCCGGTTCGGGCGCGTCGTCGGCGACGACGTCGCGTTCGAGCCGGTCCGGCCAAGCGGCTGGTTCGAAGACGACGAGGTCGCGCTGCGGATCTACCGGCTGCTGGCGGGTTGGGAAATGGCGGCCTACGGGTACGACGGCTTCTGGAAGAGCCCGCAGGGCTTCGACCCGGTCAGCGGACGCCCGGTATTCCCGGGACTGGCTGCCTGGGGCGGAAGCCTGCGCGGCCCCGTGGGTCCGGGAATCCTGTCGGCCGAGACTTCGTGGTATCGCTCGCTGGACGATCTCGCGGGCACGGATCCCTTTCTGCCGAACAGCCAGTTCCGCTTCCTTGCCGGATACGAGCAGGAGATCGTGCCGGATTTTACCCTGGGCGGACAGTATTACCTAGAGCGTACGCTGGACCACGACGCACTGGTTCGCAACCTGCCGGCCGGTCTTTCGGCGCCGGACGAGAACCGCCACGTGCTGACGTTGCGTGCGACGCTGCTGACGCACTCGCAGAACGTCACCTGGTCGCTATTCACGTTCGCATCGCCGTCCGACGACGATGCATACCTTCGCGGTCGCTGGGAGTGGAAGACGACCGACGCCTGGACGTGGTCGGCCGGCTTCAACCTGTTCGAGGGGCGGTCCCGAAAAACGTTCTTCGGCCAGTTCGAAACCAATTCGAACGTCTATGGCGCGTTGCGCTACGGATTCTGACTCGAATCGTCGGCGAGATCCGAAAGTCCGGCGCGCGACCTGATTCGCTCGAAGCGCCGGACGAACAGCTCGGCGAGTCGCGGGTCGAAGTGTTTCCCCGCCTGTTCGCGGATGTGTGCGAGTACCTCGTCCTCGGGCCAGGCATTCTTGTATACCCGGTCGTGGACGAGCGCGTCCCAGACGTCGACGATCGCGAACAGACGCGCGGAAAGTGGAATCCGATCCGCGGAGATACCCCGGGGATAGCCGGTTCCGTCCCATCGCTCGTGATGGCAGAAGGGGATGTCGACGCAGCCGTGAAGATGCCCGATCCGGCTGAGGATTTCCGCGCCGATCTCGGGATGACGGCGAATGATCCGCCACTCGTCCTCGTCGAGCTTGCCGGGCTTGGTGAGCACCGAATCGGGGATTCCGATCTTCCCGATGTCGTGCAGCATCGCGCCGCGCCGGATGCGGACGAGTTCGTCGCGATCCCCGATTCCGGCTTCCTCGGCGAATGCCACCGCCATCCGGCTGACGCGCTCGGTGTGGTGTCTCGTTTCGCGGTGGCGCTTGTCCATGACCTGGATCCAGCCCCGGATGGTTTCATCGTAGCTGTCGATCAGTTCGGCGTGCTTGCGTTCCAGCGAGCGGAAATGATCCCGCACCAACAGGTAAAGCAGCAATGCGGTGAAGGCGACGAAGAACCATCCCTTGACGTTCTGCGCGGCGGTGATCGCGTCGGGTGTGCGGAAGAGGACCTGGATCAATCGATCGGAGAAGTAGATCCATAGCGCGGCGACGACGAGGTAGATCGCAACGATCCGGTTCTGCGGAGAATGAAGCCAGTTCCTCAACGCGTAGTCCTTCTCGATCCACCTGCCAGCCGATCGTCAATTTACGCGTTCATGTCGCGCGAGTGCAAGTGATTGCGAAAGGGTTGCGATTAAAATTAGAGTAACCTAATATTCAGGACTCGTGACAAAGCGGGAGGACGATCATGGCCCGAATCATCGTGCTGGGCGCCGGGCTGGGAGGCATACAGGCGGCCTACGAACTCCGCGACCGGCTCGCCGACGAGCACGAGATCCTCGTCGTGAGCAGGGACGATTTTTTCCAGTTCGTGCCCTCGAACCCGTGGGTGGCCGTCGGCTGGCGCGACAGCGCTTCGGTATGCGTTCCGCTGTCCGAGCCGTTCCGCAAGCGCGGCATCCGCCTGGTCGCGCAGGCCGCCGATTCCATCGATGCGCCCGGCAATGCCGTCGTGCTGAGCAACGGGGATCGGCTGGGATACGACTACCTGGTCATCACGACCGGACCGGCCCTGGCGTTCGATGCAATCGACGGGCTGGGACCGGAGAACGGATTCACGCATTCGATCTGCACGCTGAAGCACGCGGAGAAGGCCAGGGCGGCCTACCGCGAACTGGTGGAGAACCCGGGTCCGGTCGTCATCGGGGCCGCGCAGGGGGCCAGCTGCTTCGGGCCGGCCTACGAGTTCGCGATGATCGTCGATGCCGATCTCCGCAAGCGCCGGATCCGCGACAAGGTGCCGATGACGTTCGTGACCAGCGAGCCCTATATCGGCCATCTCGGACTGGGCGGGGTGGGCGATTCGAAATCGCTGATCGAGCATGAACTTCGCGAGCGCCACATCCGCTGGATCACGAATGCGCGCATCGAAGGCGTGTCCGACGGCAGCCTGCGTTGCGTCGAAGTCGACGATAGCGGTGTCGATCGCCGCGAGCACGAGCTTGCGTTCGCCTACTCGATGATCCTGCCTTCGTTCCGCGGCGTCCGGGCGGTTGCCTCCACCGAAGGACTGTGCAACCCCAAGGGGTTCGTCAACATCGACGAGAACCAGCGCAATCCGGAGTATCCCAATATCTTCTCGGCCGGCGTCTGCGTTGCGATTCCCCCCGTGGAGGAGACCCCCCTACCGGTCGGGGCTCCAAAGACCGGCTACATGATCGAATCCATGGTGAGCGCCATCGTGCACAACATCGCCGCCGAACTCGACGGGAAGCCCGCCGATGCGACCGGAACCTGGAACGCGATCTGCCTGGCGGATCTCGGCGATACCGGTGTCGCATTCGTCGCGCTGCCCCAGATCCCGCCGCGCAACGTCACCTGGGCGAAGAAGGGCCGATGGGTGCACTGGGCGAAGATCGCGTTCGAGAAGTACTTCATGCGCAAGGTGCGCAAGGGTCACGCCGAGCCGCTGTACGAGCGCTACGTGCTCCGCGCACTGGGCGTTCGGCGCCTGCGCGACCGGGCCTGACGGCGGCAGCACCGATGTTCAGCCGTTTTCGCGGCCCTTGGAAGATGATCCGGCCTTGCCCACCCTCGCCCGCAGCGACTCGGTCAGGTGGGGCTCGATCGCCTTGCGCATCGGCGTCACCAGCTTGAAAGGTGCCGCGATGATGTGGCCGGACTGCAGCCATTGATCGCCGCCGGCGATGTCCATGACCACTCCGCCGGCCTCCTGGACCAGCAGCGCGCCGGCCGCGACGTCCCAGGGCTTGAGCGAGAGTTCGAAGTATCCGTCCAGTCGTCCGCAGGCGACGTAGGCGAGATCCAGCGAAGCCGCGCCGGCGCGCCGAACGTCTTCGCACTGTTCGAACAGCGCATCGAACATTGCCGAGTACGGTGCCATGAGCCGCCGGCTGCGAAACGGGAAGGCGATGCCGAGAACGGCCCCGGAAAGCGATCCCCGCCCGGAAACCCGGATCCGGCGGCTGTTGAGCGTCGCGCCCTGGCCGCGGCTGGCGGCGAACAGCTCGTCGCGGGCGGGATCGTAGACGACGCCGTGCTCGACGCGCCCCTTGACCGCCAGCGCGATGGAAATCGCGTAATGGGGGATGCCGCGCAGATAGTTGCTGGTGCCGTCGATGGGGTCGA
Source organism: Candidatus Wenzhouxiangella sp. M2_3B_020 (assembly GCA_051428125.1). Lineage (GTDB taxonomy): Bacteria > Pseudomonadota > Gammaproteobacteria > Xanthomonadales > Wenzhouxiangellaceae. The sequence continues at coordinate 31,991 of JBPRGD010000307.1, forward strand.
TCATCCAGACGTGTTCGTCCGACCCGCTGCGGCCCTTTTCCTCGCCGAGGACGGCGTGATCGGGGTATCTGCGGTTGAGTTCGCTCCGAATCAGCTCCTCGCAGGCGTGGTCGACCTCGCTGGCGTAGTCTCCCCGCGCTTTACGCTCGACCGGAATCGAGTCGACCCGGTCCCGGAACTTCATGATCAGGTCTCCGCCCTTGTGGGCGGCCTCGATGGCGGTGTTCAGGAACGGGTGGGTCAATGCGAACGGCTTCCTCCGAGAGGAAGCGGATGGTAGCAAATTACCGCCGTGGCCATTGCCGCCGATGCGATCGGGAGGTCCCTGTTTCGGCGACGGCAAGGGGATTCCCCGGTGCGCCGGTTCGCGCGGATACAATCTCGGCATGAACAAGCTCGAACGGGTCCGCATCGTTCTGGACCGCACTTCCCATCCCGGCAACATCGGTGCAGCGGCCAGGGCGATGAAGGTCATGGGCCTGGGTGAGCTTCACCTGGTCTCTCCCGACCGGTTTCCGCATGCCGATGCAACGGCCATGGCCTCCAGCGCAGACGACGTGCTCGATCGTGCGACGGTCCACGCGTCGCTGGGCGATGCTCTGGCCGGCTGCTCCCTCGTCATCGGGACAAGCGCGCGACGCCGCAGCGTCGCGCAGGAGATGACCGATCCCCGCGGCGCCGCCCGGATGGCGATGCAGGCCACCGGAGACATCGCGATGCTGTTCGGATGCGAGAAGAGCGGGTTGGACAACGACGCACTGGACCGATGTCACGCGCTGGTCAGCGTGCCGACCAGCGACGAGTATCGCTCGCTGAATCTCGCCCAGGCCGTGCAGGTGCTGTGCTACGAGCTCCGGCTCGCGGCCGGCAATGCGGCGCCGGAATCCCCCGGGGAGACCCGCGTTCCGGCGACGGCCGACCGGATGGAGGTGTTCTTCGAGCGCCTGGAGCGCATGTTGCGGGCGATCCGGTTCAGCACGCCGGGTCAGGACGAAACGCTGCACAGGCGCCTGAGAAGACTGTTCCAGCGTGCGCGGCCCGACGACGATGAGCTCAACATGCTCAATGGTATTCTGTCGCGCACGCTGCAGCTCGCGGAGCGCGATGAGCGAGAAGGACCGCAAACCGACCGGACCGGATGACCGCTACAAGCGGGTCTGGGAAGTCGTGAGCGGGATCCCCGAGGGCTGCGTGCTCAACTACGGCGAGGTCGCGCGCCTGGCGGGCTTGCCGGGGCGGGCGCGGCTGGTCGGCCGGGCGCTGGGCCTGGCGCCGAAATCCCTGAAACTGCCCTGGCATCGCGTCGTCAATGCCCAGGGCAGGATCAGCTTCCGGGAAGACGGGCCGAAATACCGCGAACAACGACGTAGACTCGAGGCCGAAGGCGTCGAGTTCACCGACGGCGTCATCGACCTCGATGCCCACGCGCCCCAGCAGGCGCTGGACCGGATGCTCTGGGGGCCCTGAGCAACCGCCGAAACGGTGATCCTCGTCCGATTCGCGGCGAAGACGCCGCTCCCACGATGGTTCGAAGCCCTCGCGCCGGCGACCGACCTCTCCCGGGCATCCACTCGCTGCGCGATCCGTCGGGCGGAGCCGCGTCTCAGCCGTCGTTCGCGGTCTCGACCTTCGGGAGCCGATGCACGTGGATGTCGCGCTGCGGGAACGGGATCTGGCAGCCGGCGTCTTCCAGCGCGGCCTTGATCCGTTCGAGCAGTTCGCTGCGAACCACCCAGTAGTCCGTAGCCTGGACCCATGGCCTGACCGCAAAATTGACGCTGGAATCGGCCAGTTCCATCATCAGGATCGCCGGCTCGGGATCGTCGAGGACCTTGTCGTGGCCCCGGATGGTCTTGTCGATGGCATCTCGCGCCGCCTCGAGGTCGTCGTCGTAGCCGACGCCGATGATCAGGTCGATGCGCCGGGTCTCGTGCGCGGAATAGTTGGTGATCGTGTCGGTGGTGATCTGCCCGTTGGGCACGATCACGCGCCGGTTGTCCGGCGTGTTCAGCACCGTCGTGAAGATGCCGACCTCTTCGACGGTGCCGGACGTTCCCCCGGCTTCGACGTAATCGCCCTTCACGAACGGACGGAACAGAACCAGCATGACGCCGGCGGCGAAGTTGCCCAGCGAGTTCTGCAGCGCCAGTCCGATCGCGAGGCCGGCGGCACCGAGCACCGCGACCAGCGGCGTGGTCTGGATGCCGAGCTGGCCGACGGCCGCGATGATGACCGCGACCAGCAGGATGGAATACAGGATCGCCCCCAGGAAGCCGACCAGCATCTCGTCGATTCCGCGCCGGGCCATGACGCCCTTGACGCCGTTGCGAACGAGCTTTGCGACCCAGCGCCCGATGAGGAAGATGAGCAGAGCGGCGAGGATGCGCCAGCCCCAGGCCACCAACGTGGCCGTGTCGATCGACTGCAGGTAGCCCTGAATGCTGTCCATGAGATTTTCCTGTCCGAGTTCCTGTTGCTCGCCGCGCGGAGACTATAACGCGATGCACGATCGTCCGCTACAGAATGCCGGCGGAGTCACTCGATCCGTGGGTGCCGGAAGGCCGGGGCGCCGGAGGTACACCTTCGGCCGTCGGGATGTGTAGCGCCATGAAACGCAACGGAACGGCCGTCGACGATTCGCGCCCGGCGGAGCGACTCGGTGAAAACCACCCGAGCTGTCCGACGCTTGCGTCGCGGAGCCCCGGGGTTTCGATCAGAAGTAATCGCCGCCGTGGGTCAATGCCTGTTCGATCTCGTCGCCCAGTTCGGCGATCCGCCGGATCGTCTCCAGCATCGAGGCCTCCGAAAGATCCCGGTACGCGATGTTTTCGCACAGCTTGAGAAACGGAACGCTTTCCAGATCGCCGACGGCGAGATAACCGACGCGCAGCATCAGGTTGATCCTGAGCACCTTGACCGGATCGTGGCTGGCCAGCGGCGCGACCGTCGTCTCGATACGCAGGTAACGCCGATCGTCGTCGTCCTTGAGCTCTGCCAGGAACACGCTCTGGTGCCGGCCACGGTTGCCGGTCGGGATTTCGAGCCCGAGCATGAACTTTTCTTCGTGTACGGTCCTGAACCGGCGTCCGGCCAGTTCGGCGATCCGCGAGAACGTGTCCATTACTTCGGTTCCAACCGGATGGCCCCGTCGAGACGGATGGCCGCGCCGTTGAAATAGGCGTTCTCGACAAGCTGCACGGCCAGTGCCGAGAACTCCTCGGGTTTGCCCAGCCGTTTCGGAAACGGGACGGAGTCGTTGAGCGCCTTCTGCACTTCCTCGGGCATGGTGTCGACCATGGGCGTGTGGAAGACCCCCGGGGCGATCGTGTTGACCCGGATGCCGAAGCGCGTGAACTCGCGCGCCATCGGCAGCGTCATGCCGACCACGCCGCCCTTGGAAGCGGAGTAGGCAGCCTGTCCGATCTGGCCTTCCCAGGCCGCGACCGACGCGGTGTTGATGATCACGCCGCGCTCGCCGTCGTCGTTGGGGGCGTTGTGCTGCATCCGGTCGGCCGCTGCCTTGGCGACATTGAAACTGCCGACCAGGTTGACCATCACCGTGGTGCTGAACCGCTCCAGCGGCATCGGGCCGTTCTTTCCGAGTACGCGGCCGGCACCGAGCACGCCGGCGCAGTTGACCGCCGCGTCGATCCTCCCGAGGAACGATTCGGCCGCCTGGACATTGGCCGCGACTTCGTCTTCGTCGGTGACGTCGGTGCGGAAGAACCTCGCGTTGTCCCGCCCCAGTTTCTCCAGCGCCGAATCGGCGGCGTCGTCGTTGACGTCGAACAGCGCGAGCCTGCCGCCGCTGGCGGCGAAGCGTTCGGCGACGGCCAGGCCCAGTCCCGATACGCCGCCGGTGATGATGGCTCGGATCCCGTTGATGTCCATGATGATCGTTGCTCCGGTTCGAGGAAATTCGGTTTCGCGATGCTCAGTCCGCGAAGCACTTGTTGTAGATGGCAGTGCCCGCACGGCTGCCCGGCCGGCCCAGCTTGCCGGCGATCCAGTTGCCCACGCGCGAAAGCGCCTTGAGGTCCACGCCCGTGCGCATCCCCAGCCCGTCCAGCATGTAGACAACGTCCTCGGTGGCCACGTTGCCGGTCGCACCCCGTGCATAAGGGCAGCCGCCGATGCCGGCGACCGAACTGTCGACGATGCGAAGTCCCTTCTCGAGGCTGACGTGTATGTTGGCCAGCGCCTGGCCGTAAGTGTCGTGCAGGTGGACGGCGAGCTTCTCGGCAGGGATGGCTTCCAGCACCGCGTCGAGCATGTCGCCGGTCTTTTCGGGAGTTCCCGTGCCGATGGTGTCGCCCAGCGAGATCTCTGCGCAGCCGGCCTCGTACAGCGCCTCGGCGACGCGGACGACGTCGGCGATGGGAACCTGGCCCTGGTACGGGCAGCCCAGCACACACGAAATATAGCCACGCACGCGCACGCCGTCGGACTTCGCGCGTTCGAGCACCGGCCTGAATCGCTCGAACGACTCGTCGATCGAGCAATTGATGTTCTTGCGGTTGAACGCCTCCGAGGCGGCGGAGAAGACCGCGACCTCCTCGGCACCCGCCCGGCGAGCCCGGTCGTAGCCCTTCTCGTTGGGGACCAGGACCGGGTAGCGCACGCCGGGCCTGCGCTTGAGCCCGGCCATCAGGTCCTCGGCGTCGGCCAGCTGCGGTACCCAGCGGGGCGAGACGAAACTCGTCGCCTCGATCACCTCGAGCCCGCACTCGCCGAGGCGGTGGATCAGCCGTAGCTTGGTCTCGACCGGCACGTAGCGGGACTCGTCCTGGAGTCCGTCGCGCGGGCCGACCTCGACGATCTTGACCGAATCGGAACTCATACCTGGAATGCCGCCGAAGCCTGTTTCTGCGAATCAGTTGCAATTGTAACCGTTTCGGCGGATCCCGGACGGCTCGCGGGATCGATCGCCCGGTGCTGCCGTCGGGCATCGAACCGACCGGCAGCGTGTTTCGGCGGTTCGCCCGACACGGCAGAGCAGGGGGGTGCGGATACTCTGTAATCGTCCCGACCGCTTGCGCGGAAGGGGAGGGAGGGGTGGCGCGCAACCGTCTCTAGGCCAAGCGGATTGCGATTCGAGCTCACCCGGAAAATCGAATGCGGACCAAAAAAGCGCGCGAAGCGCAAGTCCGATCGCGATCCACCGAAACACCAACAAACCAACAACCGGACAATGGAACCAGCGAACCAGCGCCTCTAATCGGCTTCCCAGAGATCGATCAGCGCGCGGCCCGCCGCGCCGACGAGCATGAAGAACGAGCCGACGATGAACAGCCAGACGCCGGTCAGCTTCCACTGCTCCAGCGCGGGCAGGAATAGCACGCTGCCGACGAAGAAACATAGATTTCCGAACAGTCCGAGCGAGACGTGAATCCATTCGTAATCGCGGACCAGGGTCTTCAAGATGGCCTTCAACGGAGTCCTCCGGCGTGCGTGAATTTCCATTGTGCCAGCGGCGCCCGCGGTCCGATCCGGGGCGTCGGGCCGGCGGGTATGTTGTAATCCGGGACAGTCGTTCGCAGAGAGTGGTTCATGCCGAAATTCCCCGACATCGCCGAGTCCGCGCAGGGCGTGAAGGGCTCCGTCTATTCCGGGCTCAGGAAACAGCCGGCCTCCGGGCGTCCGCCGGTGCCCCTGCACATCGGCGACACCTGGATGGAGCCGGCCGAAGGATGCCGGATGCAGGACCTCACGATCGACGATCACCCGGGCATGCACCGCTACTCCCCGGTGCCGGGCTATCCGCAGCTACGGGACCGGATCGCCGAGGTCCACGGTGCGCGCGCGGGCGTTGCCACCGAGCGTGCGCAGGTCGTCGTCACCGGCGGGGCGACGGCCGGGCTGGCCGCCGCGGTGGGGGCGCTGGTCTCGCCGGGCGAGGAAGTGCTGCTGGTCTCGCCCTACTGGCCGCTGATCGCCGGCAGCGTCCGAGCGTTCGGTGTGGCACCGGTGGACGTGCCGATGATGACCGACGTCTTCACGGCGGAAGAAGCCGTGGCGCGCCTCGAGGATTACCGGACCGAGCGGACCGTCGCCGTCTACTGGAATACGCCGCACAATCCCACCGGGCGGCTGCTGGATCGAGACTGGCTCGACGCGATGACGAAGTGGGCGTCCGAGCACGAGCTCTGGATCTTCTCCGACGACGTCTACGAAGACTACGTCTACGGCGATGCGCATGTCTATACGCGCTCGGTCTCACCGGACAATACGATCTCGGTGCACAGCTTTTCCAAGGCCTACGGCATGGCCGGCAACCGCTGCGGCTACCTGGCCGGGCCCGGGGAGGCCATCGACGCGATCAAGCGCATCGTCACCAACATCAATTACTCGGCCTGTTCGGCCTCGCAGCTGGCCGCCCTGAACGCGCTGAACGGGAAAGGACAGCCGTGGGTGGACGCCGCGCGCGAAAAGTACGCCGAGCTCGGCCGCGAGGCCGCGGGGGCGCTGGGACTGGCCGCGCCCAAGGGCAGCACGTTCCTGTTCCCCGACGTTTCGCATGCGCTGGACGGGCGCGGCCTGGACGGTTTTCTCGGCGACCTCGCCGAGGCCGGCGTGCTGGTTGCGCCGGGCCCGAGCTTCGGACCGTATCCGGGGCACGTGCGGATCTGCTTCACTTCCGCGCCGCCGGAAGATATCCGCCGCGGGATCGACGTGCTCGCGGGGCGTCTGAACGGCTAGAGCGGCCCTTCGGATTCGCGCTGTCAGTCGCTCAACACGGCCCAGCCGATGACGAGCATGGCCACCCAGGCCACGGCGAACGAAAGCGTAGAGACCCGGGGAATCGCTCCGGCATAGCTGACGGCGTGCACGGCAGTTAATGCAGTTCCTGGGTCACCGTGGTTTCTCCCGCGAAAGGCGGTTCGTGGAAAGGTGCCGGCCGTGCCTTCTGCCGGAAACGCCTTCTCCGTCCGCCGGCCAGGCGGCGGCCGGAGGCCGAAGCCCGTCGTGATGGACGCCGGTTACCACGCGATTCCGTAGTCGTCGCCGTAATCGCTGGCGCCGCCCTGCATGGTCCCGTGCTCCCGGTCGAACCAGATGGCCATCGTCGGGTTGTAGACCCGGTCGACCGTCTCGAGGTCGTAGCCCATGGCCTCGAGGTGCTCGCGCGTGTACGGTGTCGTGAGGCCCTCCGGAACAAGCAGGCGCCCCGGCTCGGCCTGGTGGGCGCCGAACGAACTCTGCATCTGGTAACTGATGATGTTGCCCCTACCTTCGGCCGCCTGCTGCACGTTCATACCCCATTCGACCATGTTGAGGAAGAACTGGAGCATGTTCTGGTCCTGCAGGTCGCCGCCCTGAACGGAGAACGAGACCAGCGGCTTTCCGTCCTTGAGCGCCATCGAAGGCGTCAGCGTCACCCTCGGACGTTTTCCGGGCGCGACCACGTTGTAGGGATTGAGCTCCTCGTCGAGCACGAAGCTCTGCATGCGCTGGCTCAGGCCGATGCCCGACTCGCCGGCGATGAACGCCGGGATCCAACCTCCGGACGGTGTGACCGAAACGATCCAGCCCTCGGCGTCCGCGGCCTGTATGGCGGTGGTGCCGGCCCGGAAGCCTTCCTCGAAGCTCATCAGGCCAGCCTGTTGAAAGCCTTCCTCGCCCTCGGCATCGGCCTCGGGCGGTACCACCTCCCAGTTACGCCGCAGTTCCTCGTACGGGTTGTCGCCGGCCTGGAACTGGTAGGGATCGCCGGGCAGGTAGTCGGTGAGGTTGCGGTCTTCCGGGATCAGCTTGCGGCGCTCGGCGGCGTATTCCTTCGACAGCAGGCCTTCGACCGGCTCATCCGGCGCCGTGTACGGGTCGCCGTAGTAGAAATCGCGGTCGGCGTAGGCCAGGTTCATGGCCTGGTAGAGCGTGTGGATGTAGCGTTTCGAGTTGTAGCCCATGGCCTTGAGGTCGAAGCCTTCGAGGATGTTGAGCGCCTGAAGCAGCACCGGGCCCTGGGTCCACGTGGTCAGCTTGTAGACGTCGATGCCGCGATAGTTGGTGGTCACCGGTTCCTCGAGCTTGACCTCCCACTCGGCGAGGTCTTCCATCGTGAACAGGCCGCCGGCCTCGCGCGTGGCGCGGACGATTTCCTCGGCGATGTCGCCGGTGTAGAACCGGTCATAGGCGGCGTAGATGGCTTCCTTGCGGCTCTTGCCGGCTTCCAGCGCCGCGCGCTCGGCCTCGATCAGCTTCTTCAGCGTGGCGGCGAGGTCTTCCTGCACGAAGACTTCGCCTTCGCGCGGTGCGGCCCGCTTTTCGGGATCGTCCGGATCGTAGTGGGGCAGGAACACCGCCCGGGAAGAAGGCCACCGTTCAAGCACGTCGCGTCGGCGCTCCATGTTGTCGGCCTGGGACTTTTCTATGGGATAGCCCTCGGCCATTTGCAGGGCAGGTTCCAGCACCTCGGCGAGGCTCAGCTTTCCGAACTCGGCGACCATCGTCATCAGCCCGCCCGGCGTTCCCGGCGTGACCGCCGCCAGCGGGCCGTACTCCGGCGGGTAGAGCATGCCCTGCTCGCGGAAGAACTCGGGCGTGGCACCGGTGGGGGCGACGCCGAGGGCGTTGATGCCGATGACCTTGCCGGTGTTCGGGTTGAAGATCAGCGCCTGCGTCTCGCCGCCCCAGCCGAGCACGTCCCACATCGTTGCGGTCGCGGCCAGCATTGCGGCGGCGGCATCGACGGCGTTTCCGCCTATCTCGAACGTCCTGGCGCCGGCGGTCGCGCCGAGCGGCTTGCCGGTGATGGCGACCCAGTGCTTGCCGTGCAGGATGGGCTTGGACGTGTCCTGGGAAGCCAGCGGCATCGACAGGGCGAGGCTCGCCACGAAGGCGAGCGGGAGAAGCGCGTTCAGGATCCTGCGAGCGGTGAAAGTGCGGGGCATGGTCGGGAATTCCGGCTGGATCAGTCCCCGAGGATAGCAAGCGGAGGGCGGCGAGCGGGTGCACGCGCCGATCGGGACTTGAACCGCAACGCACCCATCGGCTGCCGCAAGCGACTATGATTGCCCGCCGACGCCCATCGGATGCTCCGTCATGATTCGCATCTTCCCCGCTGCAGGGCCCCGCTGGATCGCTGCCGTCGTCTGCGTAGCGGCTTGCGCGCAGTCGATGCCGAGCCCGGCCGCCGAACTCCACGAGACCATCGCGAGCCTCGATGCGGCCACCTTCGAGGCGTTCAACCGATGCGAGGATCCGGACCAGCTGGAGCGCTACGCCGGGTTCTTCGCCGAGGATCTCGAGTTCTACCACGACCAGGGCGGGGTCACCTGGACCCGCGAGGCGATGGTGGCGAACACACGCGACAACGCGTGCGGCAACTATCGGCGTGAACTGGTGGAGGGTTCGCTGGAGGTCTTCCCGATCGCCGGGTTCGGCGCGATCGCCCGCGGCGTCCACCGGTTCTGCGAATATGCGACGGGGCGATGCGACGGGATCGCGGATTTCACCGTCGTCTGGCGGCGCGACGAAGATCGCTGGAGGGCCACGCGGGTGCTGAGCTACGCCCACCGCGCCGCGAACTGAGGCGGGCGGGCCGGGCCCGGTCAGACCGGCTCGATCTCCAGCAGCACTACGTCGGCCTCGACCACGTCGCCGGTCTCGACGCTGATTGCCGTAACGGTGCCGCCGACTTCGGCCTTGATCGACAGCTCCATCTTCATCGCTTCCATAAGTGCCACGGTCTGGCCTTCCTCGACCGCGTCGCCTTCACCCACGGCGATCTCGATGACCTTGCCCGGCATCGGCGCGACGATTCGGCCGCTGCCTTCGGCCAGCGACTCGATGGCTTCGAATCGGCGGTGACGGGTGGCACGCCAGCGGCGCTCCGCCCAGACGATCTCGCGATCGAGTCCTGCTCCGTGGACGATCACGCGGCTGGTTCGACCGTCAAGCGTCAGCGACCGGGCATCGCCTTCGGCGGCGCCGAGGGCGGCGAGGTGGCTCTTGTCGCCGACCTGGAACGCGAAGCTGCCGTCCCGATGTACGGTGCATTCCAGCCCGAACCGCCGTGCGCCGATTTCGAGTTCGACGGCCTGGGGCGCCGGACCCTGCATGCGCCATCCGTCGTGACGGTCCCAGGGAAATCGTGATTCGGCCCCGTCGCGCCCGGGCAGGAACGTACCGGCTGCGGCAGCAACGACTTCCGGCGGCGGTTCCATGTCCGATTCCAGGATCTCGTCGAGTGCGCGGTCGAGCAGACCGGTATCGATGCCCGCGTCGGCGAACTCGTCGCGAGCCGCCAGCTGCAGCAGGAATCCCAGATTCGTCGTCAGCCCGGCGATGTGGCACCGCGCCAGCGCATTCTTGAGCCTGGCCAGGCACACCGTCCGGTTTTCGCCGCTCACGACCAGTTTCGCGATCATCGGATCGTAGTGAACGCTCACCGTATCGTCGGCGTCCACGCCGGTGTCGACCCGAATCCATGGGTCGGATGGAAAGCGCAACGCTTTCAGCGTGCCGGAGTCCGGCAGGAATCCGGCGTCGGGATCCTCGGCGTAGATGCGGGCTTCCATCGCGTGTCCGCGGCAGGCGATCGCGGATTGCTCGCACGGAAGCGCCTCGCCTGCGGCGACGCGGAGCTGCCACTCGACGAGGTCCTGTTCCGTCACGCACTCGGTCACGGGGTGCTCGACCTGCAGTCGCGTGTTCATTTCCAGGAAATAGAATCCGTTGGAGTCGACCAGAAACTCCACGGTGCCCGCGCCGACGTAATCCACTGCCTGCGCGGCGCGGACGGCAGCGTCGAGCAGCTGCGAGCGCAGGTCCGGGCCGAGTCCGGCCGCCGGCGCTTCCTCGATGACCTTCTGGTGGCGGCGCTGGCTGGAGCAGTCGCGCTCGTAGAGATGAACGACGTTACCGTGGCGATCCCCGAAGACCTGCGCCTCGATGTGGCGTGGATGTTCGACGTAGCGCTCCAGGATCATCCGGTCGTCGTCGAATGCCGATTTCGCTTCGCGCCGGGCGGCCGCCAGCGCGTCGGGGAAATCCCCCCGGGACCTGACGATGCGCATCCCCTTGCCGCCACCGCCGGCGGCGGCCTTCAGCATGAGCGGAAAGCCGACGGTAGCGGCCTCGGAAACAAGCGTATCGTCGTCCTGCGCGTCGCCGTGATAGCCGGGAACCAGCGGCACGCCCGCCTCTTCCATGATGGCCTTCGCGCGCGCCTTGGACCCCATGGCCTCGATGGTGTCGGCCGACGGCCCGACGAGGATGAAGCCGGCCTCCTCAACGGCGCGCGCGAAGTTCGCGTTCTCCGACAGGAAACCGTAACCAGGGTGGATCGCCTCGGCGCCGCTGTCGTGCGCTGCCTCCAGGACCCGGTCGACCACGAGATAGGACTTCGATGCCTCGGCCGGCCCGATCCCGATCGCGCGATCGGCCATGCGCACGTGGCGCGCAGACTTGTCGGCCTCCGAATGGACGGCGACGGTCTCGACGCCCAGCCGGCGGCAGGTCTCGATGATCCGGCAGGCGATCTCGCCGCGGTTGGCGATCAGGATTCTCTTGAACATTCAGTCATCCGGTTTTAGAAACAAAAAAGCAATTGCACGAAGAACACGAAGGGAAAATCAACGAAATGCTGAAAGTCAGACACGCTTCATCGTCTCGAATCCGTGATTTCCGCAATCATTCGCGCATCGCGCTGCGTTGTCTGCTTTCGGGCTCACGGGCCTCCGTGGTTTGTTTTCATCCTTGCGGCTCTTAGTGGCCTTCGTGCAAGCGCTTTGGAGTCCATCAGTCATCTCCGTCAGTCCAGGCCGGACGGCGTTTGCCGAGGAAGGCGTGCAGGCCTTCCTGGCCTTCGGGCGACACGCGGAGGCGGGCGATCCACTCGGCGGTCAGGCCGTCCAGTTCGGATGCGGTTCCGTCGAAGCGGGCGATGCGACGGACGAGTTGCTTGCATTCCGATACCGCGGTCGGGCCGCCGGCGAGAATGCCGTCCACGACGGACTGGTAATGCTCGTCCAGTTCCTCGCGCTCGCAGCATTCGTGCACGAGCCCAATGGCCAGCGCGCGTCGGGCGTCGAAGCGTTCGCCGGTCAGCATGTAGCGCCGAGCGTTTGCCTGGCCGATGCGCGCGATCACGAATGGTGCGATCGTCGCCGGAATCAGTCCGAGCCGGACCTCGGTGAGCCCGAACAGGGCCGGCTCGGCAGCGATCGCGATGTCGCAGCACGACACCAGTCCGACGCCGCCGCCGAACGCCGGACCGTTGACCCTGGCCACGGTCGGGCAGGGCAGCTCGTCGAGCTTGCGGAACATCGCGCCCAGCCGCTCGGCGTCTCGCCGGTTCGCATCTTCGCCGGCCTCGGCCATGCTCCGCATCCATTCGAGGTCGGCGCCGGCCGAAAAGGATTTTCCGGCACCGGTCAGCACCAGCACCCTCGGTGGATCCGCCGCGATGCCGTCGAACGTGTCGGAAAGCTCCGCGATCAACTCGGCGTTGAACGCGTTGTGCACGTCGGGCCGGTTCAGCGTCAGCGTCGCGACGTGCTGTTGATTGGTCTCGATCTTCAGCATGATCGTTGAAAGCCTTTGCACGAAGGGCACGAAGAAGGCACGAAGGGCGCGAAGAAGACGCGGTCAGAGAACATAACGCTTGATTCCGTCCCTCAGAAATCTGGAGTGGAAATTGATGAGCAGTCCTGCCGCCTTTTCGGCGAGTCGCATGTAGGTCAGCAGCTGTGCTTCGTGAGTCGGCATCAATCGATCGACGGTCTTCAATTCGAGCACGAGAGTGTCTTCCACCAGAAGATCCAGTCTATACCCGCACTCGACTGCGAGACCCTTGTAGACGATCGAGATCGGAACCTGACGCTGGACATGCATTCCGGCGATCTTCAGTTCATGGACGAGACACTGCTCGTAAGCCGACTCCAGCAAGCCGGGACCGAGCGCCCGGTGCACTTCCAGCGCACATCCGATCGCGCGGCCGGAGAGCGGATCGAACTTTCCGTCCTTCTTCGTGCTCTTCGCGCTCTCCTTCGTGTTCTTCGTGTACATGCTTTTCGCTTCCATCCGGTCCGTCCCGGAGCGGGCATCAGTACGTCCGGCAGCACTACATCCGGAACACGCCGAAGCGGTCCTTTTCGATCGGGGCATTGAGCGAGGCGGCGATGGCCAGTCCGAGGACGCGGCGGGTTTCGGCCGGGTCGATGACGCCGTCGTCCCACAGGCGGGCCGTGGCGTAGTAAGGGTGACCCTGCCGCTCGTACTGCTCGCGGATCGGTGCCTTGAATTCCTCCTCTTCGGCTTCGCTCCATTCCTTTCCGGCCGCTTCCAGGCCGTCGCGCTTGACCGTGGCCAGGACGCTGGCGGCCTGCTCGCCACCCATGACGGAGATGCGCGCGTTGGGCCAGGTCCAGAGGAAGCGGGCACCGTAGGCCCGCCCGCACATGGCGTAGTTGCCGGCGCCGAACGAGCCGCCGATGATGACCGTGAACTTCGGGACGTGCGAGCAGGCCACCGCGGTGACCATCTTCGCGCCATCCTTTGCGATTCCGGACTGCTCGTACTTTTTTCCGACCATGAATCCGGTTATGTTCTGCAGGAATATCAACGGGATATCGCGCTGATTGCATAACTCGATGAAGTGCGCGCCCTTGAGCGCGGACTCCGAGAACAGGATGCCGTTGTTGGCCACGATTCCGACCGGGTAGCCGTCGATGCGGGCGAAACCGGTGACCAGCGTCGTACCGTAGCGAGCCTTGAACTCCTGGAATTCCGAGCCGTCGACCAGCCGCGCGATGATCTCGCGCACCTCGAACGGGTAGCGCGTATCGGTCGGGAGAATGCCGTAGAGATCGTCGGCGGGATAGGCCGGATCCGCGGGCTCGCGGAGGTCCAGAGAATGCGGCTGCGGCCGGTTGAGGTGCGCAACGATCTCGCGCGCCATCGCCAGGGCGTGCGTGTCGTTCTCGGCGTAGTGGTCGGCAACCCCGGACAGGCGCGTGTGGACGTCGGCACCGCCGAGGGTTTCGGGGTCGACCTCCTCGCCGGTCGCCGCCTTGACCAGCGGTGGTCCGCCCAGGAAGATGGTGCCCTGCTGCTTGACGATGATCGCTTCGTCGCACATCGCCGGCACGTAGGCCCCGCCGGCCGTGCAGGACCCCATGACGACGGCCACCTGGGGGATGTTCTTCGCCGACAGCCGGGCCTGGTTGTAGAAGATCCGGCCGAAGTGTTCCTTGTCCGGAAACACTTCGTCCTGCATCGGCAGAAACGCACCTCCGGAGTCGACGAGGTAGACGCACGGCAGGTGATTCTCCAGCGCGATCTCCTGGGCTCGCAGGTGTTTCCTGACGGTCATCGGATAATAGGTGCCGCCCTTGACCGTCGCGTCGTTGGCCACGATTACGCATTCGATCCCCTGGATCCGGCCGATCCCCGCGATCATGCCGGCGGCCGGCGCCGCATCGTCGTAGAGTTCGTGCGCGGCCAGCGGGGAGACCTCGAGGAACGGGCTGCCCGGGTCCAGCAGCGTGCGCACGCGTTCGCGCGGCAGAAGCTTGCCGCGCGCGACGTGTTTTTCGCGGGCCCGATCCGAGCCGCCGCGTGCAGTGCGCTCCAGGTGCTCGCGCAGGTCGTCGGCCAGTGCGCGATGGTGGGCATCGCGCTCCCGGAATTCGGCGTCCTTGCGGTTGATCTGGCTGGCAAGCTTGGGCATGAGAACAAGTCCACCGGGGTGAATTCGATAGTGTATCCGCTCGGGCCCGGTTCGGCCGCGCCCTCCTCCGCGGGCCGCGCCTGCCGTCCCGGAGGCAACCGATCTGCCGGCCGATTCCCGGCGAGGAGCGCTCAAGACGCTGAAATATCAGGATAAGGAAGGACAAGCGACAGCGTGTGTCGCCCTGGTGTCGCATGTCATTCGTGCGTCATGGCGGTCGTCTGTCGTCGCGCATCGCGATCGAACGCGGTGCAATGCGCCTCGACGGTTCACGACCTGCACGGAGGCACAATATGACTACGGATCGGATGAAGAGCGACAGGGGCATGAAACAGGGCAACGGACGCATGGAAGTCGGGATGCGCAAGGGCATTCGCGCATTCTTCGATATCGACGACATCACGATCGCGTTCCGGGGCTCGGCCTGGACGGGGCGCGAGGTGGTCACGATTGACGACCGTATCGTCTCGAAGAAGCTGAGCCTGCGATTCACGACCGAGCACCACTTCGAGCACGACGGAATTCATTACAAGCTCGTGTTCCGGGTTCTTTCGATGCTGGTCGGGCACATGCGCATCGAGCTTTATCGCGAGGGGGAGCTGGTCGACAGCGACGAATTCCGCCAGACCAGGCACGGCTCCTTCGATCCGAAGACCGGGAAGGTCAGGATCTGGCGCACGATTCTCAAGATCCTTCCGTACTTCGTGCTCGGCATGCTGGCGGGCTCGGCCGCGGCCTGGCTGGTCGAATACCTGACGGGGGGCTGAGATGGAAATCCGTGCAGATACCGTACGCCGGGAGCGTCAGCGGCGGGGCTGGACGCAGCAGCACCTGGCCGACGCCGCCGGATGCAGCCTGCGTACCGTGCAGCGCATCGAGAGGCACGGCGTGGCATCGAACGAGAGCGTCAGCGCGCTGTGCGCGGTGTTCGAGCTCGAGCGGGGCGACCTGCTTGTCGACGACCCGTCCACCGGGGCCGATGGCGGCTCGCGGCGCGTCGAGTTGCTGGTCGCGATGGCGGCCGGGATCGGCGCCGGAGCCGGTGCGCTGATGACGTGGTTGCTGATGACCGCTGCGAATGCCGGCTGAACCGGCAGGAGAGAAACACCATGAAACTCGACGACAGGGACTTGAGAATCTGCCTGTTCGCCTACGCACTGACCGCGGTCTCGCTGGCATTCGGACACGACGACGGCCCGGAGTTCATCGAATCGCTCGATACGGGCGTGCAGCTGCGCGAAAGCGGCGTGCTGGACGTGACCCACGTCATCGACGTTCATCCGCACGGCGACGAAATCCGCCGCGGACTGTTCTTCGAGTTGCCTGGCGATATCGGGCCGCTGGGCGGATTCTCGGTGACGCTGAACGGGAAGGCGATCGATCCGGAATTCGACGACGGCGCGATCGTCGCGGCATCCGAACGGCCGTTGAATCGTCATCAGCGTCACCGTTTCGTGATTCGGTACAGGGCGGACGCCCCCTTGTGGGGTACCGGTCGGAACGAGGCGCGCCTGCGCTGGCGGCCCGTCATCGAGCAGTTCGAGCTGCCTTGGCGGTCGGCCAGCTTGTCCATCCGCTGGCCGGCGAGCGTCGAAGCGCTGGAGCTACCCTCCGTCGGCACCGCCGGCGAGCCTTCGTGGCAACTCGCGATGCGCGGGCCGGCGGACGATAAGGCCCGCTCCGAGCCGGTGGGCGACCTGGAATTCCTGTGGAACACTACAGCGCTTCCCGCCGCCGCAGTGCGCCATTATGGCGAAGACTGGGGATGGCGAACCGGCCTGGCGCTGGCGATCCTCGTGCTGCTGGGTTTTCTGCACACCGCCTGGCGGGCCGTCGGCCGGGACCCCGACCCGGGTCGGGTCGAGCCGCGCGCGGAGCCGCCGGACGGCATCTCGCCGGCAGCGGCCCGGTACCTGCGCCGGATGGGCTTCGACGAGACGGCGTTCGTTGCCGCACTGGTCTCCATGCGCGTCAAGGGCGCGATCGACATCGAGCTGGGCGAGGGCGCCGAGACGCTGCGTCTGCTCCGGCGCGCATCGGGATCGTCCGCACTGTCGCCCGGAGAGCGCGCGCTGTCCGAAGCGCTGTTCGCCGACGATGACCGTATCGAGCTCGGACCGGGCGATTCGCGGGGTGCGACAGCGGCGAAGGCGCTGAAGAACCGGCTGGGGCGTGAACACCGCGGTCGACACTTCCGGACGCACGACAGGCAGCGCGTGGGCGGTATCGTGCTCGGCCTGGGTGTCGCGGCACTGGGTATCGCGGGATTGGTCGTCCAGCTCGGCGACGCCATGTCGCCCGATCCGGTGGCGATCGGGCTGGGCGTTGCCGCGATACTGATCGGCGTCGTTGCACCGCTGGTGTATTTCGAACTCTTCAAGTCGCCGACACGGGCCGGAGCGGAGGTCCGCAGACAGATCGCCGGACTCGAGAAGCACCTGGGCGGAACCGGGCCGCTCGGCACGGATGCACGGACCTTCGTCGAGCTGCTCCCGTATGCCGTCGCGCTGGAGGCCGAGGAGGCGTGGAGGAAGCGATTCGACCTCGGCGACCAGCCGGACGTCGACGACGACGTTGCCGACGTGCTGCGCTGGTATCGCGAAATCCGCGCGAAGCACGATTCGGCCGCGGCGATCGTGCCGATCATCGCCGCGACGTCGGGCGCGACCGCCGCGACATCGGCCGGCGCGAGCGGAGGGGCGTCGGCCGGCGGCGTCTGAGCCCCCGGTGCCGGCCGCAGGGCCGAATTCGAAAAATGTCCCGCCAGCATGGATCTGCGACAATGGCCAGTGGCGCCGGCCGCCGTTTCGGCACGGCTGCCTGAACTCGAGAAACGGAGTCGATTGATGAAATTGTTCGGCAGCTACACATCGCCCTACGTGCGCCATTGCCGGATCGCGCTGGCGCAGACCGGACTCGACTGTGAATTCGTCGAAACCGACTACAGTCAGAGTGCGGAGCGGTCTCCGACGCGCCGCGTACCGTTCCTGGAGCACGGCGAGCTGCGATTCACCGATTCGGCGAGCATTCTCCGCTACCTGCGCGAAAGCGTCGGGCAGCGCTTCTTTCCGGACGTGCGGGAGTTCGACCAGTTCCTGCTGGTGACGACGGCGCTGGACAGCACCGTCAACCTGTTTCTCCTCGAGCGCGACGGCATCGGGCCGGATTCGGTCCCGTACCTGCAGCGCCAGCAGCAGCGGGTCGACGGCACGCTGAGCCACCTCGAGAAGCTGGTCGCCGACGACGGTTTCGTTCGCGGCGGCGACGCCGCGCTGCGACTGGCCTGCTACCTGAGCTGGGGGTTGTTCCGCGAGCGGCTTTCGCTGTCCGAGCGACCGGCACTGCGTGAATTGCTGGCCGAATACGATGGCGACCCGGAATTCGAGCGGACGCATCCCGGCAAAGCGCACGGGAACTAGAGGAGCCGCGCAACTCGCGGAGTCAGGGGTCGACGACGGAACTTCCCTCGGGCTCTCCGCCGCTTCAGGCTTTCGCCGAGTCTGTCAGCACCAGGTGAACCCGGCGGTTCTGACGGCCCTTCTTCTCGACCTTCGTCACTCGCGCCGACCCGATCTCGTCGGTTCGCTTGACGTGGGTGCCGCCGCAGGGCTGAAGGTCGACGCCCGGGATGTCGAGCAGCCGGATGCTTCCGACACCGCGCGGGGGCTTGACCGACATCGTGCGGATCAGCTGCGGGTTCTCGTCGAGTTCCTCCTCGCTGATCCAGCGCGACTCGATCGGATGGCCGGCCTTGATCAACGCGTCGAGTTCGGCGTTGACCCGCTCCTTGTCGGGCGATTCCGGCATGTCGAAGTCCAGCCGGCTCTTCTCCGCCGAGATGTTGCCGCCGGTGACCGGATATTCCAGAACCGCCCCGAGCAGGTGCAGGCACGTGTGCATCCGCATGTGGCGGTAGCGGCGGGACCAGTCGATCGCGGCGACGACCTGAGCCCCGACCGCCGGCAGAAGCGCTTCCTCGTCCGGCACGTGGAGGATGGCGCCGTCGCCCCGGCGCCA
>JBPRGD010000308.1:0-1511 GCA_051428125.1 Candidatus Wenzhouxiangella sp. M2_3B_020
TCTCCGGCGACTTCACGCAGAGGCTGCCGATGACGACGCGCTGCGCGCCGGCGTCGATTCGCGCGGCGACGTCGTCGCGCACGCGCACGCCGCCGCCGGTCTGCACCGGCACGTCCAGTTCGGCGCAGATTTCGGCGATGCACGCCAGGTTGCCGTCGCCGCCGTCCAGCGCGGCGTCCAGATCGACGATGTGGATCAGCTTCGCGCCGGCGTCGCGGTATGGCCGCGCCCGGTCCAGCGCCGGTTCGTCGTAGCGCGTCTCGCGTTCGTAGTCGCCCTGCTGCAGACGCACCACGCGCCCGTGGCGCAGGTCGATGGCCGGAATCACGATCATCCGATCAGTCTCCCTTTGGGCTCGGCCTCGTCGTTTGAAAAGCGTGAACCACGAAGGGCACGAAGAGCACGAAGAGAAACGCTAGCCGAGTTCGGGCGTTTCGCCTCCATCGAGCCGGTGGAAGGGCGTCGACATCGTTCGTCTGTTCGGTTCTTTCCCGGGGGCGAAATCCGGTCAGACGCGAGGCTCGGTTTACGGGCGCCGAGGCTACGACCGTTCCCGCAGGCTCTGGCGAAGACGCAACGAGCGGTTGTCGCCTTTTCCTTCGTGTCCTTCATGCTCTCCGTGGTTCCGAATCGCTTTTCCCTCACACCGAATTCTCCAGGAAATTGCGCAGGATCCGTCGGCCCGGGCCGGCGGATTTTTCGGGGTGGAACTGGCACGCGGCGAAGTTGCCTTGGCGGATGACGGCGGCAAAGTCGCGACCGTGGCGGCTGATCGCGACGGCGTGCTCGGCCGGCGCGGCGTAGCTGTGGACGAAGTAGAACCACTCGCTGCCGTCCAGTCCGCGCGACAGCGGCTCATCGACGCGCCAGTCGAGCTGGTTCCAGCCCATGTGCGGCAGCCGAAGCCCCGGGCCGGTCTCGAGCTTCTCGACGCGCCCCGGCACGAGGCCCAGGCACGGCGTGTTCCCTTCGGCCGACGATTCGAACAGCAGCTGCAGCCCCAGGCAGATGCCCAGCACCGGCTGCGTCAGACCGCGGATCACGTCGGCCAGGCCGTGCTCGGCCAACGCGTTCATCGACCAGGCCGCGGCGCCGACGCCGGGCAGGATCACCCGCTCCGCGCCGCGAATGACGTCGGCGTCGCGGGTCAGCACGCCCTCCGCGCCCAGCCGGTTCAGCGCCTGGATGACCGAGCCCAGGTTCGCTCCGCCCGAATCGATTACCGCGATCGTCACGCGAGGCTCCCTGTTTCTGAACCGCAGATGAACGCAGATGAACGCAGATCCGACGGCGCGACCTTGCCAGAACCGGAAAAGCGTTTCACGAAGAACACGAAGAGGGCACGAAGACCACGAAGTAGAACCGTGAACACCGGAACGCTTACGGGTGCGACTGCGAAAGACATGCTCGGAATCACTTTCTTCGTGTCCTTCGTGCCTTCTTCGTGTCCTTCGTGTAACGCTTCCTGGCGGCTTTGATCGATCACAGCACCCCCTTCGTCGACGGCGTGC
>JBPRGD010000309.1:0-47601 GCA_051428125.1 Candidatus Wenzhouxiangella sp. M2_3B_020
GCGTTTTCGGGAACGGTCACGGATACCGAGCTCGGCGACTTCGGCGTTGAGCTCGACGCCAGCGTGCTGACGTCGCGCCGGTATCTGGATTCACTGCGCGCGCTGGGCATCGATATCGAGCCGGGCGAACAGCGCGACAATCTCGAGGACGTTCTTTCGCGGGTCGCCGGCGTCGTCGTGCCGCACGAGTTGATCTGCCCGCCGGTGGAGATGAAATCGCTGCCGGCCATCGACGAGATCCGGGCCCGGTTGCGCGATGCCGGAGCGAAGGGCACGCAGTCCTCGGCGTTGTACGCCTTCGGTCTGCAGTTCAACATCGACATCGCCGACGACGGCGCCGAACACCTGGTCGCCGTGCTGCGGGCGTTCTTCGTGCTCTTCGAGCGCATCTGCAAGCGCGAGCAGATCGATTTCTCGCGCAAGCTCACGCCGTTCGTGCAGCCGTTTCCCGAGGATTTCGTCGCCCACGTGCTGGAGCCGGACTACGCGCCGGACCGCGAGACCTTCATAAACGACTACCTGGAGTACACGCCCACGCGCAACCGCCCCCTGGATTTGCTTCCGCTGTTCGCGTGGCTGGACCGTGAGCGCGTAATGTCCGCGCCCGTGGAGAAGCACCTCGTGCGCCCGCGGCCGGCCTGGCATTACCGGCTGCCCAACTGCCTGATCGACGACCCGGACTGGTCGCTGGCCCGGCCCTGGCGGGAGTGGGCGCGGATCGAGACGCTGGCCCACGACACCCGGGCGCTGGAACAGGCCGCCCGGGAACGCTTCGCCGGCTCCAGCGGGTTTCGTCGCTGGACGTCGTCGTTCCTTCGCGGCCTGTCGCGGCTGCTGGGGCGGCGCTGATGCGCCCGGTCGTCGGCGTGACGGGCCCGAATCGGGGCGGTCTTGCGGCCTGGCTGTTCACGGCGCTGGCCGTGTACCTCGCCGGCGGCCGGCCACTGCGGATCCGGCCGGCGCGCGCGCATTCGATCGAACGCGTTGATGCGCTGATCGTCGGCGGCGGCGCGGACGTCAGCCCGGCGCTGTACGGCCAGCATCGCTACCTTGCGATGGGCGAGCTGGCCGACCGCGGAATGCGCGGTTGGCGGCGCGCGCTGGGCTACGTGCTGTTTCCGCTGCTGTGGCTTTTCCGGCGGTTGCTGACCAAGCGCCACGGCGGCCTGGACCCCGACCGGGATGCGCTGGAGTACGGCCTGATCGAGCAGGCCATCGCTGGACGGGTGCCGATGCTCGGCATCTGCCGCGGCATGCAGCTGATCAACGTGGCCCGCTCCGGTTCGCTGCACCAGTCGCTGGAAGGCTTCTACGACGAATACCCCGCGATCCGCTCGGTCCTTCCGCGCAAGCGGGTGGACCTCGAGCCCGGGTCGAGGCTGCGCGAGATACTCGGCTGCGGATCGTGCCGGGTCAACGCGCTGCACCGCCAGGCCATCGACCGGCTGGGCGAGGGACTGGTCGGCGCGGCGCGCGAGCAAAACGGGGTCCTGCAGGGCTTCGAGGGGGACGGCGAACACTGGTTGATCGGCGTCCAGTGGCATCCCGAATACCTGCCGCAGCGCGCCGAGCAGCGCGCGCTGTTCGGCGCACTGGTGCGAAGCGCTCGAGCGGGACGGACATGAGCGGCGACGACGTGCCGGCGCTGGATAGCCGATCACTCGTTCACGCAAGCGGTTACGCCCGAGAGGTTCTCCGGCGCTGGAGACTCGAACCCGGCTGGCTGGACGGAGAAGAGTCCGCAGACGATCCGGAGCTCGCCATCGAGGCCCGCCTGCGTCGATTGCGGCAGCTCGAAGGGCTGCGGATCCAGTGGCGCGAAATCCGGGGCGAACACGATGTCGAGGAAACCGGCCGCCTGCTGTCCGGCCTGGCCGAGACGTGCATCGAACGGGCCCTGGAGCGGGCCGAGGCGACCGTCGCCGAGCGGCACGGGCATCTCGTCGATGAATCGGGTCGACGCTGCCGGCTCGCGGTGCTGGCACTGGGCAAGCTCGGTGGCAACGAACTCAACTTCAACTCCGACGTCGACCTGGTCTTCTGCCACGAGGCGTCGGGCCAAAGCGACGGGCGTCGTCCGCTCGGTCCCCGCGACTGGTTCGGCCGCGTCGTCCGCGAACTCACGCGCATCCTGGAAGAGATCACGCGGGATGGCCGGGTCTGGGTCGTCGACACGCGACTGCGGCCGTTCGGGCAATCCGGGGCGATGGTCTGGTCGCTTTCGGCGATGGAGCAATACTTTCTCAACGAAGGGCGGACGTGGGAACGCTACGCCTGGCTGAAGGCCAGAGACGTTGCAGGCGACCGCGCGCTCGGACGCGGCCTGCTCGAACGTATCGGGCCGTTCGTGTTCCGCCGCTATCTCGACTACGGACTGTTCGAGAGCCTTCGATCGCTGCACGGCGACATCGAGCGGCGGTCGCAGCGCGAAGACCTGCAGGCTGACATCAAGCGGGGGCCGGGCGGCATTCGTGAGCTGGAATTCCTGGTCCAGTCCTTGCAGCTGCTGCGCGGCGGTCGCGAGCCTTCACTGCGAGTGACCGGCTTCCTGCCGGCGCTGCGCGCGGCCCGCGATGCCGGCCTGGTCGAAGCCGATGAAGCCGCCGAGGTCGATACGAACTATCGCTATCTGCGCGCGCTGGAAAACCGGATACAGCTCGCGACCGGCCGGCAGACGCACGAAATGCCCGACGACGACGAGGTGGCCGCCCGGCTTGCCTTGCTGACCGGGCACGGCAACGCGGGCGGGCTGGACGATGAAACCCGCGCGGTGCGCCGCGCGGTGCGCGAGCGCTTTCGCTTGCGTTTCGACGAACCGGGTGACGGCGAATCGTCGGTCTCGGCGCTGTGGCCGCCGACCGACGACCTCGGCGCGGAGCTCGAGCGGGCCGGCTTCCGGCGGCCCGAGGATGCCGCCGCCGCTCTGGTGCGACTCCACGAACGGCTCTCCCGACGGCCGTCGTCGGCCGAAGCGCGTCAGCGCCTCGACCGACTGATGCCGGATCTGCTCGACGAGGTGCTCGAACACCGCCCGCCGGATGTCGGGTTCACCGACCTGTTGGCGCTGATCGAGACCGTCGCGCGGCGTTCGGCCTATCTCGCACTGTTGCGCGAGCGTCCGGCAACGCTGGCACGCTGCGTACGGGTCTTCCGGGCCTCCGAGCGAGTGGCCCGCTGGATCACCGCCAGCCCTCAGCTGCTCGACGACCTGCTCGCGCCGGACCGCAACCCCGATTTGCCGCGTTTGCCGACGATGCAGCCCGGCGACGTCGAACACAACCTGAACTCGCTGGCCCGGTTCCGGCAGGCCGGGTTCGTGCGCACCGCGCTGGGCCAGCTCGACGGTTCCCTGGACCGCGCCGAGGCGCGGGAGCGGCTCACGCGGCTGGCCGAGCAAGTGCTCGAGCAGATCGCGGAGATGCATCTGCCGGACGATACGACCACGGCCATCATCGGCTACGGCAACCTGGGCGCCGGCGAACTCCATTACACCTCGGATCTCGATCTCGTGTTCCTCCACGACGGCGACGACGCGCCGCTGCGGGCGGTGCAGCGCCTGATCAACGCGATGCAGTTGCCGCTGCAGGGCGGCAAGCTCTACGCTATCGATACCCGGCTGCGTCCCAACGGAAACGCCGGCATGCTGGTCTCGTCGCTGGACAGCTTCGCCGATTACCAGCATCGCCATGCCTGGACCTGGGAACACCAGGCGCTGATACGCGCACGCTGCGTCTCCGGGACCGATGCCGTGGCCGAACGCTTCGAACGGATCCGGCGCGACGTGCTGCGGCGCGGCCGCGACGAAGAAGACGTCCGGCAGGCGCTGTTCGACATGCGAAGACGGCAGCTGGCCGAGCGCTCCGAAAGCCCGGCCAAGCGGCTGCTCGGCGACATCCAGTTCATCGCCGAGTTCGGCGTCCTGATCAGCGCCCGGCAACACCCCGACCTGCTGAACGATCGGGCGACCATCGCCCAGCTGGCGGCGCTTTCCGACTGCGGCTGGCTGGACGGGCGGACGGCGCGCTCGCTGACCGGAATCTTCAACGAGGCCGCCGGGCTGCGCGACCGGCGATTCCTGGAGCGCGACTGCGACGAGGCGTTGCCCGATTCGGCCCGTACCGAGGTCGCAGAGGCGTGGAAGCGCCGGTTCGGCGCCGCACCGGAGCATGGCTCGAAGGGCGGGGTACGATAGAATGATCGGATTGCCAACAAGGGCTTGTTTGTCGTGAACGAATCTGTCGAAAAGCACGGGTCGGGCAAGCCCGCGAACGCCGAGCGGCGCTACACCGTCCGGCGCGCCGACCTGCCGCTGAGCTGCCCGACGCCGGAGATGGTGTTGTGGAACTCCCACCCGCGGGTGTACCTGCCGATCGAGAAGACCGGCGAGGCCCTTTGCCCCTACTGCGGCGCCCGATTCGAGCTTGAGGACTGAAGCACACGCGGCGGCTGTTCCCGTGCCGCACGACGTCAAGGTGGTTTCCGAAACCTCGTGGCTCGCCCGGGCCACTGCACTGGTGCTGTTCGCCGGCCTGGCCTTCGGCCTGGTGGTCCCGAAAGTGGCCGGCGGCTCCTTCCTGCTGCTGGCGCTGCTCGGCATCATCTGGCTGGAGCCGCTGCTGCTGCGGCGGCATTGGCGACTCGATGCCCACGAGCGCCTGCTGACCTTTTCGGTGGTCGCGTTCGTGCTGGTCTGGCTGGTCGCATGGCTGGCCCACGGCCTCGATCCCGTCGGCGCCGACGACGTCGGTCGCATCGCCCGGCTGCTGCTGGTTGTCCCCGTCGCGGTCTTCCTGGCACGCGTCGACGGCCTGGAACGCGCGTGGTGGGGCGGCCTTGCCGTCGGCTGCGCCGTGGCCGGCGCGTATGCCATCGGCTTCGCGTGGGGCGGCGAGCCGGGCGCTTGGGCCGAGCGCGTCGGCGGGCCGACCAATCCCATCTATTTCGGCGGCGTCGTGCTCGCATTCGCGGTCATGCTGTTGCCGCGCCCGGCCGACGCGAGCCTGGATGGGCCTACCCGCATGGCCGTGTCGGCGGCCATCGCGCTGGGCCTAATCGCCAGCGCACTGTCCGGCTCGCGCGGCGCCTGGCTGGCGCTGGCTCCGCTGCTGGTGCTCTACCTGCTGACGCTGGGCGCCAGGCAGCGGCCGTTGTGGCGCTACGGAGTTCCGCTGGCCATTGTGGCCGCGGCCGTGCTGCTGGCACTGATTCCCGGCGTGCCGCTGGGCGAGCGCGTCGCCGACGCGGTTCGAAGCCTGTCCGAATCGGGCGGGGGGCTGGCCCGCGACGATACGCTGGCGATCCGATGGGCGCTGTGGGATCTGTCGATCGAGCGCATCGGCGAGGGCTGGCTGTTCGGCCATGGCCCCGGCGGTTTTCGCGCCGCGCTCGAACAGGCCGTGGCTTCCGGCGAGCTCCCGGCCTGGATGCTCGAGTATCACCACCCCCACAACCAGCTGCTCTCGGTGCTGCTCATCGCCGGCCTTCCAGGCATTGCCGCGCTCGCACTGCTGTTCGGCGTGCCGCTGGCGCGTTTCGCCCGACTGTGGCGCAGTGGCCTGGAGCGTACCCGCCTGATCGGATGGAGCGGGCTGGCGGCGGTCACGGTGCTGGCGGTCATGAGTCTCGGCGAGTCGATCTTCCAGCGCAACAGCGGCATCGTCTGGTTCGTGCTGCTGACCGCGGTGGCGTACGCGATTGTTCGCGTCCGCTACCGCCGCGAGCTGGCCTCGGCGCCGCGCAGGCGCACGCTTTCGCTGAGCGTGGTCATGATCTGCCGCGACGAGGCCGACCGCATCGAGCAGGCCCTGGCGTCGGTGGCCGGCTGGGCCGACGAGATCGTCGTGCTGGATTCCGGCAGCACCGACGGCACGCCGGAGATCTGTCGACGCTATACCTCCAGCGTGGAAATCACCGACTGGCCGGGATACGGGCCGCAGAAGCGACGTGCGATGGCGCGCGCGACCGGCGACTGGGTGCTCAGCCTGGATGCCGACGAGGTCGTCAGCGAGGCATTGCGGCGCGAGATCGACCTCGTGCTCTCCCAGCCGGAGCCGCATTACGACGGCTACCGGCTGCCGTGGCTGACGCGCGCCTTCGGCCGCGACCTGCACTTCGGCCACTGGGCGCGGGCGCCGCTTCGGCTGGTACGGCGCGACGCCGCCGAATTCACCGATGCACCCGTCCACGAGAAACTGGTGATGACCGGCCCGTCCCGTCGTACCGGGCTGCTGGAAGGCCCGCTGATCCATCACGTCTTTCGCGATCCCGAGCACGCCCGGGCCAAACTCGCCGGCTACGCGCGTATCCAGGCCGCCCAGCGCCATGCCGCCGGCCGCCGCGCCGGACGGCTCGGTGCCTGGCCGAGAGCGTTGTTCAACGGCATCGACAATTTCGTGTTGCGCGGCGCGTTCCTGGACGGGCGCGCGGGGTGGCGGATGAGCGTGCTGCAGGCGGCCTATACGCTGGAAAAATACAAGGCGCTGGCGCGGCTGGGGCGCGGCGAGCGCATCGACGCGGCCTGAGGCCCGGCAGCGAGCGACCGAGCCCGGATGAACGCGCACGGCTCATGCCCCGTTTGCCTGTTCGCGACGCCGGCCTCGAGGGATCGGGCCCGCCGGCGGCTCAATCGGCGTTCATTCGGGCCTCGATGCGCTGCAGCGTGTCGCGGATATCGACCAGCAGCGCGGCGGTACCGTCGGCCGTCGCCGGCTCCGATCCGGTGGTCGGCGCGTCCGTGACCTTGTCGCGCTGGTCCAGTGCGTCATCGCGGAATCCGTCGGTATCGACGATCCCGATCAGCCGCACAAGCGCGCCGCCGGACCCGCTCTGGCCGGCGGTCTCGACCTGCAGTCCCTTGATGTCCATCATCCGCATGATCGGCCCCTGGATCACGGCCAGGTCGGTGACCTTTTCGAGCGGGATGCTCTTTTCCTGCCGGTTGAGCACGCCGCGGCAGACCTGCAGCTCGCGGCTCGTGAGCACGACGTCCAGCGTCGCGTAGAACCGGCGGTAGTACCACCAGGCGAACGGCAGCACGAACGGAATCGCGGGAATGGCGACGATGCTGCCCGCCAGCACGATGGTCAGGCTGAGCAGCGAATAGCGAACCGCGCGCGATGAGAACTCGGCGGTCCGGAGCACGCGGGGTGCCTTGCGCATCGTGTGGATTTCCTCATGGGTCGGCTACATTGTCCTGCGCGATGCAGCAAGGCCGCATGTGCCGTTGGTCAGAGGCCGGCGTAGCGATCCGAGTCATCGGGCGCGGTCTTGAAGCGGCGGTGAAGCCACCAGTACTGGGCCGGCGCGGCGCGCACGTGTCGTTCCAGGAAGGCGTTGAACCGCGCAAGATCCGCATCGGGGTCATCTGAAGGAAACGGGTCCAGCGGAGATTCCAGCACCACCGTGACGCGGCCGGAATCGGCGTCCTTGACCGGGATCATCGGCACCACATGGGCGCGTCCCATTCGGGCCAGCTCGAGCATGCCGGTGGCGGTCGCGGTCTCGAGGCCGAAGAATGGCGCGAAGCGGCTTCGGTTCCGGCCCAGGTCCTGGTCGGGCGCGTACCACAGCACGCCGCCGCCGCGCAGGTGGCGGACCATGGAACGAAGATCCTTGCGCGGAATCATCGCGTCGGCATAACGCGACCGGCCGCGGTTCTGTTCCTGCTCGAGCACGGGATCGCGCAGTGGCCGGTAGATGGCCCGCGCCCGGACGCGCTCCCCGAACAGCCGTGCCCCCAGCTCCAGGCACGTCACGTGTCCGGTCAGCAGCAGCACGCCGTGGCCGTCGGCGCGCGCGGACTCGACGTGCTCGAGGCCCGCGACATCGCCGAACGATGCGTCCAGGCGACCGGGGTGATGCCATGCGACGCTGATCTCGCCGATGGCCTCGGCGAGGTTCCGGAAGTGCGCGCGCTCCAGCGTCGCGCGCTGCCCGGCGTCCAGCTCCGGAAAGCACAACTCGAGATTGCGCCGCACGATCCTGGCGCGACGGCGCATCAGCACTCGCATCGGGGCGCCCAGCCAACCGGTGGCGCGCTGGGCACGGGTCAGCGGCATGCGGCCCACCCTTCGCAGCGGCGCAAGCGCGACGCGCAGCATTCCGTCGCGCAATGGCCTCATGGCTTACGCGGACGCTTGGGATATGCTTGGCGCGATGCGCTCATGGTGGTTTCCCGTTTATAGAGTCGTCGGCTCGGCGCTGGCGCCGGTCGCCCGCCGCCGCCTGGCCCGTGCCGCGGCCGGCGATCCGGCGCTGGTCGCACGGCAGGCCGAACGCCGGGGGCACGTGCCCAGTGCGCAGGACGAGTTGTGGATCCACGCCGCCTCGGTCGGAGAACTCAATGCCGCCGAACCGCTGATCCGCCGCCTCGTCGATCGGCACGGCGCCCGCATCGTGATCTCGACGATGACCCATACCGCCGCGGCACGGGCCGGCGAACGATTGACCGGCAGCGCGCGGGTTCGGCACGTGTTCGCGCCGCTGGATACGCCGCGCTGCGTCGGACGCTGGCTGGATCATACCCGGCCGCGGCGCCTGCTGCTGATCGAGACCGAGATCTGGCCCGTGCTGCTCGAAGCCTGCCGCCGCCGGGAGATTCCGGTCGCGATGGCCAATGCCCGCATATCGCGCCGCGCGTTCGGGCGCTACCGCCGCTTCGCCGGCCTGTTCCGGGATGCGCTGTCGGACGTCGATCCGGTGCTGTGCCAGAGCGACGCCGATCTCGAACGGCTCGCGATGCTCGGCGTCGCGCGGGACCGGCTGTCCGTGACCGGCAACCTCAAGTTCGACCTGACGGCGCCGGAGCGTCCATCGGAGTTCGTCCGCGAATGGGCGCGGTCATGGGGCGATCGCCCGGTCTGGATCGCAGGCAGCACCCATGCCGGGGAAGAGGCCGTCGTCGGCCGCGCGCACGCTCGATTGCTGAAGCGCAAGCCGGACGTGCTGGTCGTCGTGGCGCCCCGTCATCCCGAGCGGGCCGGCGAAGCGTGCGCCCAGCTGCAGCGCAACGGCCTCGAGGCGTGCGTGATCGACGACCTCGCGGAGCGACCGCACGCGCAGGCCGTCGTCGTGGACCGGATGGGCGTACTGGCCGAGCTGTACGGCTGCGCGGCGGCGAACTTCGTTGCCGGAAGCCTCGTGCCGGGCATCGGGGGACACAACCTGATGGAAGCCGCGCTGGCCGGCCGTCCGGTGATCGCCGGGCCGCACCTGGAGGATCAGCGCGACGCGGCGCGGATCCTGTCCGCCGCCGGCGTGCTGGACGAGGCCGCCAGCGACGAGGCGCTGGCCGAAGCCGTGGCGAAATGGCTGGACGAACCCGAAGAGGCCGAGCGCATCGGTGCCCGGGCGCGGCGTGTCGCGGAGGAGCAGCGCGGAGCGGTTTCGGCCACGTTCGAGCGGCTGGAGCGCTGGCTGGGACCGGTCATTGCCGACGGCTGAGCGCCGTCGCAGCGGACGTCAGCCGCGTTCCGGACCCTCGAGGAGCTCGTTGGCTTCCTCCAGATCCTCAGGCGCCAACGTACCCGCGGCGCGCCGCAGTCCGAGGCGATCGAGGATCAGCTGGTGGCGGGCCTGCGAGTAGTCGCGCTGCGCCTGGAAGAAGCGCTGCTCGGCGAGCAGCACGTCGACGATGGTGCGCGTGCCGACCTCGAAGCCGGCGTTGGTGGCCTCCAGCGCGCTGTCGGCCGAAACCAGCGCCTGCTGCAGCGCTTCGACCTGGCGGATGCCGGCGAGCACGGCGCGGAACGCGTTCTCGGTCGTGCGCACGGCCTGGCGCTGGTTGAGGTCGAGTTCCTGGTTGGCGACGCTGCGATTGATCCGCGCCTGCTGGGTCCTGGAACTCACCGCGAGCCCGGAGAAGATCGGGATGTTGAGCCGGACCGTGGCGGACCAGGTGTCGGTCTGGAACGTGGTCGTGCCGATCTGCTGCTGCTGGTCGTTTCGAAGCGCGAACTCGTTGTCCAGCCTACGGTTGTAGCCGGCGTCCAGCACGAGCGTCGGGAAATGGCCGGACCGGGCGATCTCGATCTCCGAGTCGGCGATCGCCACGGCTTCGCGAGCCACGATGAGGTCGGGATTGGCTTCCAGCGCGCGATCCACCCATTCGCTGGAGTCGGCGGGCTGCGGCGGCGCCAGCGGCAGGTCCTCGGACAGCGGCTTGAACGACTCGAACATCGTGCCGGTCAGCTCGCGCAGGCCTTCGCGAGCGTTGGCCAGGGCATTCTCGGCGACGATCACGCGGGCCCGCGCTCCATCCCAGGCGGCCTGGGCTTCAAGGAAGTCGGTGACCGCCGACAGTCCCACTTCGAAACGCTGCTCGGCCTGCTCGAACTGCCGCTTCAGCGCCTTCTCCTCGGCGCGCGCGAAGCGAAGGCTGTCGATCGCGTTGAGAATCTCGAAGTAGCGCTGGGCCGTGCGCTGCAGGAAGTTCTGCCAGGCCACGTTGTATTGCGAGTCGGCCTGCGCGACGAGGCGGCGGGCGCGCTCCATTTCGGCGAAATTGCGCCAGTCGAACAGGCTCTGGGTGAGGCTGACCGAATAGTTCTCGGTGTCGATATCGTTCTGATCGAGATCGACCCCGGCGATCTTGGGCTGGCTCTCGCCGATCGGCGTGCGCTGCAGCGTCGAGTCGATCTGCGGCAGGAAGTTCGACCGCGCCAGCTTAGTTTCGATCTCGGCGGCGTCGAGGCGGCGCTCGGCGGCCCGGATCTGCGGATCGTTGCGCAGCGCAAGCTCGTAGACGCCCATCAGGTCGACGGCGGCGGCGGGACTGGTCAGAGCCGCGAGGGCCGCGGCGGTCAGGATCTTTCGCATTTCGGTTCGGACCTTCGTGATTCGGGCATCGGTCGCGCCGTTGCCGGTTCCTAGAATTCGAAGACCGGCGCGTCTTCGGCGCCGATCAGTCGGGGCAGATCGGTATCGAACAGGCTCTGCTCACCGACGCGACCGGATTCGGTCCGCGTAAGCAGCATCGCTTCCATGGCCGGCGAATATCCGCGCACGATGAACATTCTCCCGCCGGGCTTCAGCCACTCGACGAACTTCTCGGGAACCGATGCCGTCGAGGACGTGACGACGACCGCATCGAAGGATTCGCGGTCGAAGTCGGCGGCCAGCGCGTCGGCGACCTGGATATCGGGGCCTTCCACGCTCTGCATCTCGAGGTTGGCCCGTGCCTGTTCGGCCAGTTCCTCGACGATCTCGAGGCTCGTGACCTTGCCGCCGAGACGGCTCAGGCATGCGGTGATGAAGCCGGAACCGGTGCCGATCTCGAGCACGTGCTCGCCGTCCCGCAGGCCCAGGCTCTGCAGCATGCGGCCCTGCTCGATGGGTTTCATCATGACCTGGTCGTGTCCCAGCGGGATCCGCAGGTCGGAAAAGGCAAGCTTGCGGTGGCGTGCCGGTACGAACTCCTCGCGCGCAATCTCTCCCAGAATGTCGAGCACGCGCTCGTCGAGAACCTCCCAGCTGCGAACCTGCTGGTTGATCATGTTGGCTCTGGCTTGTTCGAGATTCACCGTACGGCTCCTGGGACGATCGTTGCGCCAAGTGCGCGTATTGTACCGGGGCCCGGGTGACGGCGAAGGTGCCGGACGTCATGGATGGGGACTGAGCGGCGGGCTCTGCTACCATTCGGGCTTTCCGTTCCAGGCCCTTGCCGATGTCCAGCGAATCGGCCGAGATGGCGCGCCGTCTCGACAGCGAACTCCTCCGGTTGACGCCCGGATCGCGCCTCGTTCACGTGGCCGGAAGCCGTCCGGACCTGCGCGTTCCGATGCGCGAGATCCGGCAGCACGATACGCCGGCGACGTTCGGCGCCCAGCCGAATCCCCCGCTCTACGTCTACGAGACCGCCGCGGCCTTCATGGACGGCGAGCACGCGCCGGATCCGGCTGCCGGCCTCGACCCCGTTCGGGCCGGCTGGATCGAGGAACGCGCCGATACCGGGACGCTGGCGGGCCCGAGTTCGGTCTTCGCGCGCGAGCGATCCGACTCCGGGGCGACCCGCTTCCCCGGCGCGCGCAGCCCCCGGCGGGCGTGCGCGGGCTCGAACGTCACCCAGATGCACTACGCCCGGCACGGCGTCGTCACGCCGGAGATGGAGTACGTGGCCATCCGCGAAAACGCCAGGCTGCCGGAGATGCGCGATGCCTACGAGGCCGCAGGCCTGCTGCGCTCGCACGCCGGCCGGCCGCGCGGCGCCCGGTTGCCGGCCGAGGTCACGCCGGAGTTCGTCCGCGACGAGATCGCGGCGGGCCGGGCGATCCTGCCGGCCAACATCAACCACCCCGAGTGCGAGCCGATGATCATCGGCCGCAATTTCCGGGTCAAGGTCAACGCCAACATCGGCAACTCGGCGGTCCGGTCGTCGATCACCGACGAGGTCGAGAAACTCGTCTGGGCACTCCGGTTCGGCGCCGATACCGTCATGGACCTATCGACGGGGCGCGACATCCACGAGACGCGCGAATGGATCGTTCGCAACTCGCCGGTGCCGATCGGTACCGTTCCGATCTACCAGGCCCTGGAGAAGGTCGACGGCGTGCCCGAGGAGCTGACGTGGGAACTGTTCCGCGACACGCTGATCGAACAGGCCGAGCAGGGCGTGGACTATTTCACGATCCATGCCGGCGTGCGGCTGGCCCACGTGCCGCTGACCGCCGGGCGCGTGACCGGCATCGTCTCCAGGGGCGGGTCGATCATGGCCAAGTGGTGCCTGGCGCACCACCGCGAGAGTTTTCTTTACGAACGATTCGACGAGATCTGCGAAATCATGGCCGCCTACGACGTTTCGTTCTCGCTCGGCGACGGCCTGCGGCCCGGAGCGGTGGCAGACGC
Source organism: Candidatus Wenzhouxiangella sp. M2_3B_020 (assembly GCA_051428125.1). GTDB lineage: Bacteria > Pseudomonadota > Gammaproteobacteria > Xanthomonadales > Wenzhouxiangellaceae. The sequence goes on from JBPRGD010000309.1 coordinate 12,841, forward strand.
GAACGACGCCGCGCAGTTCGCCGAGCTCGAAACGCTGGGCGAGTTGACGAACAGCGCCTGGGAGCGCGATTGCCAGGTCATGATCGAGGGGCCCGGCCACGTGCCCATGCAGCTCATCGAAGAGAACATGGACAAGGAACTGGCCGACTGCCGCGAGGCCCCGTTCTACACGCTGGGCCCGCTGGTGACCGACATCGCGCCGGGCTACGACCACATCACCTCGGGCATCGGCGCGGCCCAGATCGGCTGGTTCGGCACGGCGATGCTGTGCTACGTCACGCCCAAGGAGCACCTGGGCCTGCCCGACAAGCACGACGTGCGCGAGGGCCTGGTGACCTACCGGATCGCCGCGCATGCCGCCGATCTGGCCAAGGGGCTGCCGGGTGCGCAGGTGCGCGACAACGCGCTGTCGAAGGCGCGCTTCGAGTTCCGGTGGGACGACCAGTTCAACCTGGGTCTCGATCCGGCCCGGGCCCGCGAGTACCACGACCAGACGCTGCCGAAGGACGCGCACAAGGTGGCCCATTTCTGTTCGATGTGCGGGCCGAAGTTCTGCTCCATGAAGATCACGCAGGACGTGCGCGACTACGCGCGCGAGCGCGGGCTCGATCCGGCCGATGCGCTGGACTCCGGCATGGAGGAAAAGGCCGCCGAATTCCGGGCTGCCGGCGGCAGCGTCTACCGGCCCGAATGAACCGCATGATCCGGGGCCGCCGGAACTCGAACACCGGAGCATTCGGAGTGCAATGAAACGACTGGAGATCCGGTCATGAAAGATGCGGAGCGAAAACGTCGGTTCGACGCGTTGGCACACCGCTACGCCGACGACCTGTTCCGGTTCGGCGTCTGGCTGTGCCGGGACCATGCACTGGCCAAGGACCTGGTGCAGGAGACGTTCGTGCGCGCCTGGAAGGCGCTGGACAGCCTCAAGGACGTCGATGCGGCAAAGAGCTGGCTCATCACGATACTTCGGCGAGAATACGCCCGGACGTTCGAGCGCAAGGTTCCGCCGCTGACCGACATCGACAACGTGGTCGTCGCCGAGGACAGCGAGCTGACGCCCGAGGATCGCACCGAGCGAGACCTTTTGCGCAAGGGCATGATGGAACTGGAGGAGAAATACCGCGAGCCGTTGCTGTTGCAGACCGTGATGGGCTTTTCGATCGCCGAGATCGCAGCCCAGCTCGATCTCACCGAGAGCGCCGTGATGACCCGGGTCTTCCGGGCGCGCGAGAAACTCAAGGACCGGCTGCAGCCGAAGGATCCGGGGGGAAACGTACATGAACTTGGCTGAATTCAAGCGACGCCTGATGACCGAGCCGGCCGACCGCAGTCCGGAGATGGTCGAGGCCCGTGCGGCCGGAGACGAATTCGAGCAGGCGGCCGCCGAATCCGATCGTTTCGAGCGCACCCTCGCTCGCGCGGTCGACGTGCCCGTGCCGCCGGGCCTGGCGGACCGGCTCATCCTGCGCCAGTCGATCGAGGGCGAGAAGCGCTCGATGCGCTGGATCCAGTGGGGCGCGATGGCCGCGGCCCTGGCCATCGCCGTGGCCGTGACCGTGGTCCTGATGAACCCGGCGACGTCGACCGCCGATCTGCGGCGGCACGTCGCGTGGCACTGGCAGCTCGACGGGCCGCAGGTGCTCGCCGCGTCGCTGGCCGATGTCCGCGAGGATCCCGAGCACGTCCAGGAAATCCTCGCCGAGCTCGGTGTTCAGGCCTCGCCCGAACTGCTGGAGCACGTCCGGCTGTCGAAGTTCTGCCCCACGCCCGACGGCAAGGGCGCGCACCTGATCCTGGAGACGCCGTCCGGGCCGGTGACCGTCTACTACATGCCGCGCACGCGGCTGGCCGAGTCGCCGATGACGATGGAGATCGGTGAAGGCATGAAGGCTGCCGCGGTGAACGTGGAGCGCGGCAGCGTCGTGCTGGTCGCCGACCGCTTGGCCGACGGCGCCGAGCTGGCGCGCCGGATCGGCGAGCAACTGGCATTCGCTCCCGAAACGACGATCTGACGACGTCGTCCGGGACCGCTCGGCGCGCACGGAACGGATGGCATAACATAGCCGGAGTTCCCGACGGCTGGAGCCGATCATGGTCCGACGTTCCCCCTGGCCGATAATCCTCCCGGCGCTGCTGCTTGCAGCCGCCGCGGCGGTCGATGCCGAAACCGTGGTCTTCGAGAACGTCCGCGTGGTCGACGTCGAACGCGGCGTCTCGGCGGAACCGGCGCGGCTGGCGGTGCGCGATGGATGGATCGTGGATGCCGGCCAGATCCGGGACGGCGACGACGCGCGACGGATCGATGCGGCCGGCGGCTTCCTTGTCCCCGGGCTGGCCGAGATGCATGCCCACGTTCCGCCGATGCGCGAGCCGCAGCGCGTCGACGACGTCCTCGCGCTGTTCCTGGCCCACGGCGTCACGACAATTCGCGGCATGCTGGGCGAGCCGGGACATCTCGCGCTTCGCTCCGAACTGGCGCGCGGCGAGCGCGTCGGTCCGCGCCTGGTCACGTCCGGACCGTCGCTGAACGGCAATTCGGTGCCCGACGTCGCCACCGCGCGTCGGCTGGTGCGGCGCCAGGCCGAGGCCGGCTACGATTTCCTGAAGCTGCACCCGGGGCTGTTGCCGGACACCTTCGCGGCCATCGACGCGGCCGCCGACGGGCTGGGCATCGGATTCGCCGGCCACGTGTCCGCGGGCGTGGGCATCGAGCGGGCGCTTGCCGCCGGCCAGGCAACCATCGATCATCTCGACGGCTACGCGCAGGCGCTGGTGCCGGGCGATCACCCGGCTCGCCGCCGCGAACCCGGGTTCTTCGGGATCAACCTCGCAGACGCGATGGATCCCGCCCGGGTCGACGACTGGGCCGCGCGCACCGCTAAGGCGGGGGTGGCGAACGTGCCCACGCAGACGCTGATCGAGAACCTCGCCGTCGGCGACGTCGACACGCTGTCGGCGCGCCCGGCGATGCGCTGGGTGCCGGAACAAACGCGGGCGGCGTGGGTCGACCGCATCGAATCCATGCGCGCTCGATACGAGCCCGACGCACTGGCCCGTTTCGTGGAAGTCCGGCGACGACTGATAAATGCGCTGCACGATGCTGGCGCGATGGTGCTGGCCGGCGCCGACGCGCCGCAGATCATGAACGTTCCCGGCGATTCGCTGCACCACGAACTCGCCGTCTACGTCGACGCCGGCCTGACGCCGCGCGAGGCGCTGGCCTCGGCGACGACCGCGGTCGCCGACTTCCTCGGCGAGCCCGCGCGGGGCTGCGTTCGCCCCGGCTGCGTGGCCGACCTCGTGCTGGTCGAAGCCGATCCGCTGGCCGACATCGGCAATCTTCGCCACATCTCCGGCGTCATGCGCGCCGGCGAGTGGTTCGATCGCGCGCGGCTCGACGCGATGCTCGGAGCGGTCGCCGCGCGCACCAATCCCACCGGTCCGGACTGAAAGGACATGGAAGGGGTCGACCGCAGGCCATTGTCCTACGTGGACCGTCTCGATCACCGGCCGCTGGACGACATCCGGCGGGTGGTCATCCATGCGACCGAACTGCCCGATCTCGCCACAGCGCGTGAATATGCCGAGCGCATCCACTACGAGGATTCGCGCACCGGCAACGCCGGCCACTTCTACATCGACCGCGATGGCGCCGTCGAGCTGTGGGTGCCGCTGGAGCGAATCGCGCATCACGTGCGCGACCACAACGCCGACTCCATCGGCATCGAACTCGTGCATATCGGCCGCTGGCCGGACTGGCTGGCGACCGGCAGCCAGGAATGGACGGCCGGCTACCCGGACGCCCAGATCGAGGCGCTGGTCGACCTGCTGCAGGCCCTGGAGCGTCAACTGCCTTCGCTGGAGGCCGTGACCGGCCACGACCGGCTCGACACGCGCCGGGTGCCGGCCAGCGACGACCCCGCGATCCGCGTACGGCGCAAGCTAGACCCGGGACCGACGTTCCCGTGGCGCCGGGTTCTCGAGCAGGTCGGGCTGCGGGCCGAACACGAGGAAGCCGCGACGTGAGCGAAATGCGGGAACGGGATGGCATGGTCCGGGTCGGCGTCGACACCGGCGGCACGTTCACCGACTTCGTCGCGCTGATCGACGGCGAACTGGTCACGGCCAAGGTGCTGTCCACGCCCGACGACCCGTCCCGCGCCATCGCCGAGGGCCTGGACTCGCTGGGCCTCTCCGATGCGCGGGTGGACCTCGTCCACGGCACGACGGTGGGCACCAACGCCGTGCTCGAGGGCAAGGGCGCCCGGGTCGCGTTCGTGACCAGCACCGGCTTTTCCGACCTGCTGGAGCTGGCGCGCCAGAACCGCGACGAGCTCTACAGCCTCGAGCAGCCGCCGGTGGCTCCGCCGGTCGACGAGGCGTGGTGCCTCGAAATCGACGCGCGCGCGACGGCCGACGGCGAGATCCTTTGCGAGCCGGACGACGACGCACTGGCGGAACTTCGACGCCGCATCGAGAAGCTGGCTCCCGACGCAGTGGCGATCAACCTGCTGTTTTCGTGGCTGATGCCGGAGCTCGAGCAGCGCGTCGCCGAGGCGCTTCCCGACGGGATCCCGGTCTCGCTGTCGTCGCAGGTGCTGCCGGAGATCCGCGAGTACGAGCGCGGCATCGCGACCTGGCTGAACGCATCGGTGGGCCCGAAGCTGGCCGGTTATCTCCGGCGCCTGGAGCAGTCGCTGGCCGGTGGTCGACTGGCCGTCATGCAGTCCTCGGGGCTGACGGTCTCGGCGCGACAGGCCGGGGACCGCGCGGTTCACCTGCTGCTTTCGGGTCCGGCCGGCGGGCTGGCCGGCGCCGCGCACATCGGCGCCGAGCTGGACCGCGAACGCCTGCTGACCTTCGACATGGGCGGCACGTCCACCGACGTCGCGCTGCTCCGCGGCCGGCCCAGCCTGACCCGCGACGGCCGCATCGGCCGCTATCCGGTCTCGGTGCCGATGGTGGACATGCACACCATCGGCGCAGGCGGCGGGTCCATCGTCCGCGTCGATGCCGGTGGACTGCTGCAGGTGGGCCCCGAATCGGCGGGCGCCGATCCGGGTCCGGTCTGCTACGGCGCCGGCGGTCAGGACGTCACGGTGACCGACGCCAATCTCGTGCTCGGCCGGATCCCGCGCCAGACCCGGCTGGGCGGCAGCCACCGGCTCGACTTCGAGGCCGCCGTCGCGGCGATGGAGGACCTGGCCGGGGACGCCGGGCTGGATCGCCGCGAGACCGCCGAGGGCATCCTGCGCATCGCCAACGAGCACATGAGCCGCGCGCTGCGCGTGATGTCGGCCGAGCGCGGCGTCGATCCGAAGAGCGCGACGCTGATGAGCTTCGGAGGCGCCGGCGGGCTGCACGTCTGCGACCTGGCCGACAGCCTGGGGATGACCCGCGCCGTCGTGCCGGCCCGATCGGGCGTGCTGTCGGCGCTGGGGATGCTGGTCGCCGAGCCGGGACGCCAGGCCACCGCGAGTTTCCTGCGGCCGGCGTCGGACGTCTCCGGTGCCGACCTCGAAGCCGGGTTCGAGCCGCTGCTCGAGCAGGTGCGTTCCGAACTCGAGGCGGAGGGCGTGGGCACCGGCGAGCTCGCGCTGGAGCGCTGGGTGGACTGCCGCTACGCCGGCCAGAGCGCGACGCTTGAACTGGAACTGCAGTCGCCGGACGCGCTCGCCGACGCGTTCCACGCCGCCCACGAAGACGCGTTCGGTCATCGGCTGGGACTGCCGGTGGAACTCGTGGGGCTGCGTGTGGAAGGCCGCGGCAAGCCGCGCATCGGCGAGGTGCCGCCGCCGGCCCCCGACGCGGGCCCGGACGGTATCGAGGACCAGGACCCGCCGGTCATCGGCCGCTCGAAGCTCGGCGAGCGCAGCGTCGACGGCCCTGCGATCATCATCGACGACGACGCGACGACGTGGGTTGCCGACGGCTGGTCCGCCCGGCTCGAGGGAGGCGGCCACCTGGTGCTGGATCGCAACCGCCGCGACTAGGCATCGCGGCGGCCGCGGTCGTCGATCAGCCGCGGTTGTCGATCAGAAGATGCCGAGCAGCCCGCCGATCACGACGAGGATCAGCAGCGGAGTGACGACGCGGGTCAGCCAAAGCCATGCCTTGAACGCCCAGTCGGGCATCTTCTCGTCGAGTTCCTCGCGCGTGATCCGGTTCGACAGCACCCAGCCGGCGAAGATGGCGATCAGCAGGCCGCCCAGCGGCAACATGATGTCGGCGGCGACGAATTCGATGGCGCCCATGATGTCGCGGCCGCCGAAAGTGACCGACGACCAGACGTTGAGGCCGAAGACCGAAAACAGGCCCATCAGCCATGTCAGGGCCGCGACGGTGATCGCGATCTGCTTGCGCGTGAAGTTCGTTGCCTCGACGAAGTAGGCCGTCGGCGGCTCCAGCAGCGAGATCGAGCTGGTCCACGCCGCCACCGACAGCAGCAGGAAGAACGCCATGCCGTAGGCGATGCCGAACGGCATCTCGTTGAACGCCAGCGGCAGCGCCGTGAAGATGAACCCGGCGCCGCCGCCTTCGGGATCCAGGCCGAACGACAACACGATCGGGAAGATCGCAAGCCCCGCGACCAGTGCCACGGCAGTGTCGGCGAACGCGACCGCGACGCCGGTCTGCGGGACGTTGACGTGCGAGGGCAGGTAGGCGCCGTAGGTCATGATCGCGCACATGCCCAGGCTCAGCGTGAAGAATGCCTGGCCCATGGCGGTGACGATCATCGAACCCGAAACCCGCGACCAGTCCGGCGCGAACAGGAAGCTGACGGCCTCCTGGAAGTGGCCGGTGCTCATGCCGTAGCCCAGCAACAGCAGCAGCAGCACGAACAGCGTCGGCATCAGCACCGAGACCGCGCGCTCCAGACCTTCCTCGACGCCCAGTGCCACAACGCCCACGGTCAGCGCCATGAACACGGCGTGCCAGAAGATCATCCGCGCGGGGTCGGCCAGCAGCGACGTGAAGAATTCGGTCGGGTCGCTGATCGGATCGGCGCCGAACAGCAGTTGAGAAAGATAGTCGAAGCCGTACGCCAGCGTCCAACCGGCGACCACCGAATAGAACGACAGCACCAGGAAACCGGCGGCGATCCCCAGCCAGCCCAGGCCGGTCCACGCCCTGCTCGCGCCGGCATCGTCTGCGAGTTCCTTCAACGAATTGACCGGGCTCATCCGGCCTCTGCGACCGATCAGGATCTCGGAGAACAGGATTGGCAGCCCGACCAGGCCGATGCAGATCAGGTAGACCAGCACGAAGGCCCCGCCGCCGTTCTCGGACGTGATGTACGGGAAGCGCCAGATGTTGCCCAGGCCGACCGCCGAGCCGGTGGCGGCCAGCACGAACATCAGGCGCGACGACCACATCCCGTGGACCGAAGTGGTTTTCATCGAAGGTTTCCTGCAAGTGGTTATTGTTCGAAGCGGCCAATTGTCCACGAAGGCGTGCTTCGAAGCAAATGGGCGGGGCCGGTCGCCGTGGTCGCGTATGATTCGCGTGGCCCGGAAGTCGAACCGGGACACGGACCCGATACCAGCCGATGACCGAACCGTTGCTGACCATCGATGGACTGCGATTCACCTGGGCTGGCGAGCCCCGGCCGGTGATCGACGGCCTGGATCTCGAGATCGCTGCCGGCGAACGCGTATTCCTGGCCGGCGCGTCTGGATCCGGAAAGTCGACGCTGCTGGCGCTGATCGCGGGGCTGGTGGTTCCCGACGCCGGGACGATCCGGCTGGGCGGGCGCGATCTCGCCACGCTTTCGTCGGCAGGCCGCGACCGTTTCCGCGCCGACCACCTCGGCGTGATCTTCCAGCAGTTCAACCTGCTTCCATGGCTGGATGCCGTCGGCAACGTCCGGCTGGGCTGCCGCTTTTCGCCGGCGCGCCGCCGGCGCGCCGGCGACATCGAAAGCGAGGCTCGGCGTCTGCTGGATGTGATGGGGCTGGCTCGACAGGATTGCCGCAAGCGGGCCGATACGCTCAGCGTCGGCCAGCAGCAGCGGGTCGCCGCGGCGCGTGCGCTGGTCGGCCGGCCGGACCTGGTGTTGGCCGACGAACCGACGTCGGCGCTGGATGCCGACCGCCGGGATGCGTTTCTCGGGCTGCTGTTCGCGCAGGCCGAAGCCGCGGGAAGCGCGGTGTTGTTCGTCAGCCACGACCGCGCGCTGGCCGATCGCTTCGACCGGGCGCTGGATCTGGGCGGGCTCGTCCGAACCGGAGCGCCGGCATGAGCCTGATGTCGCTGGCCGGCGGATCGCTATCGAACCGGCGCGTGTCGGTAGCGCTGACCGTGGCGACGATCGCGATCTCGATCGCGCTGCTGGTACTGGTCGAGCAGATGCGGAGCCAGGTCCGCGAAGGGTTCTACCGCTCGGTGTCCGGCGTCGACCTCATCGTCGGTGCGCCGACGTCGCCGGTGCAGTTGCTGCTGCTGTCGGTGTTCGGCATTGGCAATCCCAGCGACAACGTCGACTGGTCGGCGTACCGTGAGATCGCCGACGGGCCGGGCGTCGATTGGTCCATTCCGCTGCTGCTGGGCGACACGCACGGAGGTTTTCGCGTCGTCGGCACCAGCGATGCGCTGTTCGAGCATTACCGCTACGCCGGCGGCCGGCCGCTGGCCTTTGCGCGCGGTGAAGCGTTCGATGCGCTGTTCGACGTCGTGCTGGGGGCGCAGGTTGCGGGATCGCTAAGCCATTCGCCGGGCGACGAACTGGTGCTGGCCCACGGCGGCGGCAACGTCAGCCTGCACGATCACGACGCGCTGCCGTTCACCGTCTCGGGCGTGCTGGCGCCCACCGGCACGCCGATGGACCAGACCCTGTTCGTTCGCCTGGACGCCCACCACGCGTTGCACGTGGGCTGGGAGACCGGCATGCCGCGGCCGGGCACGACGCTGAGCGCCGAGGAAGCGCACGAACATGCGCACGACGACGACCTTGCGCCGGACGAGGTCTCGGCGTTCCTGCTCGGCCTGGAAACGCGCGCGGCCGCGCTGGGCATGCAGTACCGCATCAACCGCGGCGACGGCGAGCCACTGCTCGCCATCCTGCCTGGCATCGCGCTCCAGCAGCTGTGGCGAATCACCGGCTTCGCCGAGCGCATTCTGCGGGTCGTCGCCGCACTGGTCGTCGTCGCCGGCCTGATGGGCATGCTGACGACGCTGATCAGCACGCTCAACGAGCGCCGGCGCGAGATGGCGATCCTGCGCGCCTGCGGCGCTCGCCCTTGGCAGATCTCGGCGCTGCTGCTGCTCGAGGCCGCGCTGATCGGCCTGGCCGGGATTCTCGTCGGCATCGCGATCGCGTTCGCGGCGCAGGCCGCGCTCGCCCCTTGGCTGCTCGCCCGCTTCGGCGTCGCGGTCTCCATGGCCTGGCCGGCGACCTGGCAGTGGCTGGTGCTCGCCGGGATATGGGTGGCCGCCGTACTGGTCGCCCTTGTGCCCGCGGCGATGGTGTACCGACGCACGCTGGCAGACGGCATGCAGGTGCGCCAGTGACGGGAACCATCCGGCAGTGCGGCAATCCGAATCACCGCGAAATCCGAATCACGAGATTCCCGAATCCATGAGTTCACCGCTGCTTCGAACAACCCGTCTTGCCTTTGCATTCCTGTTTTCGGCGCTAGCGCTCCCCGCATCGGGCGACGTGCGCGAGATCGAGTGGAACGAGCTGATGCCAAAAGAGGAGGCCGAGGCCTGGATGAAGAACCAGAGCGGGGTGGACCATACCGGCACCGGGCCCGGAGAGACGTTCCAGTCCGACGTCGTCGTCCCCGGGCTCGACGGCAAGGATGTCCGGATCGCCGGCTTCGTGGTGCCGGTGGAAACCGATGCAGAGGGCATGCTGAAGACGTTCTTCCTGGTGCCCTATTTCGGTGCGTGCATCCACGTTCCGCCGCCGCCGGCCAACCAGATCATCTACGGTCGTCTCGACGAGCCCATCGAGATGGTCAACATCTGGGACGCGTTCTGGATGCAGGGCACGCTGAACGTCGAGGACGTCAGCAACGAAACGGCCGACGCTGCCTACACGATGGACGTGGATTCGCTGACGCTGTATTGACGCGTCGCCCGCCGGGCGCCGGCCTACATGTTCAGCGTTCGGCCCCCGTCCACGGCCAGCACCTGTCCGGTGACGTAGGGCGCGTCCAGCGCGAGGAATGCCACGGCGCCGGCGATATCCTCGGGCGAGCCCTGGCGTTTCAGCGGCACCCGATCGAGAATCTCCCGCATGGCTTCCTCGGAGTTCGCGGCCTCTCCCTCGGGCCACAGGATGGAACCGGGTGCGACGGCGTTGACGCGCACGCCCGGGGCGAGATCCTTGGCCAGCGCCCGGGTCTGCATGATCAGCCCGGCCTTGGCCTGGCTGTAGACCGCGTGCCCGGCCAGTGGAACCACGCCGTGGATGTCGACCAGGTTGACGATGCTGCCACCGTCTTCCATCGCTTCGGCGGCAGCCAGCGACAGCCAGAAGGGCGCGCGCAGGTTGCTGTCCATCAATCTCCGCCAGTCCTCGTGGCCGACCCGCTCCAGCGGCGTCGGGTGAAACGACGAGGCGTTGTTGACCACGACTTCGATGCGCCCGAAGGCCTCGACGGCGGCGCGGACCAGCGCCGCGGGAACGGCGTCGTCGCCGAGATCGCCCTGGGCGACCAGCGCCGAGTCGCTGCGCCGGTCGTTCAGTTCGGCGACCAGCGCGTCGGCCTCGGCACGTGACGATCGGCAGTGCAGGACGACGTCCAGACCGCGCGCGTGCAGGCGGCGCGCGATGACCGCGCCGATGCGCCGGGCGGCCCCCGTTACAATCGCCGCACCCCTGTTCGATGCTTCGGTCATTGTCCGATCCTTCGCTGAAACTGCCGCAACCGCCCGCCGAGCTCGCCGAGCTTTCCGGGGAATTGTGCACCAGCATCGTCAATGCCATCGAAACCGACGGGCCCATTTCGTTCGAGCGCTTCATGCGCATGGCGCTCTACGAGCCGGGCCTGGGGTACTACGTAAACGGGCTGCACAAGTTCGGCGCGGCGGGGGATTTCACGACCGCGCCCGAGCAGACACCGCTTTTCGCGCGCGCGATCGCGCGTCGCCTCGACGAGGTCGGACGCACGCTGGGCGATCGCTGGGTGATCCTGGAGCTGGGCCCGGGCAGCGGGGCTTTGGCGCGCGACCTGCTCGCCGCGCTGGAGCGTCCGCCCGAGCGCTACCGGATGCTCGAACCCAGCGCGCCGCTTCGCGAGGTCCAGCGCGAGACGCTGGCCGACCTGCCCGACGACCTGGCCGAGCGCGTCGAGTGGGTGGCCGCGCCGCCGGCCGAGCCGTTCGACGGCGCGGTCGTCGCCAACGAGGTCGTCGATGCGTTGCCGGTCCGCCGCTTCCGCGTGACAGACGGCGGGATCGACGAGGGCCGCGTCGAGATCTCCGGCGAGCGCTTCGGCTGGACCTGGATGGAGGCCGGGGATCGGTTGGCCGCCGCGGTCGAACACCTGCGGCGTGATCTCCCCGAGCCGCTGCCGGCGGGCTACCGAAGCGAGATCTGCCTGAATCTCGGCGAATGGCTGCGCACCGTGACCGAGCCGTTGGCGCGCGGGCTGGCATTGTTCATCGACTACGGCTATCCCAGACGCGAGTACTACCATCCAGACCGCAGCGGCGGCACGCTGGTCTGCCACTATCGCCACCGCGCCCACTTCGACCCCTTCATCTGGCCCGGTTTGACCGACCTGTCGGCCTTCGTCGATTTCACGGCGCTTGCCGAGAGCGCGCAGGCGCTCGCGCTGGACGTGGCCGGCTTCACGACCCAGGGCGGATTCATGCTCGGCAGCGGCGTCGGCGAGGAGATCGAGCGTGTCGACGGCGAGGCCGAGCGGCTCCGGATGGCCGGCGCGTTCAAGCGGCTGGTCCTGCCCGGCGAGATGGGGGAGCGGTTCAAGGTCATGGCGCTGACGCGCGCATTCGACCCGGAGTTGCCCGAGTTCGCGCTGTCCGATCAGCTAAGGCGGCTCTGAGCCTTGCCCGCCGTCCCACCTCCGGCGATCATCGGCGGTATCGGAACACGAAGCGACGGAAGCCGCACGCCATGAGCCCGGACGATCCCAGGCTGTCGTTCGCCGAGCTGTGGCATCGGCTGGCGCCCCACGTGCGCGCCGCGATCGCCCGGCACCCGTCCCGCGACGCGGCGCTGGGCGCCGAGGATCTGCTGCAGGAGGTGCGAATCCGGGTCTGGACCGTATACGAGGGTGACAGGAATTCGCGCTTCCGTCCGTCGTATTACTACAAGGTCGTCAACAGCGCCATCATCGACAGTCTGCGCGCGCACCGCGGCACGCTGGCGCACGCAAGGCGCGAGGAGGACGACGAAGCGGGCGGCGCGGTCGAGCGGGTCGGCTCGACGGAACGCCTGCCCGAGACGGTGGCCGAGGACGCCGGGCGCTTCGATCGGCTGCGGGCCGCGATACGGCGGCTTCCGGCGGCTCGGCGGCGCGCGGTCGGCCTTTTCCTGCAGGGATTCACGATCCCCGAGATCGCCGAACTCCTGGGATGCGACGAGGGCCGCGCGCACAACCTGACCTACCGGGGCATCCGGGCACTGAAAAAGGACATGAGCGACAGCAATGAATGAATTCCGCGAGCGATTCGGAGCCGGGTACCGACGCGCACACGTCGATGAATGCCCGCCCTCCGAGGCCCTGTCCGAACTGGCCGCCGGCCGCGCCTGGCCGTGGCGCCGGCGTCGGCTGGCCGCGCACCTGTCCGAATGCGGCGCGTGCGCCGACGATTACCGTGCGATCGGGTCCGCGGGCCCGGAACTGATGGCGGCGCTGGAAGCGCACGCGGCCGAGGATCGGCCGGTATTCGGGCGGGCCGGAGTCGTCGCCGCGGCCGCGATGCTCGCATTGGCGGTGGCCGTCTCCGCGATCGTCGGCACCGGGGATACCGAGCGGGCCGGAAGCGACGTCGTGCTGTTCGCAAGCGAGTTCGAGCCGGACGCTCCTGCCTCGCGTTCGGCCGGGTCCGGCGACCGGCTGTTCCGAAGCGATTTCGGCGACGTCGCCGTGCAGCGCTCCAGGGTGCTTCGCGACGGCTGACCCGGCCCGGCATCATCACGGTTGCCCAAGAGCCCGCGGCCCGTTCCGATGCGCAAGCGCTGGTTGTTCCTCGTCGTTCCCGTCCTGGCGGCCGCCGGTTACGGGTTGTATCTCGCCGCCGAAGCCGGTGAATTCCGCACGGTCGAGAACGTCCGGCCCGGAGCCTGCCGGACGGTGTCGGGCCTTCCCGGCCCAGAGGACATCGCCTTTCACCCCCTGCGCGATATCGCCTACGTATCCAGCTTCGACCGGCGCGCTGCGCTGGACGGCGATCCGCGACCGGGCGCCATCTTCCGCATCGGGCCCGGCGGCGGGGTGGTCGACCTCGTGCCGGACGCCGGACCGGACTTCCGCCCCCACGGGATCTCGCTGCACGTCGATTCGGACGGCCGCGAGACGCTGTTCGTGGTCAATCATCCCGGCGAGGCGCTGTTCGGCGACGCCCCGGCCGGTTACGAGGGCCCGGCGCACACCATCGAGGTCTTCGACGCCGCCGGCGACCGCCTGGTCCGCAGGGCCCGGCTGACCGACCCGTTGCTGGTGCGACCCAACGACGTCGTGGCCGTCGACGCCAGGCGCTTCTACGTCACCAACGACCACGGCAGCGAAGCCGGCGCGATGCGCAAGATCGAGGACTACCTCCGGCTGCCGTGGGCCAACGTCGTCTACTACGACGGAGAAGGATTCCGCGAGGTCGCCGACGGCCTGACCTATGCCAACGGAATCAATCGCTCGCACGACGGCCGACGGCTCTGGGTGGCCGAAGTCACGCGCTCGAGAATCCGGGAGTACCTGCGAGATCCGGAAAGCGGCTCGTTGGCCGAGACGCGTCGCGTCGACGTCGGGTTCGGCGTCGACAACATCAGCGTGGACCCGGACACCGGCGATCTCTGGCTGGCCGGGCACCTGAAGTTGTTGAAGTTCGCGCGCCACGCCGCAAACGAGGAAGTCCATGCCCCGTCGCAGGTCAAGCGTATTCGTTTCGACGACGGGGACGTCCACCAGGAAACCGTCTTCGTCGACGACGGCAGCCTGCTGTCGGGCGCGAGCGTGGCGGCGCACCGCGACGGCCGGCTGCTGATCGGCGCGGTCTTCTCGGCCCATGCGGTGGCCTGCACGATCGACGGGCGCTGAGCGCAGGATCTGCGATCAAAGTCGAATTGCGGCGAAGACCGATGGCCGCCACGCTGGTCTCGATGATCCACGCGCACGTCCGGGAGCACCCGCCATGACCCACGCCGATGTCCACGCCCGCTCGCTGAACGATCCCGAGGCCTTCTGGGCCGAAGCGGCCGAGATGATCGATTGGGACCGCCGCTGGGACCGGGTACTCGATTCCGATGACGCCCCGTTCCACCGCTGGTTCGCCGGCGGACGGCTCAACACCTGCTACAACGCGCTGGACCGTCACGTCGACGGCGGCCGGGCCGACCAGGCCGCGCTGATCTGGGATTCGCCGGTCACCGGTTCGGTCCGGACCTGGAACTATCGCGAACTCCGCGACGAGGTCGCGCGGCTTGCAGGCGTGCTGCGCGCCCACGGGGTCGGACAGGGCGATCGGGTCATCGTGTACCTGCCGATGGTGCCGGAGGCGGCGATGGCAATGCTGGCGTGCGCGCGTATCGGCGCCGTGCACTCGGTGGTCTTCGGCGGCTTTTCGTCGACCGAACTGGCCAAGCGCATCGACGACGCGCAACCGACGATGATCCTGTCGGCGAGCTGCGGCATAGAGCCCGGCCGCATCGTCGAGTACAAGCCGCTGCTCGACCGCGCGATCGACCTGGCCGAGCACGCGCCGGACGCGACGCTGATCCTTCAGCGCCCCGAAGCCGACGCCGAGGCCGAGCTCGTGGACGGCCGCGACTTCGACTGGCGCGCCGAGGTGGATGCGGCCGAGCCGGTCGACTGCGTGCCGGTGGAGGCCACCGATCCGCTCTACATCCTCTACACGTCCGGCACCACCGGCAAGCCAAAGGGGATCGTGCGCGACAACGGCGGTCACGCCGTGGCGCTGGCCTGGTCCATGCCCAACGTCTACGACGTCCGGCCCGGCGAGGTGTTCTGGGCCGCCTCGGACGTCGGCTGGGTGGTGGGACATTCCTACATCGTCTACGCGCCGCTGCTCATCGGCGCCACTACGGTGATGTTCGAGGGCAAGCCGGTCGGCACGCCCGACCCCGGCACGTTCTGGCGGGTCATCGAGCGGCACGGCGTGTGCACGCTGTTCACCGCGCCCACGGCGTTCCGGGCGATCCGCAAGGAGGATTCCGAGGGCGACTACATTCGCCGACACGATCTCGGCTGCCTGCGGGCCCTGTTCCTGGCAGGCGAGCGCTGCGACCCGGAGACGCTGGGCTGGGCAGAGCGGCAATTGGAGATCCCGGTCATCGACCACTGGTGGCAGACCGAGACGGGCTGGCCGGTCGCCGCCAACTGCCTGGGCATCGAGCGGCTGCCGGTCAAGCCCGGTTCGCCGACTCGGGCCGTGCCGGGCTATGACGTGCGCGTGCTCGACGACGACGGCCGGGAGCTGCCCGACGGCGAGATCGGTGCCATCGTGATCCGGCTGCCGCTGCCGCCGGGGTGCCTGTCCACGCTGTGGAGGGACGAACGACGTTTCGTCGACGCCTACCTGAAGCGTTTCCCCGGCTGTTACCTGACCGGCGACGCCGGCATTCGCGATGCCGACGCCTATCTCTGGATCATGAGTCGGATCGACGACGTCATCAACGTGGCCGGGCATCGGCTGTCCACCGGCGAGATGGAAGAAGCCCTGGCCGCGCATCCGAGCGTTGCCGAATGCGCCGTGTTCGGGGCGGCCGATCCGCTGAAGGGCGAGCTTCCGGTCGGTCTCGTCGTGCTCAAGGACGGCGTGGAGACCGACGAGACCGAACTGCGCGGCGAGCTGATCCAGCGCGTACGCGATGCCATCGGGCCGGTGGCGGCGTTCAAGCGGGTCGTCGTCGTCGGGCGGCTGCCCAAGACCCGGTCCGGGAAGATCCTGCGCGGGGCGATGAAGAAGATCGCCGACGGCGCCGAATGGAGCGTGCCGGCGACCATAGACGACCCGGCCATCCTCGACGAGATCGAGCGCTCGCTGCGCCGGATCGGGTACCCGCTGGAAGGCGAGCGCTGACCCGCAATCGCCTTCAGGCTTCGTCGCTCGCCAGCCGGGCCGCGTCGGGGTAGGGCTGGACGTCGCCGGCCGGGTCGTTCTTCAGCCGCGCCTGCTGCCCGCGCCACCATTGCGGGTCGAACAGCTCGGCGTGCGCGGCGGCGAAACACTCGCGGAGCTCCGGCGACAGGTCGATGAAGCGTGCGAAGTGTTCCGGGAACGTGTCTCCGCGCTCGACCGGATACCAGGGCTCGTCGGCCATGGCCTGCTCCTCGGTACGCGGCTCCGGGACGCGCCGGAAGTTCAGGTCGGTCACGAGGCTGACTTCGTCGTAGTCGTAGAACACGCAGCGCCGGCTGCGGGTAACGCCGAAGTTCTTGACGAACAGGTCTCCCGGAAACAGGTTGGAGTGGGCCAGGTCCTTGATGGCCTGGCCGTAGTCGCGCACCATGCGCTCGCGCTCGGCCGCATCGTGTTCGCCCAGGTACAGGTCCAGCGGCCGGACCCGGCGCTGCACGAAGCAGTGCCGCACCAGCACGCGGTCGCCGTCGACCTGGACGCTGCGTGCGCATTCCGATAGCAGTTGCTCGAGCAGCGCCGGATCGAAGCGCCGCCGGTCGAACGCGAGGTGCCGGTATTCCTGCGCGTCGATCAGGCGCCCGACGCGATCGTGGTTGAACACCAGGCGGTACTGCGACAGCACGTGCTCGCGACCGATCTTCTTGCCGCGCGCGAAGTGATCGCGCACGATCTTGAAGACCAGCGGGTAGGACGGCAGCGTGAACACCACCATGACCATGCCGCGCTTGCCTTCGGCCTCGACCAGACCCTCCTCGCCGCTTCGGTCGAGATGCTTGAAGAAATGGCGGTAGCGCTCGGTCTTCCCCTGCTTGGCGCGCCCCAGTACGGTATAGAGCTCGTCGATCGGCTTGTCGGGCAGCAGCATGCGCAGGAACACGATGGCGTCTCCGACCGTCGGCAGGTCGGCGTGGAAGTAGCTGTAGGTAAAGCCGAACAGCCGGCTGACCTGGTGGCGCTCGGTGATCACCGCGTCGGCACGGATGCCGTCGTCGCCGTGGACCAGCGCGATCACGCACGGCAGCCAGCGGCTGCGGCCGAACGCGCGCCCGACGAGATAGGCCCGGCGGTCGCGGTAGAAGGGAACCTGCAGCATTTCCACCGACAGCAGGCGGTCGTCTCCGGCATCGGCCAGAGCAGCCCCGAGTCGATCGGCCATTCGCTCGGCGTCGACGGCCACGTGCTCCGCCGTGCACCCGAGGCGCGGTTCCGAAAGCAGCCTCGCCAGCGCCCCGGCCGGTTCCTCGTAGCAGGAATGGATGTCGCGCGCGACCGGATGGGTGATGCGCTCGGTCGGCTCGATGTCCAGCGCGACGAACTCCATGCCGGGATCCACGCCCCGGGTCTTGAACAGTCGGCGGGTCAGCGTGTTGAAGAACGTCTTGTAGAGCTCCGCGTCCAGCCGGCCGCTGATCGCGTCGGCGTAATCGGCGTGGATGTCCAGCCACAGCGTGCGCGAGAGCAGCCGTTCGGCCAGCAGCGACTCGAGCCGGCCGATGGTCTCGGCGATGCACCTGTCGTAGAGCCCGATCCGCGCGCGGGCGTCGCGCCTGTGGCCCTCCCAGTCGCGCTGCCGGAAGCGACGTCGTGCGCGCCGCGTGATGTCGGAGAAACGGGCGTTGTAGTCGTCGAACGCATCGACGACCAGCGCCGCGGCACGCTGGATCAGGGCCCGCCGTGCATCGCCCGGCGGCACGGCGCTATCGATCCGTCTCCGGGATCTTCGTGGCCTGCCAGGCGAACGCCTTCCAGGCGCCGTCGATGCGTCGGAACACGCCGGTGTTGAAGTACTCGTGGGTCGAGCCGTCCGGCAGATCGGCGACGAGACGGAACGTGACCACGCCGATGTCGCCGAATGCGCGAACCGCGATGTCTTCCCCGGAATAGGTCGGTCGTTCGGCGTCGGCGGCCGTGGCGTCGGTCAGCCCTTGCATGATCGTGCTCTTGCCGAAGCGCTCCCCGGACGAACTGGTATAGACCAGGTCTTCGGCCCAGAAGCGGTCGTGCATCGCGGCGTCGTTGGTCGATGCACCGTCCAGGAATTCGACCAGGAGATCGCGCAGCGCGCGCTCGGCATCGGCCGCGTCGGCCGGAACGGCGAGGGCGGCGGCCAGGAACGCCGCGGTCAGTACCTTGATCATCGCTCGTCCTCCCAATGGAATCTCGGCAACTGCATGAACAGCTGCGTCAGGCCTTCCGACCAGGCCGATCCGAGGCGCTGCAGGTATTCATCGTCGGCGTCGAAGCGGTGGTACCGGGCATCGGTCAGCTTGTCGGCAGAGTAGAGCAGAAGCTCGATGGGCGGTCCGACGCTGAGATTGCTTCGCATGCTGGCGTCCATGGACACCAGCGCGCAGCGGCCGGCACGTTCCAGCGACGTCGCCGGCTCGATGATCCGGTCGAGGATGGGCTTGCCGTACTTGGTCTCGCCGATCTGCAGGAAGGGCTTTTCGGGCGATGCGGCGATGTAGTTGCCAGCCGGGTAGACCAGGAAGATCTCCGGTTTGCCGCCCTTTATCTGGCCGCCCAGGATGAACGATGCATCGAAGCTGCTCTGCTCGGTTTGATCGGCGTAGGTGCCCTGGACGCGCGACGAGATCTCGCCGACGTAGGCGGCGATCTCGTCGAGGTGCGCGTACCCGTCGAGGTTGCGGCCGTCGCCGGCATGGAGGAGATCCCGCTCGATCTGGTTTCGCACTGCCTGGGTGGTGGCCAGGTTGCCGGCCGAGAGCAGGACCAGGAAGCGGT
Source organism: Candidatus Wenzhouxiangella sp. M2_3B_020 (assembly GCA_051428125.1). Taxonomy (GTDB): domain Bacteria; phylum Pseudomonadota; class Gammaproteobacteria; order Xanthomonadales; family Wenzhouxiangellaceae. Next base: position 31,882 of record JBPRGD010000309.1, read on the forward strand.
CGGCGGCCGTTTCGAACCGGTGCATCTTCGAGTAGATGCTGACGTCGTCGACACCGGCGCTGGTCCGCGAGTCCGATGCGAACACCAACCCCTGCTCGAGGCGTATTGCCACGCAATAGGTCATGCGGTTCCGGAGCCCGGAGGGCTTTGGATTTCTCGCGGAATCATAGCAGGCGATGTCTTCGGTCGCCGATGCGGTGCGGATCGGAATCGCTCGTCGACGCGATTCCCGCAGGCGTGCGAGGCCCGGAAAGAAAACGGCGGCGCGAGGCGCGCCGCCGTGATCGGTCTGCCGGGTTGCCGGAAGCGGTCGCGCTTCAGCGGCTGGCGACCATGTCGCCGCTTTCGAGCTCGGAATCGTCGAGGTCGAAGCGGTCCAGCGTCATGACCTTGACCCATGCATCGACGAAGTCGTTGACGAACTTTTCGTCACCGTCGGCCGAACCGTATACCTCGGCGACGGCGCGTAGCTCGGAGTTCGCGCCGAAGATCAGGTCCACAGGCGTGGCAGTCCACTTGACGTCGCCGCTTTCGCGGTCCACGCCGTGGTAGATGCCTTCGGCCAGGTCGGTACGACCGTAGATGCCCTCGGCATCGCTGGCGCGTTGCCAGTCGATGTCCAGGCTCAGCAGGTTGACGAAGAAGTCGTTCGTCAGCTGACCCGGGCGATCGGTGAACACGCCGTGTTCGCGGCCGTCGGTGTTGGCCCCCAGCGCCCGCATGCCGCCGACCAGGACCGTCATTTCCGGCACCGTCAGCGTGAGCAGATCGGCACGTTCGACCATCGCCTCGGTCGGCGAATAGTAGCTTTCCTGCGAATAGTAGTTGCGGAAGGCATCGGCCGTGGGTTCCAGCGGCTCGAAGGACTCGGCGTCGGTCATTTCGGCGGTCGCGTCGGTGCGGCCCGGGTGGAACGGCACGACGACTTCGTAGCCGGCATCGGCCGCGGCCTTTTCGATGGCCGCCGCTCCGCCGAGCACGATGGTGTCGGCCAGCGAGATGCGCTTGTCGCCGGACTGCGACTCGTTGAACTCGCTACGGACTTCGTCAAGAGTGCTCAGCACCTTCCGTATTTCTTCCGGCTCGTTGACCGGCCAGTCCTTCTGTGGAGCCAGCCGGACGCGCGCGCCGTTCGCTCCGCCGCGCATGTCGGTGCCGCGGTACGAGGATGCCGAAGCCCAGGCCGTGCGCACCAGTTCCTGAACGGTCAGGTCGGTGTCGAGGATCGCGGCCTTGAGCTGCTCGACGTCGCTGTCGCCGACCAGTTCATGATCGACCTCGGGCAGAGGGTCCTGCCACAGCAGCTTCTCGTCCGGGACGTTGTCGCCGATGTAGCGCGCTCGCGGGCCCATGTCGCGGTGCGTGAGCTTGAACCACGCACGGGCGAAGGCGTCTTCGAATTCCTCGGGGTTCTGGAGGAAACGCTGGGTGATTTCCCGATACGCCGGATCCTTTTTCAGCGCGATGTCGGTGGTGAGCATGATCGGCGTTTCCATCTTGCCCTCGACGTGGGCGTTCGGCACCGTTCCGTCCAGCGCGCCGTCCTTGGCTTCCCACTGCACCAGGCCGGCCGGGCTGCGGGTCTGCTCCCACTCGTGGTTCATCAGGTTGGCCAGGTACAGCATCGACCATTTCGTCGGCGTTTGCGTCCAGGCGCCTTCGAGGCCGCTGGTGATGGTGTCCTCGGCGTTGCCCTTGCCGCACTCGTTCTGCCAGCCCAGGCCCTGGTCCTCGATATCGGCCGCGGCCGGCTCGGGACCCACGCAGTCGTCCGGGCTGCCGGCACCGTGGACCTTGCCGAACGTGTGACCGCCGGCGATCAGCGCGACGGTTTCCTCGTCGTCCATCGCCATGCGGCCGAAGCTCTGGCGGATCTGCTTGGCCGAGGCCATCGGATCCGGGTTGCCGCCGGGGCCTTCCGGGTTGACGTATATCAGGCCCATCTGGGTGTTGCCCATCTTGCCCATCAGGTTGCCTTCCTCGTCATGCCGGTTCCGGCCCAGCATTTCCTCTTCCGGGCCCCAGTAGACGAGTTCGGGTTCCCAGTCGTCGGGACGGCCGCCGGCGAAACCGAAGGTCTTGAAGCCCATGTCTTCCATCGCGACCGTGCCGGCGAGCACGAGCAGGTCGGCCCACGAGATCTTGCGGCCGTATTTCTGCTTGACCGGCCAGAGCACGCGTTGAGCCTTGTCGAGGTTGGCGTTGTCGGGCCAGCTGTTGAGCGGGTCGAAACGGTGCTGGCCGCCACCGGCGCCGCCGCGACCATCGGAGGTGCGATAGGTGCCGGCGCTGTGCCAGGACAGGCGGATGAACAGCGGGCCGTAATGGCCCCAGTCGGCCGGCCACCAGTCCTGCGACGTCGTCATGACCTCGCGCAGATCGGCCTTGAGCGCGTCGAAATCGAGGCTGGCGAATTCCTCGGCGTAGTCGAAATCCTCGCCGTAGGGGTTGGAAGATACGTCGTGGTCGCGAAGCGGGGTCAGATCCAGGCGGTCCGGCCACCAGAAGTCGAGGGGTTTCGGATCCATGTTCTGTGCGGCCGAAACCGTCGAGAATGCGACCGCGAACGCGGTCAGAAGGGGTATCGCTTTCTTGCGCATCGTGCTCCTCCGTAGAAGCGGAACTTGAGTCAGCGGGATCATCATTAAATACTATGATTCAGACAATAGCAATCGAAAATGCCTATGAATGCCATTGCGGATCGAGATGTCCCGCGCAACCCCCCATTCTACGCCCCGTCCGCTGCGAAGGTCCGGTCGGCAGCGAAGCGCCTACGGTTCCGCGGAAACGAATCGCTCGAGGAACTCCAGCGCAAGCGGCGATTCCTCGACCTTCGCCTCGGTGAGCGTGTTGCCGCCCCAGTACAGCCCGTCGGTATTGCCGAGCGCGACGAGCGTCCAACCGGCGTCCGGCGCCTTCAGGAGCATGCCGGCATAGGCGTCCGGCCACCAGCCGCCGTGCCAGACGAGGCGATGCCCGTTCCAGTCCTGTACCCGCCACCCGTAGGCGTACGGAGCGGGCTTGCCGTCGGCGCCGGTCGGCGGCGTCCACATCCTCTCCCTCAGCGCGGCAGGCATGATCCGCTCGTCGTCGAGCGCGATGGAGTAGGCCGCCAGCGCTTCGACGCTCGCGATGATGCCGGAACTGGCATTGAGCTCCGGATTCGGAAGCGGGGACGGCGCGATGCCGTCGGCATCCTCCTCGATCGGCACGTGCCGGAACGGCGGGGCGAGACGCGTCAGCACGTGACCCTTGCCCGGATCACGCCACCCGGCGGCCACGTCGTCCAGCTCCGCCGGTCCGATGACGTATTCGTACATCCAGTCACGGAGGCTCCGGCCGGTTCTTTCCCCGATGTACCGGTCCAGGCGGCCGAACACCACGGGGTTGTAGACGAACCGCTCGCCCGGCGTGCCGTTGACCCTGTGCGTGAGTACCTGGCCGATGGTGATCGGCCGATCGCAGTGCAGTTCGGGGATGACGATGCCGTTGGCCAGCGTTGCGCCTCCGAATATGCTGCCGCTCGCCACGAGGCGGGCGCACCGTTTCTTCCAGCCGCTCCAGGCGGTGAAGTCATCGTCCAGGTCGATGATGCCGTCGGCGGCCATCCGCATCAGCGTGGCCCCGGTGAAGGTCTTGGATATCGAGGCGACCAGGTAGCTGGTTGCCGCGGTGGCCGGCTCCTCGCCATCGTGATCCTGCCAGCCGAATCCCTCGCTCCATACGACCCGGCCGTCGCGGACCAGCGCGACCGAAAGACCGGGAATCTTCCGCTCCAGCCGATACCCGGCGACGAATTCGCCGAACGCGGCGATTCCCGAATGTCGGTCGTCTCGCGCCGCATCCTGGGCGTGAACCGAAAGAACGCTGGCGCCGAGCAGTGCGGCGGCGATGAAGAAAGGCTTCATGAGTGGACGGTCCGGGGGGTCGAAAGGAGTTCGAAGATAACCAGCCGCCGAACGCCGTTCGCCTGCCATTGGTCACGGCCGCCGACGTGGATTTCGCGTCGCTTTTCCGCGGCCCCGGCCCTCGGGCGGAAGAATCAATCGTTGCGTCGAGCGTTCGCCGTGTCGAAGGCCTCCGGGTAACGCTTCTTCAGCAACGGTCCGAGCCTGAGCAGCAACGCCAGGCTCGGCAGCACGGCGATGGCGGTGAGCACGAAGAACAGTGCCCAGTTGCCGTCCAGCCGGTCGACCACCCAGCCCGAGCCCGAAGCCAGCGTCGTGCGGCCCAGGTTGCCGATCGAGGCCAGCAGCGCGTACTGCGTGGCGGTGAAGGTATGGCTGGACAGGAACGTGATGAAGGCGATGAACGCCACCGTACCCAGCGCGGCGGTGAAGCCGTCGACGACGACGGTCAGCGACAGCAGCCACGGCTCGGGGCCGGTCACGGCCAGCCACGAGAACATCAGGTTGGTCGAGGCCATAGCGATGCCGCCGATGACCAGGCCGCGAAGAATGCCGAAGCGGGCGTTGACCAGCGAGCCGAGGATCGCGAAGATCACGGTGACCCACCAGTTCAGCAATTTCGAGTAGGTGCCGATCTGCTCGTTGGAAAAGCCGACTTCCTTGTAGAACACGATCGACATCCGCCCCAGGAAGGCCTCGCCGATCTTGAATAGCAGCACGAAGGCGAGAATGGCCAGTGCGAGCTTCACGCCGTTTCGCTGGAAGAACTCGGCCAGCGGATCGACGACGGTGGCGCGTATGCGCCGCGCAAGCGACCTGCCGTTCTCGCTTCGCGGCCGTGCCGATTCGGGTTGCGGGGCGAGCCCGGCGACCACGGCGATGAAGGCCAGCCAGACCAGCCCCAGGCCGACGTAGACCGCCCCCCAGCTGCCGGGCACGCGGTCGACCAGCCAGAACGGAACGGCGCCGAGCAGCCCATAGCCGGTCCACCAGCCCGACGTGGCCATGGCCGAGCCGTACGAAATCCGCGCCTGGTCGGAGCGCGGAATCAGTTCGACCCGGTAGGCGTCGATGGCGATGTCCTGCGTGGCCGACAGGAAGGCGATGACCAGCATCACGCCTCCTGTGGCGACCAGCATCGTACCGGGTTCCACCCGGCTCAGCGCGAGCGTGGCCAGCAGCAGCCCGCACTGCATGAAGAGAATCCAGCCGCGGCGGCGGCCGAAGCGTTTCAGGAAGCCGGGCTGGAACCGATCGAGCAGCGGCGCCCAGAGAAAATTGATCGCGTACATCACCGTGACGCCGCCGATGAAGCCGATCGCCGATCGGCTCACGCCCAGCTCCTCCAGCCACGCCGACATGGCCGAGCCGATCAGCACCCACGGGTAGCCCGACGCCATGCCGAGCACGAAGATCACCGCCAGCCGGCGGTCGCGCCAGGCCGCGACCAGGTCGCGCAGCCGGCGCGGCGAAGCGGGTTCAGCCGGCATAGTCCATGATCAGCGGCGCGTGGTCGGAGAAGCGGTTGTCGGTGTAGATGCGCGCTTTCTCGACGTTGTCGGCGAGGTTCCTCGTCACGACCTGGTAGTCCAGCCGCCATCCGACGTTCTTCTCCCAGGCCCTGCCGCGGTTCGACCACCAGGTGTATCGCTCCGGCCTGGGGTCGACGACGCGGAAGGCGTCGTGCATGCCCACGGGACCGAACACCTCGTCCAGCCACGCGCGCTCCTCGGGCAGAAAGCCTGAGTTCTTGCGGTTGGCGCGCCAGTTCTTCAGGTCGATCTCCTTGTGGGCGATGTTCCAGTCTCCGCAGATGACGTAGTCGCGGCCGTCGCGGGCGAACTCGGCGAGCTTCGGCTTGAGGAAGTCCATCATCTCGTACTTGACCTGCTGGCGGACGTCGCCCGACGTTCCCGAAGGCAGGTACAGCGAGATCACCGACAGGTTGCCGAAGTCGGCCTGTAGCCAGCGGCCCTCGCGGTCCATCGGCGTCCAGCCGATGCCGGCCTGGATGCGGTCCGGGGTTCGCTTCGAATAGATGGCCACGCCGGAGTAGCCCTTCTTCTCGGCATCGTGGTAGACGCTGGTGCTCATGTAGCGCGGCTTGAACTGCGGATCGGCGAGCTGGTGTTCCTGCGCCTTGGTTTCCTGGATGCAGACCACGTCGGCGCGCTGGCGCCTGAGCCAGTCGAAGAAACCCTTGCGCGCCGCGGCGCGGATCCCGTTGGCATTGAGGGTGATGATTCGCATGAGCGCGGCCGATTCGTGAACGGCCCAACATGGTAGCCGCAGCGTTGTCCGCCGGGGTCCGGCGGAACCGGGTAGACTCCGGCGCATGGAAGCGTGGACGCGTACCTTCATCGACCTGGCGCGCCGGTCCGGCGCGCTGAAGTTCGGCCGATTCGAGCTCAAGTCCGGACGGATCAGCCCCTACTTCTTCAACGCCGGCGCATTCGCCACCGGCCGGTTGATCGCCGGTGTCGCCGACTGCTATGCCGATGCGATTGCCGATGCCGGGCTCGAGTTCGACGTGCTGTTCGGCCCCGCCTACAAGGGCATCCCGCTGGCGACCAGCGTTGCGACCAGCCTGTTCGCGAGGCACGGTCTGGACGTGCCGGTCGCGTACAACCGCAAGGAACCCAAGGACCACGGCGAGGGCGGCGTGCTGGTCGGCGCGCCGGTCAGCGGCCGCGTGCTGGTCGTCGACGACGTGATCTCGGCGGGCACCGCGTTCGGCGAGGCCGAGCGCCTGGTCGCCGCCGCCGGGGCGAGCGTCACGGCGCTGGTCGTCGGCCTGGATCGGCAGGAGCGCGGAACCGAAGGCGACTCGGCCCGGTCCCAGATTGAAAGGCGGGGCGTCGCCGTGGTCTCGGTGGCGACGCTGGATGACCTGATCGCCGATGTCGAATCCGATTCCTCGAGCGCCTCGATCCTGTCTGATATGCTCGGCTACCGGGAGCGATACGGCGCCTGACGAGCGCGTTTTCCGAACCATGAGATTCTTTCTGATCCTCAATCTGCTGCTGCTGGCCGGTGGACTCCAGGCCCAGACCGTCTACAAGTGGGTGGACGAGAACGGCGAGGTCCACTACAGCCAGACCCTGCCGCCGGAGCGCTCGCAGGACGCGCACGACCGGTTGACCGGGGAGGGCCTGGTCGCCGAGCGCGTCGACCGCGTCAAGACCTCCGACGAGCTGGCGGAGCTGGAGGCCGAGCGAGCCGAGCGCAAGGAGCAGGCCGAGCAGGAGCGCATTAAGGCGCAGAAGGACCGGCTGTTCCTGGCCTCGTTCCCCACCGAGGAGGACGTCCGGCGTGCGATCGGATCGCGACGCGACAACGTCGAGGCCGAGCGCCGCTCGGTGGAGTCGTTGATCGAGCAGGCGCGCAGCCGGTTCGCCGACGGCGTCCGGCAGGCCGCCGGATACGAGCGGCGGGGCGAACCGGTGCCCGACAACCTCGCCCGGCGAATCGAGGAGGCCCGTGCAGGCATCCGCGAGCTCGACCGGCGACTGGATGCCATCGACGAGCGACTGGCCGGCCTGGACGCCGAACTGGCCGACGAGCTTCAGCGGCACCGCCGCCTGACCGACTCGGGCTGACTCGCCCGTGCCGACCGCCATGCAGGCGCGCGATTCCTCGGCTAGATGAGCGACGTCGCCTACACCCGCTGCGACCATTGCGATGCCGTGCTGCCCGTGCGCTACCCGGAGCTCGGCCAGGCCGGGGGCATGGTGCGCTGCGGCAGCTGCGGTCGCACGCTCAATGCGCTGGCGCGCCTCTACACTTCGTTCCCCGGCGACGACGGACAGTCCGTCAAGCCCAGCGGCATGCCGCCCATGCTCCAGCCTCACGTGGAGCAGGAGCGCATGCTCGAAGAATCCGACCCGGACGGTGGCGAAGAGGGCGACACCGAGGACACCGCCCCGCCGGTACTCCACCTCGACCTCGAGCCGGATCCTCCGCCGGCCTGGTCGCGCTGGATCTGGCCGATTCTCGGCGTGCTGTTGATCGGGTTGCTGGCCGTGCAGTTGTTCGGACCGGAGCGCTGGCGCGTGGACGTGGACTGGCTGGAATTCGGCGAAACCGAGCCGGTGCCGATCGCCGATGCGGTCCAGCTCGTCTCCCGCGACATGCATCCGCACCCGTCGCTGGACGACGCCTTCGTGATCAGCGCCGTGCTCGTCAACCGCGCCGGGCGCAGCGTGCCGTGGCCGAACATCGAACTCAAGCTATTCGATGCCAGCCAGCAGATGGTCGGCCGCCGCCGTCTCGCACCGCGCGAATACCTCTCCGAAGAAGCCGACATCGAACGCGGTTTCGCCCCCGACGTCCGCTTGCCGGTCGTGCTGGAAATGGCGGTCGGCTCTTCGCGCCCGGCCGGCTTCAGCATGTCCTTCTACTACTGATCGGAAGGCCGGGCAGGCGTCGAACGTGCCCACGCGCCGGAACGTGCAGGGACGCCGGGGGCGCGATGATGGTTGATCCCGATCCGGTCCACGCCGCTCGCTCGGCGACGTTTGCAGCCCGGCACGAAATCCGCCGCTGCGGCATCGTTTCCATGTGCTAAATTGCTCGTCCTCGCCGCGGCCGTGACCCCGGCGACCGCCGTATTCCTCTGCGCCCTCGCACCAGGACCCAACTCGTTCGGAACATGTCGGATTCGGATTCCAAAACGCCCAGATGCCTTCGGGAAATGGTCGAACAGTCCGTCGCCCAGTACCTGGCCGACATGGGCAACACGCCGCCGGACAACCTGCACGAGCGCATCATCCGCGAAGTCGAGGGCCCGCTGATCAAGACCGTTCTCGAGCACACCGACGGCAACCAGTCGCGCGCGGCGGCCATCCTCGGCATGACGCGGTCGACGCTTCGCAACCGCATCCGCCGCTACGGCCTATGAGTACCGAAGCAATCCGGATCCGCCGGGCGCTGATCAGCGTCTCGGACAAGCGCGGACTCGATGAACTGGGACGTGCGCTGGCGGGGGCGGGCATCGAGCTCCTGTCGACCGGCGGCACGGCCCGCGCCCTCGCTCAGGCCGGCATCCCGGTTACCGACGTTTCCGACCACACCGGCTTTCCCGAGATCATGGGCGGCCGGGTCAAGACGCTGCACCCGAAGATCCACGGAGGAATCCTCGCGCGGACGGGCGTGGACGACGAGGCCTCCCGGGAGCACGGGCTGCCGCCCATCGACCTGGTCGTCGTCAACCTCTATCCGTTCGCGCGCACCGTGGCGCGGCCCGACTGCACGCTGGACGAGGCCGTCGAGAACATCGACATCGGCGGTCCGGCCATGCTGCGGGCCGCGGCGAAGAACCACGATCGTGTGACCGTGGTCTGCAATCCGGACGATTACGCCGCGATCGCGCGCGGTCTTCCGGATGCACCGGACGCCGGGCAGCGGCGCCGACTGGCCACGCGCGCGTTCGCGCACACGGCCGCCTACGATGGCCAGATCAGCCAGTGGCTGAGCGCCCGCGACGGCGACGAGGCGCTGCCCTCCGTCGTCAACGTGTGTCTGGACCGCGTCGGCACGCTCAGGTATGGCGAGAACCCGCACCAGCCGGCCGGGCTGTACGCCGAGCGCGATCGACCGGTCACCGGCCTGGCCGGCTCGCAACCGCTGCAGGGCAAGCCGCTTTCGTACAACAACCTGCTCGACGCCGACGCGGCGTGGGCCGGCGTGCGTCTGCTGGGGGAGCCGCCGTCCTGCGTCATCGTCAAGCACACCAACCCCTGCGGCGCGGCGAGCGCCGGCTCGCTGCTCGATGCCCACCGCGGGGCGCTGGCCTGCGACCCGACCTCGGCCTTCGGTGGGATCCTGGCCTTCAACCGCCCGGTGGATGCAGCGACCGCAGAGGCCGTGGCCGGTCGGTTCGCCGAAGTCGTCGTCGCGCCAGGCTTCGAGCCCGACGCGATGGAGATCCTGGCCGAGAAGAAGAACCTGCGCCTGCTTGCGCCCGCCGATGCCGGCTTGCCCGGATTCTCGCTGCGGCGCATCGACGGCGGATGGCTGGCCCAGGGTCCCGATGCCCTGGTTACCGGGCGCGACGCCTTCGAAGTCGTCACCGAGCGGAGCCCGGACGAACACGAATGGCCGGACCTCGAGTTCGCTTGGGCCTGCGTTGCCATGGTCAAGTCCAACGCCATCGTCATCGCGCGCGACCGCGCCACGCTCGGCATCGGTGCCGGCCAGATGAGCCGGGTCGATGCATCGCGGATCGCGGTCATGAAGGCAGCCGACCAGGGACTGGAGCTTGCCGGCGCATCGCTGGCCTCCGACGCGTTCTTTCCGTTCGCCGACGGGGTCGAAGCCGCCGCCGCGGCGGGCGTGCGCGCGGTGATCCAGCCCGGCGGTTCGAAGCGCGACGACGAGGTCGTGGACGCGGCGAATCGTCACGGCATCGCGATGGTGTTCACCGGTCGGCGTCACTTCCGGCACTGAAGCACGGAAATCGAAGAAACCCCGATGAAGACCCGAGCATTCCGCTGCACGACCGTACTGCTTGCCGCCTTCGTGGTCGCCGCGGGTCCGGCGCCGGCGCAGCCGGCGGACGGAGAGGAGCGGGCCGAAGCGCTTTCGACGATGGCGGTGACCGGCAGTCGGCTGCGCGGTTTCTTCAGCGACGACGCATGGCCGCTGACCCGGATCTCGCGCGAGGAACTGCTCGACAGCGGCGTGCACCGACTGGGCGACTTCCTGCAGGAACTGCCGTTCACCTCCGGTTCCCAGCTCAACACGCAGACGACGCGGCGCGGCGCCGGCGGCGGCCTGTCGCGCGGCATTGAGACCGTCGAACTGCGAGGGCTGGGCCCCGAACGCACGCTGGTGCTGGTCAACGGCCGGCGTTTCGTGCCCGGCGGCAACGGCGCCAGCGGCGTCGTCGACGTCGGCATGATCCCCGTGGCCATGGTCGAGCGCATCGAGGTCTTCAAGGCCGGCGCCTCGGTCGAATACGGCGCCGACGCGCTGGCCGGGGTCATCAACATCATCACCCGCGATGCCTTCAACGGGACCGAAGCATCGGTCAAGGGCAGCATCACGAGCCGGGGGGATGCCGAAACGCTGACCGTGGACGCCGTCGCCGGCCGGCAGTTCGTTCGCGGCGGCGTGGTCGCCGGTGCATCGCTGACCGACCAGGCGCCGGTGAGCAAGGGGGATCGCGGATGGTCGTCGACACGACTGTCGTTTGCGGGACCCGACAACCGCATCGTGTTCGACGGCTCCTCGGCGCCGCCGGGCGGCCAGTACCGGACCTCGTTCGGCCGTTTCACGCTCATCGACGGTCGCGGCGGCGACCAGCTGTCGGATTTCCGGCCGTTCGTCGATTCCGGCCCGAACAGCGACCGCTTCAACTTCAACCCGTACGAGGACCTGCTGCAGGAAAGCCGCAGGCTGAGCGTGTTCGCGCGCGGTCACTACGATGCCACGCCGACGCTGCGACTCAGCGCCGAGGCGTTCGTCCACCAGCGCGACTCCAGCCAGCAGATCGCGCCGCTTCCGTTCTTCACCACGCGCGAGCAGGACGTGGTCGTGGCGGCAGACAACGTGTTCAATCCGTTCGGCGAGACGCTGACCGACGTCCGTCGACGGCTGGTAGAGGCCGGCCCGCGCAGGTTCTCGCAGGACAACCGGACCTGGCGCATGGTGCTGGCCGCGGACGGCTTCGTCGGGCGTTGGCTCTGGAACGCTTCGGTCGCGCACGGCCGCAACGAGACCGACCAGGTCAAGACCGGCGACCTGCTCGACAGTCGGCTCGGGCCGGCGCTTGGACCTTCGTTCCGCGATGCCGACGGCAACCCGGTGTGCGGCACCCCCGGCGATGTCGTCGCGGGCTGCGTTCCGCTCAACGTGTTCGGCGGTCCGGGAAGCATCACGCCGGCGATGCTGGACTACGTCGGAACCCGGCTGAACGATTTCGGCTTCAACGAGCAGACGCTGGTCAACGTCAACATCACGGGCGACGCCTTCGAGTTGCCGGCCGGGCCGGCCGCCGTCGCCGCCGGGTTCGAATGGCGCGAGGAAACCGGGCTGGATCGGCCCGACCCCGAAACGCGCGCCGGCAATACGACGGGTAACGCGCGCGCGCTGACCCGGGGATCGTTCGATGCCGCCGAAGCCTACGCCGAGTTCGGTCTGCCGCTTCTGGCCGGCAGCGCGATCGGTGCCGTCGACCTCGACCTCGGCGCCCGCTGGGTCGACTATTCGAACTTCGGCACCGATACCGTGTTCGAGGTCGGGCTGGGCTGGCAGCCCACCCCTTCGCTGAGTCTGCGCGGCGCCTGGTCGGAAGCCTTTCGAGCGCCCAACGTCGGCGAACTCTTCGGCGGCCAGGCCGAGTCCAATCCCATCGTCATGGATCCCTGCGCGGATTTCGGACCGCTTTCACCCGTGGAGATCGAGCGTTGCATCGCACAGGGCGTGCCGGCCGACGGCAGCTTCATGCAGACCGGCGAGGAAACGCCGGAGCGTTCGGGCGGCAACCCGGCGCTTGGCCCGGAAACGGCCGACCTGCTGACGCTGGGGTTTAGCTGGCGACCGCCGATGCTCGACGGCGTGAGCGTCACGCTGGACTACTACGACATCGAAATCGAAAACGGCATCGGATCGCTGGGTGCCAACACCATCCTCGATCAATGCCTTGCAACCGGTGCGGCCCGATTCTGCGACGCGATACGGCGCGCGCCCGACGGCGCGATCCGATTCGTCCAGGCCCGATTGCAGAACATCGCCAGGGAGACGGCACGGGGCGTCGACCTGGCGATCGATTGGCGTCACGAGACCGATGCCGGCGCATTCGATCACCGGCTGATGCTCAGCCGCGTCGGGGAGCGGGCGCTGGTGGCGTTTCCCGGATCGGCACCGCTGTTCGGAGCCGGCGGCTACGACCAGGACAACTTCGGCGCCATTCCCCGTTGGCAGGGGCGTTACGGCCTTGACCTGGAGTTGGGCGACTGGATGCTGGGCTACGGCGCGCAATGGATCGGTACCGTGACCGAACGGGGCGGCGAGGTCTTTCCGGGCACGGCCAGCGACGCCGGCCCGGTCGTCTACCACGACCTGTTCGCGCGCTGGCGGGCAAGCGAGCGATGGCGATTGACGGCCGGCATCGACAACGTCACCGACATCGAACCGCCGTTCTTCGCCAACGCCGACGAAGCCAACACCGACCTGGCCACGTATCGCGCGCTCGGAACGACGTTCTGGCTGCGCGTGACCTTCGACGGATGAAGCGCCTCTGAACGGTTCTTGCCGGTGCCCGGCTTCGGCGGCCGGGCTTCAGTCGGGACATCGAGCGACCGGTTTCATCGGTCGTTGCGCGGGTCGATTGGACTTTTGGCTGGTCGTGACGATGGTTGCGACCATCGTGATGACGAGCGTGGCGACGAGGGTGACGACGATCGTGACGACGAGGGTGACGACGATCGTGATGACGAGGGTGACGACAATCGTGATGACGATCGTGATGACGATCGTGATGACAATCGCGCCGGGACGAACGATCAGCGCTTCCGCCACGAAGCAGCCCCGCTGACGCCGGCCGACAAGCCGCCGTGCATTCTCCCCGGTGCGAACAAGCATCGAGCGCATCCGCTTCGGCCTTTCGCACTGCCGGCGGTAGGCGTGAAGTGAGAAAGCCCTGACAGCACCCCCTCCCGAGAGCCCGGGAAGGCCGGGGTAGGGGTGCATGTCGAGCGCGCCGGGTCACGACATCGATCCGGCTTACTGTTCCGTAGCGTGGCCGGTGTATGCTCCGGAAAAGGGATTCTTTCGAGGCGCTTCACCGTGTACGTGCATCCGGCCGAAATCGTCATCGCGATCCACGCGATGCAAGCGCTGGCTGCGCTGGTGCTCGGCGCGCTGCTCTGGCACTTCCATCGCTCGTTCGGCCACGCGTTCCTGCGCCACTGGGCGCTGAGCGTCTTCGCGCTCGTCGTCTACCTCTCGGCCGCGGCCGGGGCGCTGGCCTCGTACTGGGCCGGAGCCGGCTTCGCCGGCGGACGGCTGGCGCTTTCGGCGCTGTCGTTGTCGGCCGCGTATCCGCACGTCGTGTGGCTGATGATCGGTACCTGGGAGGCGGTCAACCAGCGCCTCGTCGCGCGCCGACTCGAGCGCGGCCTGGTCGCCGCCGCCGTCTTCATCGGCCTGGCCTCGGCCCTGGTCGCTCCCTTCGATCCGGAGGCCGCCGCGCTGCGCAACCTCCTGCGGGTCGACGCACGCTACCTGCTGACCGGCTTCGCATTCATCGTCGCCGGCATTCTGCTGTGGCGGGCTCAACGCTACGCCGGCCTGCTGGGCGCGCGCATCGGCGCGGCCGGGTTCCTGCTCTACGGGCTGCAGATGCTGCACATCGTTGTCCTCGACGTCCTCGACCTGGCAGGCTTCGCAGCCCCCTTCTACATCAGCTACACGGGACTGATCGACTTCCTGTGCCAGACCGTCATCGGGCTGGGTATCGTCGTGTGGCTGCTCGAGCTGCAGCAGCGCCGCGCGCGCCGCGCGCGCAGCCAGCTCGAGCACGCGCGTCGGCACGATCCGGCGACGGGCCTGCCGAATCGCGAACTGCTGATCGAGCAGCTCGGCGAGGTCATCGAGCGAACCGGCGTCCGGCGCGTGGCGGTGATCTCGCTGGGCATGAACCGCTACGCCCGCATCAACCGCGCGCTCGGCTGGCGGCGGACCGAGCGCATCATGCGGATCGTCGCCAACCGCATCCACGAAGCGATCAGCCAGCGCTGCGTGCTGGGTCGGCTCGCCGATCGCGATTTCGTCATCGTGCGTCCCACGCTGGACGACGCGGCCGGGAACCGGGCATGGGCCGAGCGCCTGATCGGCGCGCTGATGCAGCCGCTGAAGTTCGAGCGCGAGGAGATCTTCGTATCGTTCTGCGCCGGGCTGGCGATGTACCCCGAAGACGGGCGCGAGCCCGAATCGTTGCTGCAGCACAGTCAGCACGCGCTGGTGCAGTCGGCGCGCATCGGCCGCGACGTTACGCTGTACCAGCACCTGGACGACGAGCAATCGGGCGAAATCGAGGCGGCGCTGCGATTCGAGACCGAGCTCCGACGCGGTCTGGCCGAAGGCGAGTTCGAATTGTTCTACCAGCCCATCGTCACCGTCGCCGATCATCGAGTCACCGGTTTCGAAGCGTTGCTGCGCTGGAATCATCCGCGCCGCGGACTGCTTGCGCCGGCCCGGTTCCTCGACGAGGCCGCCAGCATCGGCATCCTGGACGCGCTGGAATCGTTCGCGATCCGGCGCGCGCTGGAGCAGCTGGGGGAGTGGCGCGCGCAAGGACGCACGGACCTGACGATGGCGGTCAACGTCAGTGCACGGGTGTTCCAGCGGCCCGACCTGGTCGACGAGTTGACGAAGTCGTGCGCTCGATCCGACGTGCCGCCGGACCGACTCGAACTGGAGATCACCGAGAACACCGCGCTGCGCGACCTGCCAGCGGCCGCCGGCCAGATCCAGGCGCTGCACGCTGTCGGAATCCGGATCGCGCTGGACGACTTCGGTACCGGCTACAGCAGCCTGGCCAACCTCGTCGAGCTTCCGGTCGATCGGGTCAAGCTCGATCGGGAGTTCCTGAACAACGTTCCGGCCGACGCGCGCCAGAGCGAGCTCGTCGTCGCGGTGATCACGCTGGCGCACCGGTTGGGACTGGAGGTCGTCGCCGAGGGCGTCGAGAGCGCGGGGCAGCTCGAATTCCTCGCCGGCACGAAATGCGAGATGGCGCAGGGCTACCTGCTCCAGCGCCCCGTCGCGCCGGCTCAGTCGCGGTTCGAACTCGAATCGGCCTCGTAGG
>JBPRGD010000310.1:0-23027 GCA_051428125.1 Candidatus Wenzhouxiangella sp. M2_3B_020
GCATCGAGACGACGACCGGCATGTCGGCCCCGCCGATCGCCAGGATCAGGTGACTGCCGATCAGCCCGGCGATCACGGCGACGGCGATCATCGTCCACAGTCCGGCGCCCCCGAGGTAGAGATAGCCGAGCACGAAGCAGGCGATCAACGCGACCAGATTCAGGGCGTGGCGGCCCGGCAACGTCAGCGCCGCCGAGCTGAGTTTCCCGGACAGCTTGCCGTAGGCGACGATCGATCCGGTAAACGTGATCGCGCCGATCAGGATACCGAGGAACAGCTCGACCTTGAGAATGCTCAGTTCGACCGCCGTCTTCTTCGCGATGGTCGCGGCGAAGCCCGCCAGTTGGCCGACCGTGCCGGCCTCCTTCGCCGCCAGGGCTGTATTCATTTCGAGATCGGCGTTGATGCCGATGAACACGGCGGCGAGTCCGACGAGGCTGTGAAAGCCGGCGACCAGTTCGGGCATCTGCGTCATCTGCACCCGCTTGGCCACCATCCAGCCGACGACTCCGCCGATGACGACCATTGCCGCGATCAGGCCGTACTGGCCGACGCCGGGCGTGCCGATCGTCGCGGCCACCGCCAGCGCCATGCCGACGATGCCGTACCAGATGGCGCGCTTGGCTTTCTCCTGGTTCGACAGCCCGCCGAGCGCGAGAATGAAGAGAACGGCTGCCACCACGTAGGCGGCCGTGATCAGACCTTCGCTCATCATCGTCTCCTCAGCTCCTCTGGAACATGGCGAGCATGCGGCGGGTCACCAGGAACCCGCCGAAGATGTTGATCGAGGCCATCAATATCGACGCCGCGGCCAGGATCATGACAGCGCTGCTGCCCGAGACCACCTGCAGCAACGCCCCTACGATGATGATCGAGGAGATCGCGTTGGTGATCGCCATCAGAGGCGTGTGTAGCGAGTGCGCCACGCCCCAGATCACGTGATAGCCGACGAACACCGACAGCACGAAGACGATGAAGTGCTGCATGAAGCTCGGCGGGGCGACGGTACCCAGCCCCAGGCAGAGCAGGCCGCCGATGGCCAGCATCAGCCCGGTACGATTCAGCGATTTCTTCAGCGCGGCGGCTTCGCGGGCCGCCTTCTGTTCGGCGGTTTCCTCCGGTTCCTTCTTCTTCGGAGCGGCGGCGGCAATCGCCTTGACCTTCGGTGCCGGCGGCGGCCAGGTGATCTCGCCGTCGTGCGTGACCAGCGCGCCGCGGATCACGTCGTCTTCCATGTCGATGACCGGTGTACCGTCCTTCTCCGGCGTGAGGTCGTCGAGCATGTGCCGGATGTTGGTCGCGTAGAGATGGGACGACTGGGTGGCCATGCGGCTCGGGAAGTCGGTGTAGCCGATGATCGTGACGTCGTTGTCCGTCACGATCCTCTCGTCGGCCCGGGTCAAGGTACAGTTGCCGCCGCGCTCGGCTGCCAGGTCGACGATCACGGATCCGGGCTTCATCGCCTGCACCATGTCTTCGGTCCAGAGTTCCGGCGCCGGGCGGTTCGGGATCAGCGCGGTGGTGATCACGATATCGACCTCCGGCGCCAGCGCCCGGAATCTCTCCAGCTGTTTCTCGCGGAACTCGGGGCTTGACGGCGCCGCGTAGCCGCCGGTATCCGCACCGTCCGTGAGTTCTTCATCGAAATCGAGAAAGACGAAGTCGGCGCCCATCGACTCGATCTGCTCGGCCACTTCCGGCCGCACGTCGAAGGCCAGTGTGATGGCCCCCAGCGCCACCGAGGCGCCGATCGCCGCCAGACCGGCGACGCCGGCGCCGACGACCAGCACCTTCGCCGGCGGGACCTTGCCGGCCGCGGTCATCTGGCCCATGAAGAAGCGGCCGAAGTTGTTGCCTGCCTCGATCACCGCCCGGTAGCCGGCGATGTTGGCCATCGACGACAGCGCGTCCATCTTCTGCGCCCGGCTGATGCGCGGCACCATGTCCATGGCCAGCACGGTCATGTTCTTCGCCCTCATCCGCTCGAGCAGTTCCTCGTTGGACGCCGGCCAGACGAAGCCGATGAGGATCTTGCCGTCCGGGGCCGCGTCGATCTCGTCGACCGACGGCTCTCGGACCTTGACGATGACGTCGGCGTTATTCCAGAGATCGGACGCCGAGCCAACCACCTCGACGCCGGCGGCACGGTAAGCCTCGTCGGTGAACGACGCGGCCGTGCCGGCCCCCGATTCGACGATGCATTCGTAGCCCAGCTTCTGGAGCCTGCCTGCGCTCTCGGGTGTCAACGCGACCCGTGCTTCGCCCGCTACGGTCTCCTTCGGTGCACCTAACTTCATTCGCGTGCTCCTTGAGGTGTTCTGGTGTTCGGTTCTCCCCGCGATGTGGGCGGGGACGTCTCCTGGTCACTTGTGCGACCGGGATCGAGGTGCCGCCGGCAAGGCGGATCGAAGCTCCGCATGCGCCTTGATTGGCTTTACGTCGAGTGTAGCGTCAAAAAAGACCGCGGGTCGGTGAAGAATTCGGACCCGGCTAACGCGACGCCCGGCGGGCGAGCAGCCGGTCCAGTTCCGCCAGGCGCTCCGGCGTGCCGATATCCAGCCAGGTGCCGGCGTAGTGCTCGCCGGACACGCGACCGGCGGCGATCGATTCCTCGAGCACGGGGCGCAGGGCGCGAAAGCCCGGCCTCAGCGCGGCGAACATCTCGGCACGGAACAGTCCGATGCCGCTGTAGGTGAACCGAGGGCCGCCCCGGGCGACCACCCGGCCATCGGATAGCGCAAAGTCGCCCTTTGCATGATGCGACGGGTTGTCGACGAGAACCAGGTGCGCATGGCCCGCCGGCTCCCGATCGACCAACCGGGCGATCGGGAAATCGCAATGGATATCGCTGTTGATCACGACGAAGGGGTCGTCGCCGAGCAAGGGCAGGGCACGCCGAATACCGCCGGCGGTTTCGAGAGCGCCTTCGGGTTCGCGCGAGTATCGGATCCGCACGCCGAACGCGGCGCCGTCGCCCAGCGCGCGTTCGATCCGTTCGGCTCGCCAGGCGACGTTGACCACCAACCGCTCGATGCCGGCATCGCGCAGGCGCTCGATCTGGCGGACGATCAGCGCTTTGCCGCCGGCCGGCAGAAGCGGCTTGGGCGTATCGTCGGTCAGCGGGCGCATTCTTTCGCCGCGTCCGGCGGCCAGGATCATCGCGCGCATGAACTGTCTGTTCGCATCGGGTTCAAACCGCTAATGTAACGTTCCGACGCCCGAAACGGTCCGGGGCGGACGTTCGCCGCGTCCATGACTCGTGCCATCGTCTCGGTTACGCTGCCCGTCGCGGTCCGGAGAATGCTCGATACATGAAACGCCTGTTGTCCGTCATCACGCTCGTCGCCATCGCCGCGTCGACCGACTTCGCACCGGCACAGCCGGCAGAGTACAGCGAGCTGTTCGAGTCGCTGCGGCCGGGTCTGTTCACGGTCGAGGTCGTGGACCGGGTGAGCAACAACAAGAACGCCCAGGGCAGTGCGTTCCTGGTCGACGGGAGCGTGATGGCCACGAACTACCACGTCGTCAGCGAATACGTTCTCGATCCGGAACGCTACTCGCTGCGCTTCCGGGATTCCACCGGCCGGACCGGGAAGCTGGACGTCGTCGCGGTCGACGTCGTCCACGACCTGTCGCTGGTCCGCGCCGTCGAGACCACGCCGGCCATCGACGCGGACGCGGTGTTCGAACTCGCCGGGTCCATGCCTGCGATGGGCTCCACGGTGCTCGCGCTGGGCAACCCGTACGACATCGGCATCAGCATCGTGCCCGGCACCTACAACGGTCTGCTCGAGAACCAGTACCGCAAGAACATTCACTTCACCGGCGCGCTGAATCCGGGCATGTCCGGAGGCCCGGCCGTGGATCAGCAGGGTCGGGTCATCGGCATCAACGTGGCCGGGGCGGGCAATTCGGTCAGCTTCCTGGTGCCGGTCACGGAACTCGTGCGACTCATGGACGGTGCGCCCGAACAGCCGGAGACGCTGGAGGCAATGCGGGACAGGGTCGTGGAACGGATCATCGAGCACCAGGCCGGCATGGTCGACGAACTCCTGGCCGGGGACTGGTCGCCCGAGCCGTTCGGGCCGATGATGATTCCCCGCGAGATCCGGCCGTGGGTGACCTGCAGCGGCGGCGGCAGCGACGCCGAGAGCGGGACGCCCTGGCTGGAAAGTCATTCCAACTGCACGCTCAACGACCGGATCTACCTGTCCAGGAGCCTGGACACCGGTCCGCTGGAAATGATCTTCGGCTGGTATTCCAGTGAAACGCTGAACGAGTTCCAGTTCGCCAACGTGTTCGAGCAGAACTCGTTCCTTCCGTTCAACCGCACCGGTGACGACGACGTCACCGAGTTCGAGTGACGCGAGGACTGGGTCGAGTACCCGAACCTGGAGCCGGTGGCCTTCAAGGCGAGTTACTGTCTGCGCGCCTACCTCGACTACCCGGGGCTCTACGACGTGCTCTTCGTCGCCAGGGCGCTGATGAACGGTTCGGAAGGCCTGCACGTGCACTACACGCTGGCCGGCATCGACCGGGATAGCGCGATGGCCTTCCACGAACGAATGCTCGGAGCACTGGAATGGAAGTGATCGTCGAGCAGTTGGGAACGACCAACAACGTCCTCGAGCGACAGAAGTTCGACCAGCCCACGGTGACGCTGGGCCGCGCTCTCGACAACGACATCATCCTGGCCGACGAGCACGTCGACGCGCATCACGCCAGGCTGATTGCCGACGACGACGCCGACGAGATCCGCATCGAGGACGCCGGCAGCGTCAACGGGATCCGCAGGCCGCGTCACAAGCAGCACGTGGCCAGCGCCGATGTGCGCAGCGGCGAGATCTTCCTGGTCGGACGCAGCCGGATCCGGATCTTCCGGGCCGACCATCCGGTCGCCCCGGCCGTGCGGATCCGGATGTCGGAAGTATTCCTGCTGTGGCTGGGCAAGCCCCAGGTGACGGTGATGCTCGCGCTGCTGTACGTGGTCGCCAAGGTGCTCGAGA
The DNA here is from genome assembly GCA_051428125.1 of Candidatus Wenzhouxiangella sp. M2_3B_020. Lineage (GTDB taxonomy): Bacteria > Pseudomonadota > Gammaproteobacteria > Xanthomonadales > Wenzhouxiangellaceae. The sequence goes on from JBPRGD010000310.1 coordinate 5,007, forward strand.
CGTGGCTGTCGACGATCGGCGAGTTCCGCTGGAGCATGATCGTGGAGCGGAATCTCGGAGAAACGCTGCTGTTCACCGGGCTGGCCGTGGGGGTGTATTTCCTCTCGGTGCTGTTCCGGCGCGGCGGCAATTTCCTGGCGCACCTCAGCCTGCTCATACTGCTGTTTCTTGCCGCTTCCGTGCTCGATTTCGCGCACACCCTGGCCGTGTTCAACGCCGGCGACCGGGCGTATCAGGTGCTCGCGGCGGCCGAGGAAGCACGCGCCTATGTGCTGCTGTTCGTGTATTTCTGGAGCATCCTCTACCTGGCCTTCCACATTCCGCTGCTGCGGCGTACCTGGATCAGCGCCGTCGTCGTGCTCGTATGGTTCGGCGTCGACCATCTTCCCGAGGACTCGATGCGGCGATTCATCGATTCGCAGTCGTTCCCGCTGCGCCAGGCATTCCTGCCACCGGAGCTTCTGGTGGTCGAGCCGGAATCCGTCGAGGCGTTCCGGTCGCGCACGGCATCGCTGTTCGGCGAGTTGAAGGATGCCCGCAGCGAGGCGCTGGAAGAGCGCAAGCGGCGCCGGGAGGCACTGCGCGATACGGGCCCGGCGCCTGCCGCATCGGAAGCGCCGGCGGACGGGGCCGAGCCGAACCGACTCAGTCCGCCACGCGGGCGCGGGCCCACCAGCCGGTAAGCAGCCGGCCCAGCACGGCCAGCTCCGGGTTGCGGGCGATCGCCGCGGCCAGGTAGGCGAAGAAGCGCGGCTCGTCGTCGATGTAGCCGGGCTTGCCGTCGCGATGGTGGATTCTGGCGAAGATGCCGAGCACCTTGAGGTGTCGCTGCGCGCCCATCAGGTCGCAGGTTCGCAGCCACAGGCCGGGATCTCCCGGCACCGGCAGACCGGCGTCCCCGGCCTTGAGCCGGTAGTCCTCCAGCCATCCGTCCACCTTGTCGGGCGGCCAGCTCAGGAACGCGTCGCGGAACAGGCAGACCGGATCGTAGGCGATCGGGCCCGACAGCGCGTCCTGGAAATCGAGGATGCCGGGGTTGGGATCGCACAGCATCAGGTTGCGCGGCATGAAATCGCGGTGACAGAACACCCGCGGCTGGTCCAGCGCCCACCGGATCAGGGTCATGCAGACCATCTCCCAGTCGTCCAGTTCGCCGTCGGTGGGCTCCACGCGCCAGTGCCGGCCGAGGAACCACTGCGGGAACAGTTCCAGTTCCGAGAGCAGCCGGGCGGCATCGTATTCGCCGAGTCCGCCGGCGTCGGCGTGCGTCTGCATCCGCACCAGCGCCGCGAGTGCGTCTGAGAACATTGCATCGGCGTTGTCCTCGTCGAGGACGCGGTGCCAGGGCCGGTTTCCGAGGTCGGTGAGCAGCAGGAAGCCGCGCTCGAGATCGCGCGCCAGTACCCCCGGTACGTTCAGGCCCGCCGAGTCCAGGCGCGATGCGATGTCGATGAACGGCTCCGGCGCTTCGCGCTCCGGTGGAGCATCCATGACGATTCGCGATTCCTCACCGCGGCGGATCCGGAAATAGCGGCGGAAGCTCGCATCGCTGGAGGCCGGTTCGAAGGCGGCATCATGCCAGCCCGTCCGCGAGGCGGCCCATTCCCGCGCGGCCCGCGCCCGTTCGTCGTGTTCGCCGTGTTCGTCATTCATCCGCGCATTGTGCCGAAACCCGTGCCGGTCGCGTCGCCGATCGCTTTGAGGTAGAATCAATACCAATTTGGTCTTGTTTTCACGCCAGTACTGCACCATCTCTTCGGGACAGGGTTGGCACGGAGTCGCGATGCTCAGAATCGGCAAGCTGACGGATTACGCCACGGTGGTCATGGCCGAGTTGGCCCACCATCCGGGCGAATGCTGGTCGGCCTCTCAGGTGGCCGAGGCAACGCGCCTGGAACCGCCGACCGTGGCCAAGGTGCTGAAGACGCTGGCCCGCGACGGGCTGATCGACTCGGTGCGCGGCGTCAACGGCGGATATCGCCTCTGTTGCGCGCCGGAGGCCGTTTCCGTCGCCGCGATCATCCGCGCGATGGAGGGTCCGATCGCGCTGACGGAATGCGGGCTGGAGCCCGGCCTGTGCGCACGCGAGCACGATTGCGACCTCAAGGGCAACTGGCAGCGCATCGGCGAGACCGTCGAGAACGCGCTGGAATCATTGACGCTGGCCGACCTCGCCGCGCCGCGCAGCGTTGCGCTGCGGCTGGTCACCCGTGCCGATCCGGCACCCAAGCCCGGCAACTGAACACCGCGACCGAATGTCGCGAACGGAATAAGCCATGAGCGAAACGCAGCAGCAAGTCGAACAGCTGATCCAGAGCCGCTACAAGGCGGGCTTCTACACCGACATCGAATCCGAAACCGTCGGGGCGGGCCTCGACGAAGAGGTCATCGCGATGATCTCGGCGAAGAAGAACGAGCCGGCGTGGATGCTGGAATGGCGTTTGAAGGCGTTCCATCACTGGCAGACGATGACCGGCCCGAACTGGGCCAAGCTCGACGTGCCGGGCATCGACTTCCAGAAGATCCACTATTACGCCGCGCCCAAGCAGAAGGACCGGCCCAAGAACCTCGACGAGGTCGACCCGAAGCTGCTGGAGACCTTCGACAAGCTCGGGGTTCCGCTGCACGAGCGCGAGCGGCTGGCCGGCGTGGCGGTCGATGCGGTCTTCGACTCCGTATCCGTCGGCACGACGTTCCAGAAGGAGCTCGAAGAAGCCGGCGTCATCTTCTGCTCGTTCTCCGAGGCCGTGCAGAACCATCCCGACCTGGTGCGCGAACACCTCGGTTCGGTCGTCCCGTACCGCGACAACTACTTCGCCTGCCTGAACTCGGCGGTGTTCTCCGACGGTTCCTTCGTCTACATCCCGCGCGATACCCGCTGCCCGATGGAGCTGTCGACGTATTTCCGGATCAACGCCCGCGACACCGGCCAGTTCGAGCGCACATTGATCGTCGCCGAGCCGGGCTCGGAGGTCAGCTACCTGGAGGGTTGCACGGCGCCCATGCGCGACGAGAACCAGCTCCACGCCGCGGTCGTGGAACTGGTCGCCCAGGAGCGCGCGAAGATCAAGTACTCGACGGTGCAGAACTGGTATCCCGGCGACGAGAACGGCAAGGGTGGCATCTACAACTTCGTGACCAAACGCGGCGACTGCCGCGGCGACGATTCCCGGATCTCGTGGACGCAGGTCGAGACCGGCTCGGCGATCACGTGGAAGTACCCGTCGTGCGTGCTGCGCGGAGATCGTTCGGCCGGGGAGTTCTACTCGGTGGCGCTGACGCACAACCATCAGCAGGCCGACACCGGCACGAAAATGATCCACCTGGGCAAGGACACGACGAGCAAGATCATCTCCAAGGGCATCTCGGCCGGGAAGAGTTCCAACAGCTACCGCGGCCTGGTCCGCGTGGCGAAGAAGGCGAACAACGCGCGCAACTACACGCAGTGCGACAGCCTGCTGATCGGCAAGACCTGCGGCGCGCATACGTTCCCGTACATCGAGTCGGCCAATCCGAACGCCAAGATCGAACACGAGGCGACGACCTCGCGCATCGGCGAAGACCAGCTGTTCTACTGCCAGTCGCGCGGCCTGGACGAGGAAGAGGCCGTCGCGCTGATCGTCGACGGGTTCTGCAAGGAAGTCTTCAAGGAACTGCCGATGGAATTCGCCGTAGAAGCCAAGGCGTTGCTCGAAATCTCGCTGGAAGGTGCGGTGGGATGAAAAGCAGGTTTGGAGGTTTGGAGTCAAGGCTGAGCCTTGAGGTTCAGGGTTTAAGGTTGAAGGTTGAAGGAAAACCGAAGCAGCACCGGGAAATACCGTTGGAACAATACGGGTCAGTGAATCGAACCCAAATCGCTTTTCCTCAAACCCTAAACCTTACCTGAGTGATGTCGTGTCTCAGTACGCTTGGCATCAAGGCCGTTCAGCCCCCACCCCGGCCCACCCCCGCTCGCCGGGGAGGGGGTGGGAGGGGGTGATTCAAGGTGTTCGTTCTTCACTGTGATCCATTGGCAGATGTGCTGAGACACGACACTAGTCAGGAAACCTTAAACCTTAAACCTCGATCTTAGATCGATTCAAACCGGAAGCCGAACCATAGCTTTATACCGGCGCGTGACGCCGAAAACAGACTGGATAGTATGCCAATGTTGAACATCAAGAACCTCCACGTTTCCGTCGGCGGCGAAGAAATCATCCAGGGGCTGGACCTCGAGGTCGGCGCCGGCGAGTTGCATGCCGTCATGGGCCCGAACGGGTCGGGCAAGTCAACGCTGGGTTATGCGCTGGCCGGACGCGACGGCTACGAGGTCACGCAGGGCTCGGTCGAGTTCGACGGCCAGGACCTGCTCGACCTCGATGTCGAGGAGCGTGCCACCGCCGGGCTGTTCCTTGCGCTGCAGTACCCGGTGGAAATTCCGGGTGTCAACAACGCCTATTTCCTGCGCGCGGCACTGAACGCGCAGCGCAAGGGTCGCGGCGAGGAGGAGGTCGATTCCATGGGCTTTCTCAAGACCGTGCGCGAGCAGCTAAAAGCACTGAAGATGGACGAGTCGCTTCTCAAGCGCGCCGTCAACGAAGGTTTTTCCGGCGGCGAGAAGAAGCGCAACGAGATCGTGCAGATGGCGGTTCTTCAACCGAAGCTGGCGATCCTCGACGAAACCGACTCGGGGCTCGACATCGACGCGCTGAAGCTGGTGGCCGAAGGCGTCAACCGGCTGCGCGACGAGAACCGCTCGTTCATCGTCATCACGCACTACCAGCGACTGCTCGAATACCTCGTGCCCGATCACGTCCACGTGCTGTCCGAGGGCCGGATCGTCGAAAGCGGGGACCGGACGCTGGCCCACCGGCTGGAGCGCGAAGGCTACGCGTTCCTCGACCGCGCGGAGGCCTGATCGCCGATGTCGGCACTCATCGACAAGCTTCTTCCGGAATCTCCATCGATGGACGATTCCGACTTCGAGCCGCTTCGCAGGAAGGCGCGCAAGGTCCTGATGCAGCACGGGTTTCCGCACCGGAAAACCGAGAACTGGAAATACCTGCCGCTGACGTTGCTGGAGAAGCGCGAGTTCGCGTCGGATACGTCCGCCTCCGGAGACCGGCCCGACGCGCCGCGGGTGCCGTTCGAGGCAGGCGTAATCCACCTGCACAACGGAAGGATCGATCCGGACCTGTGCCGGCTTCCGGATGGCGTCACGCTGCGTCCGATGACGCCCGACGACGTCGATACCGAAGGCCTGCAGGAAAACGGCCCGCACGATGCATTCGCGTGGCTGAATCTCGCCCGGTTCGCTCGCGGCTGGACGCTGTGCGTCGAAGGTACGATCGCGCAACCGCTGCTGCTGGCAAGCACCAGCGACGACGATTTCGATGTGGCCGCGCATCCGCGTCTCCGGCTCGAACTCGGTGAGGGCAGTGCACTGACGCTGGTCGAAACCCAGCAGTTCGGCGGCGCCGGCCTGGTCAACCTGGTATTCGACATTGCATTGCGAAAGGACGCGCGACTGATCCACGCGCTGGAACGCCGATCGTCGGAAACGGCCGTCATCCAGCGCACCTCGGCCCGGCTGGGAAGCGGCTCGGAATACCGGGCGTTCGTGCTCGACGGCGGCGGTCGGCTGACGCGCCAGGACCTGATCGCGCGACTGGACCATGCCGGCGCCGGCGCGACGCTGGCCGGCGTGGGCGTTCTCGACGGCCGGGACCTGGTCGATTACCACACCGCGATCGAACACCGCGTGGGCGGGACCCTCAGCCGGGAGGATTTCCGGATGCTGGCCGACGATCACGCCAACGGCGTATTCAACGGCAGGATCCTGATCGTTCCCGGCGCCGACGACAGTCACTCGGAGATGAACACCGGGAACCTGCTGCTGAGCGAGAACGCGCGCATCAACACCAAGCCTGAACTCGAGATCCACGCCGAGGATGTCACGGCCAGCCACGGCGCGACCGTCGGGCAGCTCGACGACCAGGCACGGTTCTACCTGCGATCGCGCGGGCTGGACGACGCGCAGGCCACCGCATTGCTCAAGTACGGCTTCGCGGCGGCCGTGTTCGACGGCCTGGAAGGCGGCGAGATCAAGGACTGGCTGCTGGAACGACTGGAGGCGAACCTATGACGACGGTTGCAGCTACCGAACAGCGGATGGCCGGCACGCTGGATGTCGACGCGCTGCGCGATCAGTTCCCCGTGCTCCGTCGCGAGGTCCACGGGAAGCCGCTGGTCTACCTGGACAGCGCCGCAACCGCACAGCGACCGCAGTGCGTGATCGATGCGGTTTCCGATTTCTACGCCAACCACAACGCCAACGTGCATCGCGGCGTTCACCAACTCAGCGTCGAGGCCTCGGAGGCGTTCGAGCAGGCGAGGATGACGGTGCGCGATCACCTCAATGCGACCAGCGAGCGCGAGATCGTGTTCACCAGGGGCACGACCGAGGCGATCAACCTCGTCGCCCAGTCCTATCTTCGTCCGCGGCTGGCCGAGGGCGACGAAATCCTGGTCACGCACATGGAGCACCACTCGAACATCGTGCCGTGGCAGCTGCTCTGCGAACAGACCGGCGCGGTGCTTCGCGTCGCACCGATCAACCGACGCGGCGAACTGCTGGTCGACGATCTAAAGGACCTGATAACCGAGCGCACCCGACTGATCGGCATCGTCCACGTCTCCAACGCGCTGGGTACGGTCAATCCCGTCGCCGAAGTCTGCAGGATCGCACGGGAGCGGGGGGTAACGACGCTGGTCGACGGCGCCCAGGCCATCCCGCACGTGGCCGTGGACGTCCAGTCGCTTGGCTGCGATTTCTATTGCATGTCGGCCCACAAGATGTATGGCCCGACCGGGATCGGCGCGCTGTACGGCCGCGAGGCGCTGCTCGACGCGATGCCGCCGTGGCAGGGTGGCGGGGAGATGATCTCTCGGGTCAGCTTCGACGGCGGTACGACGTTCAACGAACTCCCGCACAAGTTCGAGGCCGGCACGCCCAACATCGCCGGAGCGATCGGGATGGGCGCGGCATTCGAATTCCTGCAGCGCACGGGTATCGAGGCCATCGCGCGTCACGAAGCTGAATTGCTGAGCCACGCCACCGAACGCATGCAGGCCGTCGACGGCCTTACGATCATAGGCACCGCCGAGCACAAGGGCCCCGTCGTTTCGTTCACGCTCGAAGGCGTGCATCCCAACGACATCGGAACCATCGTCGACCATTACGGCGTGGCGCTTCGCACCGGCCATCATTGCGCGATGCCGGTGATGCGCTTCTTCGACGTCCCGGCGACCGCGCGCATCTCCTTCGGCGCGTACAACACCACGTCCGAAATCGACACGTTCATCCACGCCCTGGGCAAGGCGCGCGAGATGCTGACCTGATCGACGGCGCGGCCCCGTGCCACGGGGCGCTACAATGCGGGTCAGTCGATTCGGAGCCGCCTCATGCGCGCACTGCTGATCTTTCTCGCCGCCGTCGTCGTCATCATTCTCGGCCTCTGGGCCACGCTGATCCTGTATTTCGACGAGGAAAGGCTCAAGCAGATCGCCACCGAGCAGGTCCGCGAGCAGACCGGCCGCGAACTGACCATCGACGGCGAGCTGTCACTCGACGTCTTTCCCGGCATTTCGATCGTCGCCCGGGACGTCCAGCTTTCCGGCCCGCCGGACTACACCGGACCGGAACTGTTCACGGCCGATTCGTTCCGGATGTCGGTCGCGCTGCTGCCGCTGATCTCCGGCAACGTCGAAACCGGAGACATCGCGCTGGAGCAGGCTCAGGTCAATCTGCATACCGACGCAGGGGGGACGAGCTCACTGGCCGGACTGACGGGCTCGGAGCCGGCCGAGGCCCCGACCGGCGAGCCGCCCGCGATCTCCACCGAGCAGATATCTCTCCGCAACATCCGTCTGGTCGTCACCGATGCGGCCACCGATTCCAGGCAGGTATTCGTCGTCGATACGCTGAACGTGGATTCGTTCCGGTACGGCGAGCCGACGGCGTTCGAGTTCCAGGGAAGTCTCGGCGATCCGCCCGTCATCAGCGACATCGACCTCCAGGGCGAGGTGACGGTGCCGTACGGGCCCGGCCCCGTGCAGATCTCGCGACTGGAACTGGAGGCCGACCTGGCCGGCGTCGACATGGCGCTGTCGGGTAGCGCCGAGGTCCGGCCCGGGCCTCCGCTCAGGGCCAGTTTCAGCGACGGCCGGCTGGAACTGGGCGAGGACCGGTTCACGACGGCGTTTTCGTTCATCGACGGAGAGCGGCCGAAGATCGAAGCATCGCTGGAAGGCGCCATGCTGGATCTCGATGCGCTGATGCCGGCCGCATCCCCCGCAGGCGATGACTCGGATTCGGCCCCGACAAAGGGCGGCGGTGAAGCCGCCGAGTCGCCGTTGCTGCTGCTTCGCGACGTCGACCTGGACGCAAGGCTGGCGCTGGAGGCGATGCGCGCGTCGGGACTGACGCTCAAGTCCGTCGACGCCAGGGTCGTGGCCGAGAACGGAATCGTCGTCGTGGATCCGCTGGACGCGGAACTCGACGGCGGGCGCATCGACGCGACCGCGAACATCGACCTGAATGCCGAACCGCCGCGCGTGACGTTGTCGCCTTCGTTCGATCTCGAAAGCCTGGCAAGGGCTCTCGAGCCGTGGGGTCTGGGCCGGTTCCTCACGGGGTCGGGCAGCCTGGCGCTGGAGCTGGACGGCCGGGGTCTGGATCCCGCCTCGCTGCTTCGCTCGCTGAACGGCTCCGGCGATTACGATTTCCGCGACGGCAGCATCAAGGGCCTGAATCTCGACGGCATGGTCGAGGGGCTGGCGGCCCGGAACATCCCCCAGGCGGTGCGCTCCGGCGTCGGCGGCGAAACCGAATTCGAATCGCTCGTCGGCACGCTGCAGGTCTCCGAGGGCACGATCCGACTGCCCGGTCTCCAGCTGATCGGCGAAGCGATCGGGATCACCGGCGATGTCCGCCTGGGTCTCGCGGACCTCGCGCTGGACGGGCAGATCCGCTTCGATCGCGATCGCCTGAGCAACGTCCCGATCGCGCTGGAGGGAACGCTGACCCAACCCCGGCTCGTGCCCGACGTGGGCGAGGCGCTCAAGGACGAGGCCGGGCGCCGCGTGATGGATTTTCTCCAGGAGCGCGCCCGGGGCGAAGAAGAACCCGCCGAGAGCGACGACGGCGGCGGCCGCTGAGGTCGGAGGTCGAAGGTCGAATGCCGATGACGACCTTCCGGGCCGAACCGGCGCGGGACGGGGTGGTTTGAGCAACGTCGGCGCGAGCAGGCCGCTTCCGAACACGCGCAGCGCGCTGGCAGCCGGCCTCGGCGCGTTCGTGTTCTGGGGGCACGCCCCGCTGTACTGGAAGCTGCTGGGGCGGGTCGGGTCCGACGAGGTCATCGCCCACCGGGTCTGCTGGGCCGTCGCGTTCCTCGCCGCGTGGCTGCTGATCCGGCACCGGCGCGCGGTGCTGGCCCACGTCGCGATCAGCCGCCGCGTGGCGGCCGCACTTCTGCTCAGCGGTGCGCTGGTGGCGGTCAACTGGCTGGTGTTCGTCTACGCCGTCAACACCGACCGCATCCTGTCGACCAGCCTGGGCTACTTCATCAACCCGTTGGTCAGCGTGCTTCTGGGCAGCATCGTGTTGCGTGAGCCGATGATCGGTGCCCAGCGGATCGCCGTCGCGCTGGCGGCCGCGGGAACCGTTTACCTCACCGTGCGCGTCGGCGAGCCGCCATGGCTGGCGTTGGCGCTGGCGTTCAGCTTCGGGTTCTACGGGTTGGTGCGCAAGCTTACCGACGTCGGTCCGATGGTCGGGCTGTTCTGGGAAACGCTGATGATGATGCCGGTGGCTCTGGCCTGGCTGGCGTGGGGCGCGGGGCACGGCGGCCTCGTCTTCGGAAAGCTCGGGCTCGGCCACGACCTGCTGATCGTCGGAACCGGGCTGGTCACCGTGATCCCGCTTGTGCTGTTCGCGACAGCGGCGCGTGGTCTTCCGCTGATCACGGTCGGGCTGATGCAGTATCTCGCGCCGTCGATCTCGTTCTGCCTCGCGGTGTTCCTGTTCCGCGAGCCGTTCACGTTCGATCACGGCGTCGCGTTCGCGGCGATCTGGTCGGCGCTGGCCATCTATACCGCGAGCAGCTGGCACCGCCTGCGCCACGAGCGTCGGCTGGCGCGCGCTCGGGCCTGATCCGGTCCCTGCGCCTAAGCCGAACGCCGTGGCGCGTGGCGACGGCGCATCCCCGCATTCCCCGTAGAATAGCGCCCCATGACAGAGACGAAACAGTCCGACGACCGAGCGCCCAGCCGGAACGTCATCTCGCTGAAGGCGCTGAAACCCTATATTCGCCGCTACCGGTTCCAGCTCGGCCTCATCGGCCTTTTCCTGACGCTGGCCGCGGCCGGAACCATGGCCATCCCGGCTGCCGTAGGCCAGGTCATCGACAAGGGCTTCCTGGCCGACGACCCGGAGACCATCAACCGATGGTTCTGGCTGTTGTTCGGCGCCGCCACGCTGATGGCCGTTGCCGGCGGACTCCGGTTCTACTGGGTCTCTTGGCTGGGCCAGCGCATCGTCACGGACCTCCGGCGCGACGTCTACGCCCGCGTCATCCGGATGGAGCCGGAGTTCTTCGCCACGACGCGCACCGGCGAGGTGCTGTCGCGTCTCAACACCGACACGACGCTGGTCGAATCGCTGATCGGGTCGAGCGCATCGGTCGCCGTTCGCAACCTGATCATGCTGATCGGCAGCGCCATCCTGCTCGTCGTCACCGCGCCCTCGCTGGCCGGCGTCATCGGATTGATGATCCTGCTGGTCATGCTGCCGGTAGCGGTGCTGGGGCGGTGGGTCCGCCGCCTCTCGCGCGATGCGCAGGACCGGGTCGCGGATTTCTCGGCCCACGGCGACGAGACGATCAACGCGGTGTCCACCGTGCAATCGTTCGCCCAGGAGCAGCGCGAGGCCGAGCGTTTCACTTCGCAGGTCGAGGATGCGTTCCAGGCGCAGCGGCGCCGGATCTTCGCCACGACCATCCTGATCGTGCTCGTCATCGTGCTGACGTTCGGCGCGGTGACGTTCGTGCTGTGGCTGGGCGCGCACGCGGTGCTGGACAACCGGTTGAGTCCGGGTCAGCTCAGCCAGTTCGTGCTCTATGCCTTGCTGGCGGCCGGATCGACGGCGTCGTTGAGCGAAGTCTGGGGCGGCGTGCAGCGCGCGGCCGGTGCGATGGAGCGCCTCGCCGAACTGATGACTGCCGAGAACCGGCTGGAGATCCCGCAGCGCCCGGCGCGGTTTCCCGACGGCCCGGTGGGGCTCGAGTTCCGGGAGGTCTCGTTCGCCTATCCGTCGCGGCCCGACGAGCCCGTGCTGCGCGATCTGTCGTTCGACGTCGAGCCGGGCGAGACCGTCGCGCTGGTTGGCCCCTCGGGCGGCGGCAAGAGCACGGTGTTCAAGCTCATACAGCGCTTCTACGATCCCGATTCGGGCAGCGTTCGGATCAACGGCCGCGATATCCGGGAATTCGATCCGGTCGAGCTGCGCGCCTCGCTCGGGCTGGTGTCGCAGGACATCGCACTGTTTTCCGGTTCGGCCACCGACAACGTCCGGTACGGCCGGCCCGAGGCCGCCGAGACGGAAGTCGAGCGCGCGGCGCGTCTGGCCCAGGCGCACGAGTTCATCCGCGCGCTGCCGCAGGGCTACGACGCGTTTCTCGGCGAGCGTGGCATCCGGCTGTCGGGCGGCCAGCGCCAACGCCTGGCGATTGCGCGGGCACTGATCAAGACGCCCAGCATGCTGCTGCTCGACGAGGCCACGGCCAGCCTCGATGCCGAGAGCGAGCGGCTGGTGCAGCAGGCCATCGACGAGGCCAGCCGCGATCGGACCGTGCTGGTCATCGCGCACCGGCTCGCGACGGTCCGCCGTGCCGATCGGATCCTCGTCATCGAGCACGGCGAACTGGCTGCGCAGGGCAGCCACGACGAACTGATGCAGCGGTCCGACCTCTATCGCCGGCTGGCGAGCCTGCAGTTTCCCGATGAAGCCATGGAACCGGCACGGGCGAATACAATCTGATGCTTGAACAACCCCCTTCGCGAGGACCCGTACGATGACGAAACTCGAAGCAGCACGACGATTCCGAATCGCGACGGTCGTCGCGACCCTGATGATCGCGACGCTGGCGGCCGGGTGCGCCAGCACGCCTTCCGACAACGTTCTGATCGCCGACGCCCGCGCCTCCGTCGTTCGCTTCGTCGACCGCGACCCGGGCCTGCAGGACTGGGTCAACCACGCCCACGGCTACGTCGTTTTCCCGAACGTCGGCAAGGGCGGTCTCGGGGTCGGTGGCTCTTACGGCCGCGGCGTCGTCTTCGAGCGCGGCGAGCCGATCGGCACGGCCACGATCACGCAGGCCACGTTCGGCGCGCAGATCGGCGTGCAGAACTTCGCCCAGATCATCTTCTTCCAGGACGACGCGGCGCTGAAGACGTTCCAGCGCGGTAACTTCGAGTTCTCGGCCCAGGCCACGGCCGTCGCGGCCACGGCCGGAAAGGCGGCCAGCACCAGCTACGACAAGGGCGTGGCGGTGTTCATCATGACCAAGTCCGGCCTGATGGCCGAGGCCACGATCGGGGCGCAGAAGTTCGAGTACGAGCCGCTGTAGGAGTCGCCTGCCCGGCACGCATCCTCAGGAAAAATTGACGGTCGGGCGGCCAGACTGGTCGGCGTGACGAACGCCCCACTGCTTCAGCCCAACGCCGGCGGCCTGTACTGCCAGGCCGGCGGCTTCTGGATCGATCCGCTCAGGCCCGTGGAACGGGCAATCATCACGCACGCCCACGCCGACCATGCCCGGGCGGGATCGTCCGATTACCACACGGCCGAGGCGAATCTCGCCGTCCTGTCTGCGCGGATCGGCGAGACCGACTCCATGCGCGGCCATGCATGGGGCGAGCCGTTCGAACTGGGCGACGTCCGCGTGACGCTGCACCCGGCCGGCCACATCTTCGGCTCGTCTTGGGTGCGGATCGAGTCGGAGCAGGGCACCTGGGGTGTATCCGGCGACTTCAAGCGCGCGCCCGATCCGACGTGCACGGAATTCCAGCCGCAGCCCGTCGACGTCTGGCTGACCGAGTGCACGTTCGGGCTGCCGGTCTACCGCTGGCCCGAGCCGCACGAGGTGATCGACGAGATTCTCGACTGGTGGCGCGGATGCCGCGCGGCCGGCCGACCCGCGGTGCTGTTCTGCTACGCGTTGGGCAAGGCGCAGCGGGTGCTGGCCGAATTGGCGTCGCGCACTTACGAGGCGGCATGGCTGCACGGCGCGATGCGTCCGCTGGTCGACGCCTACCGCGAAGCCGGCGTGCCGATGCTAGAAACGCGTATGGTCGGCGACGCCGAGAAGGGCGAGAAATTCGGTGGTCAGCTGGTGCTGGCGCCGCCTTCGGCGGCCGGCTCGACGTGGATGCGCCGCTTCCCGAAGCACTCGGCCGGCTTCGTCTCCGGCTGGATGCGGATCCGCGGCAATCGCCGGCGCAGGGGCTACGACCGGGGTTTCGTGATGTCCGACCACGCCGACTGGCCGGCGCTGCTCGACACCGTGCGCGACCAGCGCGCGTCCCGCGTCATCACGATCCACGGCAACGGCGAATCCCTGGCGGGCTACCTCCGAGAGCAGGGACTTGCGGCCGAGAGCTGGAACCTGCGCGCCACGCTGCGTAGCGAGGCCGGATCATGAGGCGCTTCGTCGAGCTGTTCGAGTCGCTGGACCGGACCACGGCGACCAACTCCAAGCTCGCGGCGCTGTCGGCCTATTTCCGCGAGGCCGATGCGGCCGACGGAGCATGGGCGGTCTACTTCCTGACCGGTCAGCGGCTGAAGCGGCTGGTCGGCACGCGCGAGCTGCGCGAGTGGACGGCCGGATACGCCGGCCTGCCGCTGTGGCTGGTCGAGGAAAGCTACGAGCACGTCGGCGACCTGGGCGAGACGATGGCGCTGCTGGCGCCGGAACCGGAACAGGACACCGGCGCATTGCCGCCGCTGCACCGGCTCGTGGAAGACGAGATCCGGCCGCTGGGCGAGCTGGATGACCAGGCGCGGCGCGCGCGCGTGGAAGCACTTTGGAAGCGACTGCCGGGCACGGCCCGCTTTCTGTTCAACAAGCTCATCACGGGCTCGCTGCGCGTGGGTGTCTCGAAACGGCTGGTCACGCGCGCGCTGGCCGACGTCGCCGAAGTCGATCCGGGCCTGGTCGCGCACCGGTTGATGGGCGACTGGCAACCCACGGCGGACAATTTTCGCGGGCTGCTGGCCGGCGAAGGGGAGGACGAGGACGATCAGGGCCGCCCGTACCCGTTCTTCCTGGCATCGCCGCTGGAGTCGGACCCCGACTCGCTGGGCGATCCCGGCGACTGGCATGCCGAATGGAAATGGGACGGCATACGCGCCCAGCTGATTCGCCGCGGCGGCGATCACTACCTCTGGTCGCGCGGCGAGGAACTGCTCAACGGCCGCTTTCCCGAAATCGAGGAAGCGGCCGCGGATCTGCCGGACGGAACGGTGGTCGACGGCGAGATCATGGCCTGGTCGGGCGGTGGTCATGACGATGGTCACGACGATGGTCGCGACCATAGTCACGACAATCGTCCGCTGCCCTTTTCGGTGCTGCAGACGCGCATCGGGCGGAAGAAGCCGGGCCGAAAGACGATCGAGAAGGCGCCGACGGTGCTGCTGGCGTTCGACCTGCTCGAGCGTCGCGGCCAGGATCTCCGGGCCGCGTCCCTGGCCGAGCGGCGGAACCTGCTTCGGGAAATCGTCGTCGGCGCCGGCGACACCATAAGACTCTCCGAAACGGTGACCTTCGACGACTGGGACGCGCTGCCGGAACTTCGCGCGTCCAGTCGCGAGCGCGGGGTGGAAGGCCTGATGCTCAAGCGCCGGGACTCGCCGTACCGTGTCGGGCGCACGCGCGGCGATTGGTGGAAATGGAAAGTCGAGCCCTATACCTTCGACGGCGTGCTGCTGTACGCCCAGCCCGGCCACGGTCGGCGGTCCAACCTGTTCACCGATTACACGTTCGCGGTCCACGCAGGTGACGAGCTGGTCCCGGTGGCCAAGGCGTACTCGGGGCTCAGCCAGCAGGAGATCGAAGAGCTGGACCGGTGGATCCGTAGCCACACGCGCGAGCGATTCGGCCCGGTGCGCTCGGTCGAGCCGGAGCACGTGTTCGAGCTGGCGTTCGAGGGCATCTCGCGCTCGGGCCGCCACAAGTCCGGCATCGCGCTGCGCTTTCCGCGCATCCACCGCTGGCGACGGGACCTGGGCGTCAAGGACGCGGACCGGCTCGAGGACCTGGAGCGGTTGCTGGTTCAGAACGAGCGGTGAATGATGGGACGACCTCCAAGGTCCGTGCCGTGAAAGTCTTGAAAGCGTTGCACGAAGAACACGAAGAAGGCACGAAGAGCACGAAGGAAAGCATCAAGGGTGAGAAAAGCCGCGACAAGAAGAGCACGAAGAGGGCACGAAGAACACGGAGAAAAGCGTGTCCTTCGTGTAATGCCTTTCGCAGTTGCTGAATTGAAGACCATCGAGTCCTATTTCGCACAGCGCGGCTGGCCGGTGCTGGAGTTCCAGCGCGAGGCATGGGCTTCGTATGTGCGCGGCGAGTCGGGGCTGATCCACGCGCCCACCGGCAGCGGCAAGACGCTGGCGGCGTGGGGCGGGGCGGCGGCCGAACTGATCGAGCGCGGCAGCGACGGGCTGAACTACCTGTGGCTGACGCCGCTCAGGGCACTGGCCGGTGACAGCGCACGGGCGTTGAACCGGCCGCTTGAGCATGCCGGAATGCATGACGCGGTGGGTCTGCGGACCGGCGACACGTCCTCGTACCGCAAGAAGAAGATGATGGAGAAGCCGCCGCCGGCGCTTGTCACGACGCCCGAGAGCCTGGCGGTGATGCTGAGTTACGCCGAGGCCCCGAAGCGAATGGGGCGCCTGCGCGCCGTGTTCGTCGACGAGTGGCACGAGCTGCTGGGCAGCAAGCGCGGCGTGCTGCTTCAGCTCTGCCTGGCCCGGCTCCGAACGCTGAACCCGGGTCTGCGGACCTGGGGCCTGTCGGCGACGCTGGGCAACCTCGACGAGGCGTCCGAGGCATTGCTCGGCCCGGGCCGGGACGCGAGACTCATCGCCGGAGAATCCGACCGCTCGGTGGAGCTCGTCTCGCTGCTGCCCGAGTCGATTTCGAAGTTTCCGTGGGCCGGACGCGTCGGCGTGCACCAGCTGCGCGCCGTGGTCGAGCGCATCGAGGCCGCGGCGTCGACGCTGCTGTTCACGAACACCCGGTCGCAGGCCGAGATCTGGTTCAACGCCATCCATTCGGTTTGCCCGTGGCCGGACCGCGTCGCGCTGCACCACGGCTCCATCGACCGCGAGCTGCGCGACCG
Organism: Candidatus Wenzhouxiangella sp. M2_3B_020; assembly: GCA_051428125.1. Lineage (GTDB taxonomy): Bacteria > Pseudomonadota > Gammaproteobacteria > Xanthomonadales > Wenzhouxiangellaceae. Next base: position 21,453 of record JBPRGD010000310.1, read on the forward strand.
GGCCGAGCAGGGGCTGGTCGACGGGTCGCTGAAATGCGTCGTCGCGACGTCCAGCCTGGACCTCGGCGTGGATTTCCCCACAGTCGAGCAGGTGGTACAGATCGGCAGCCCCAAGGGCATCGCCCGCCTGATCCAGCGCGCCGGCCGGTCCGGGCATCGACCCGACGGGCGGGCGCGGATCTTCTGCGTTCCGACCCATGCGCTGGAGATCCTGGAGCTGGCCGCGGTGCGGGAGCGATTGCGCGAAGGCCGCATCGAGTCCCGGCCCGCCCCGCGGCTGACGCTGGACGTGCTCGCGCAGCACCTCGTTACGGTCGCGCTGGGCGGCGGCTTCCGGCCCGACGAAATGTTCGCCGAAGTTCGAGGTACGCACGCGTTCGCCGGTCTCGACGATCGGCACTGGCGCTGGGTCACGGACTTCGTCACCCGTGGCGGCCCGGCGCTGAAGGCCTATCCCGATTTCCAGCGGGTCGTCGACATCGAAGGCGTCATGCGCGTTCCGAATCGCCGCATCGCGATGCTGCACCGACTGAACATCGGCACGATCTCCGCCGACGGCGCGCTGCAGGTGCGCTTCGTCAAGGGCGGCAGCCTGGGCCAGATCGAGGAACGTTTCATCGCCCGGCTCCGACCCGGCGACCGGTTCGTGTTCGCCGGCCGTACGCTGGAGCTGGTTCGGGTGCGCGACATGACGGCCTACGTCCGGACGGCTTCGGTCCGCAAGGCCCAGGTTCCGGCATGGCAGGGTGGACGGCTGCCGCTGTCGACGCTGCTGGCCGACGGGATGCTCGAACTCGTTCGCGCGTACGGAGAAGATCGGCTGCCCGACGGAGACGAGGCGCGCGCGGCCGAGCCCTTGCTGGAACTGCAGCGGCGTGCCTCGGCGCTGCCGACCCCCGACGGGTTGCTGATCGAGTCGACGCGCTCGCGCGAGGGCGCGCACTGGTTCGTGTTTCCGTTCGCCGGTCGGCTGGCCCACGAAGGACTGGCGGCGCTGGTCGCCGCGCGCATCGCGGCCCGGCGACCGGTGACGTTCTCGATCACGGTCAACGACTACGGCTTCGAACTGCTCAGTGCCCGGACCGTCGAGCTGACCGAAGAGGACTGGCGCCGTCTGCTATCGCCCGACCGGTTGGCCGACGACATCGTCGCGAGCATGAACTCGGCCAACCTGGCCAAGGCACGGTTCCGGGATATCGCGCGGATCGCGGGACTGGTCCAGCAGGGCTACCCGGGCCGGGCCAAGGCCGTGCGCCAGCTACAGGCCTCCAGCAGCCTGATCTTCGACGTGCTCAGCGACTACGATGCCGGCAACCTGTTGCTGGACCAGGCCCGGCGCGAGGTGCTCGAGGCCCAGCTCGAGATCGGCCGGATCCGGCGGGCGCTGGAGCGTGCCGACGGCCAGGAGCTCGTGATTTCCAAAGTCGAGCGACTCAGCCCGCTGGCGTTCCCGATCTGGGCCGATCGCCTGCGCGCGCAGCTGTCCAGCGAGGACTGGGAGCAGCGCGTGGCGCGGATGCTGGAGCGGCTGGAGGGGGAGGGTGCCAGGCAAGCAAAAGCGAAAAGAGCCTGAAC
>JBPRGD010000311.1:0-2638 GCA_051428125.1 Candidatus Wenzhouxiangella sp. M2_3B_020
GAGGCGGCCAGCCGGATCCGGATGGAGATCGACTCCAAGCCCGAGGCCATGGACCGCATCGAGCGCCGGCTCATCCAGCTTCGCATCGAGCGCGAGGCGCTGAAGTCCGAGACCGACGAGGCTTCTAAGAAGCGCCTGGCCGATCTCGAGGAACAGATCGAGGAAGCCCAGCGCGAATTCTCGGACATGGAAGAGATCTGGAAGTCCGAGAAGTCGTCGGTGCAGGGCGCCACGCACATCAAGGAAGAGCTCGAGCGCGCACGAGCCGAGCTGGACAACGCCCGAAGAGCCCAGGACTGGTCGCGCATGGCCGAGCTGCAGCACGGAAAGATTCCGGAGCTCGAACAGCAACTCGAGCAGGCCGAGTCCGAGGACACCACGCAGCACTTCCAGCTCCTGCGCAACAAGGTCACCGAAGAAGAGATCGCCGAGGTCGTCAGCCGCTGGACCGGCATCCCGGTCTCCAAGATGCTCGAAGGCGAGAAGGACAAGCTGCTGCGCATGGAAGAAGCGCTGCACGAGCGCGTCGTCGGCCAGGACGAGGCCGTCAAGGCCGTCGCCGACGCCATCCGCCGTTCCAGGGCAGGGCTGGCCGACCCGAACCGCCCCAACGGCTCGTTCCTGTTCCTCGGCCCCACCGGCGTCGGCAAGACCGAGCTGTGCAAGTCGCTGGCGAGCTTCCTGTTCGACACCGAGGACGCGATGGTGCGTATCGACATGTCGGAGTTCATGGAAAAGCACGCCGTCGCGCGACTCATCGGGGCGCCGCCGGGCTACGTGGGCTACGAGGAGGGTGGCTACCTGACCGAAACCGTCCGCCGCCGGCCGTACTCGGTGATCCTGCTCGACGAGGTCGAGAAGGCCCACCCGGACGTGTTCAACATCCTGCTGCAGGTGCTCGACGACGGCCGGCTCACCGACGGCCACGGCCGCACCGTCGACTTCCGCAACACCGTCATCGTCATGACCTCCAACCTCGGCTCCGACCGCATCCAGCGCATGGCCGGCGAGGAATACGAAGCGATGAAGGCCGCGGTCATGGAAGTCGTCGGCCAGCACTTCCGCCCCGAGTTCATCAACCGCGTCGACGAACTCGTCGTCTTTCACCCGCTGGACGAAAAGCAGATCCGCCAGATCGCCGGCATCCAGGTCCAGTACCTCGAGAAACGCCTGGCCGACCGCGACATGGGCTTCGAGATCACGCCCGCCGCGCTGGACCTGCTCGGCGAGGCCGGCTTCGACCCGGTTTACGGAGCACGGCCGTTGAAGAGAGCGATCCAGCACCGGCTGGAGAACCCGCTGGCGCAGAAGATCCTGTCCGGCGACTACGCGCCCGGCGATATCGTCAAGGTCGATGCGGCCGACGGGGAACTGGTGTTCGATCGGGCGGGCGAAAGCGAAGTGGCGTAAAGCGTCCCGCCGCATTTTCCTAGCACCTTCCTCCGCTCGCGGGGGACGGCCGGGATGGGGGCGCTCCATCAGCGCCACCCGTGGCAGATTAAAGCACGGACCCCAGCGGACTCAACACCGCCCGGCCGCCGCGACTGATCACGTGCGTATAGATCTGCGTCGTGCGCACATCGGCATGCCCGAGCTGCTCCTGTACCGTGCGGATATCGGCACCGCGCTCGAGCAGATGCGTGGCGAAGGAGTGCCGGAGCGTATGGCAGCTCGCCGGCTTTTGGATGCCGCACTTCCGCACCGCTCTCGCGACGGCCTTCTGCACCACCGATTCGTCGAGATGATGGCGACGGGTCACGCCCGATCGGGGATCGCGGCTGAGGCGAGTTGCCGGGAACACGTACTGCCGACCCCATGACCGCTCTGCGTTGGGGTATTTGCGAGCCAGCGCGTGCGGCAGATGCACCGTTCCGAAACCCTGCGCCGAATCCTGCTCGAATAGGTTGCGCCGCGCGGCCAGGTGCCGCTGCAACGGCTCGACCAGCGCATCGGCGAGCGTCACGACCCGGTCCTTGCCGCCCTTGCCGTGACGGACGATGACCGCACACCGGTCGAACTCCAGGTCCTTGACCCGCAGCCGGATGCTCTCCATCAGGCGGAGGCCGGATCCGTATTGCAGGCACGCAATCAGCCAGTGCGCGCCGCGGAGCTCGGCCAGAATCCGGCGCACCTCATCCTGTGACAGCACGACGGGCAGCCGGGCAGGGCGCTTGGCTCGAACGGCACCTGAAATCTCGCCCAGCGGCCGGTCCAGAACGTGCTTGTAGACGAATACCAGCGCGTTCAACGCCTGGTTCTGCGTGCTCGCGGCAACGTTGCGATCGACGGCCAGGTGGGTCAAAAACGCCGCGACCTCGGCCTCTCCCATGTCTTTCGGGTGGCGCTTCCCGTGGAACAGAATGAACCGGCGCATCCATTCGATATAGGTCCGCTCGGTGCGGATGCTGTAGTGGCGCACCCGGATTGCCTCGCGGATCTTCTCGAGAAACGGGCTTTTCGACACGATCGCTGCTCCGTCCTAATACTGTATATAAATATACCATAGCCAATATAACTCGGGAAATCAAGGTGTTTGCAATGGAACGCCGGGTTCCGTATATTTCCGGCTGAAGGGCAATGGCGAAAAGGTGGGGGAAGCTCGAGTGGCGAATATCTTCCACAGAAATCTCAATCGATT
>JBPRGD010000312.1:0-3231 GCA_051428125.1 Candidatus Wenzhouxiangella sp. M2_3B_020
GCGGGGTTGGCGCTCGGCTTCACGCCGATGGTCGCCACCGCCCAGGACGAAGACCAGACGGACGAACAGGAAACACAGGACGACGCGGACATCGAGCGCATCGTTGTCACCGGTTCGCGCCTGATGACCAACCCGAACGTCCAGGCGCCCAACCCGGTGCTGACGGTCGGTCAGGAAGAAATCGAAGCACGCGGCACGGTCCGGATCGAGGACCTCACGAACCAGCTGCCGCAGGTCTTCGCCGCCCAGGCCTCCGAGGTCTCGAACGGCGCCACCGGTACTGCCCAGCTCGACCTTCGCGGTCTCGGCCCGATCCGCACGCTGGTGCTGATCGACGGTCGCCGGCTGCCGTTCGGTGACTCGTCCACGTCGGCTCCCAACCTCGATCTCGTTCCGACCCAGCTCGTCGAGCGTCTCGACATCGTCACCGGCGGTGCTTCGGCCGTCTACGGTTCCGACGCCGTCGCCGGTGTCGCCAACTTCATCCTCAAGCGCGATTTCGAAGGTATCGAAGTCGACGTGCAGGGCAGCTTCAACCAGGCCGGCAACGAAAGCACGTTCTTCGAGAACGTTCTGGCGGCCGGCGACCAGCCGATCCCGGGCTCGGTGACCGATGGCCGCGGCATCAACATCGCGCTGACCATGGGCGCAAACACCGGGGACGGCCGCGGCAACGCCACGGTCTTCTTCAATTACGAGAACCTCAACGCCATCACGCAGGACAACCGCGTCATCAGCGCCTGTGCGATGAGTGCCGCCAGCGGCGACACCAGCTTCGGCGGCGTCGGCTGCGTGGGCTCGTCCAACTTCCGCCGGTTCGCGAACTTCGCCGATGGCGGCGACGTCTTCCAGCTCGAAAGCGGCGAGTTCGTCGACTTCGCCGGCGGCCCGGCCCAGACGTTCAATTTCGGTCCGTTCAACTTCTTCCAGCGTCCGCGTGAGCGCTTCCAGATCTACGCGAAATCGCATTACGAGCTGACCGACGACATCGAGGCGTTTGCCGACCTGACGTTCATGAACACGAGCTCGGACGCGCAGATCGCTCCGTCGGCTTCGTTCGGCTTCTGGTCGATCAACTGCGACAACCCGCTGATCCAGGGCTCCGACAGCGATGGCGACAGCCTGTACGACGTCTTCGGCTGCACGGGCAGCGAGGACATCACCGGCAACATCTTCGCCTCGCACCGTAACGTCGAGGGCGCTCCGCGTAACTCCAACCTCGACAACACCGCCTGGCGGACGATCGGCGGCCTGCGCGGCACGCTGTTCGACGAGTTCGATTTCGAAGTGTTCGGCCAGTTCTCGCGGACGATGGACACCGACATCTCGGAGAACGACTTCATCATCGAGAACGTGCAGGACGCGTTCTTCGTGGTCGAAGGCCCCGACGGGAACCCGGTCTGCCGCTCCGGCAATGCCGGGTGCGTGCCGTACAACATCTTCCAGCGTGGCCCGAACGGTGAATCGCTGGTTTCGCAGGCGGCTCTGGACTACATCGAGGGCGTCGGCATCACCACCGGTGAGACCGAGCAGATGGTCTTCGGCGGAAACATCCAGACCGACCTCGGCCGGTACGGCATCCAGTCGCCGATGGCCGACGACGGCGTCGGCTTCCTGATCGGGGGCGAGTACCGCGAGGACTCCCTGGTCGCCAAGCCGGACGAGATCTCGCAGCAGCCTGACGGCGGCTTCACCGGCGTCGGCGGTCCGACCCTTCCGGTCTCGGGCGAGATCCGCGTCAGCGAGTTCTACGCCGAAACGCAGATCCCGCTGGTCTCGGACGCTCCGTTCATCGAGCAGCTGGCCATCGGCGGCGCGTACCGCTACTCGGACTACACGACCGACGGCAACAACGTCGAGAACTCGTTCACCACCGACACCTACCACGTGTTCGCCAACTGGAGCCCGATCGAAGACCTGCGTCTCCGCGGCCAGTTCCAGCGCGCGGTTCGTGCGCCGAACGTGATCGAGCTGTTCACGCCGCAGGGTACGAACCTGCCGAACCTGACCACCGGGCCGAACGGTTTCTTCGATCCGTGTGCCGGGCCGAATCCGGCGGCAAGCCAGGCGGCCTGCGCCAACACCGGTGTCTCGGCTTCGCAGTACGGCAACGTACCGGACGTGATCTCGGGCCAGACGCAGTCCATCACGGGCGGCAACCCGAACCTGCAGCCGGAGGAATCCGACACGATCACCATCGGCGCGATCGTCACGCCGGAAGCGATCCCGGGCCTGTCGATCTCGGTCGACTACTTCGACATCGAGGTCCAGGACGCCATCCAGGCCGGTATTCCCGCGCAGACGATCCTCGATCAGTGCCTCGCCACCGGCGATCCCGCGTTCTGTGGGCTGATCACCCGAGACGCCGGCGGCTCGCTGATCGCAGGCACCCCGGGCGTCGGTTTCCAGCAGACCAACATCAACATCGCGACGCTGGAAACCAACGGTGTCGACTTCCAGGTCGTCTACGACCTGGACCTGTGGGACCTCGGCCTCGAGGACATGGGCTCGGTTCGCCTGGACTACGCCTCGACGTGGCTGGATGAGCTGTCGACGACTCCGTTCCCGGGTGGCGACCCGATCCAGTGTGCCGGAGAGCACGCCGGTTCGTGCCGTATCCCGAGCCCGGAATACCGTCACCGCATGCTGAACACCTGGACGACCCCGTGGGACTTCACGGTTGATCTGACGTGGCGCTTCTTCTCGAGCACCGACAACAACGCCGGATCCGATGTCAACCCGACGATCGATCGCGAGATCGATACCGTGCAGTACCTCGATCTGGCCGTCCGCTACGACTTCACGGACGAGATCCAGTTCCGTGCTGGCGTGAACAACGTGTTCGGAGAGCAGCCGCCGGTGATCACGTCGGCCGGTCCGCCTGAAGGCAACGGCAACACCTACCCGACGCTGTTCGACACGGGACGCTTCTTCTTCTTCGGCGCGACCTACCGCCTGTAAGCCAAGACGAAGCAACGCAGGAACTCGACCGCTGGCCCCCCGGGCCAGCGGTTTTTTTATGTCTCGGCCATCGGTCGAAGACGGGTCGGCAACTGCAGGCTCGCGATGAACTCGGAAACGAGACGCTAACCGGAGCGGCCTCCCGCACGAGGCAAGGCACCTCGCCACCCCCACCCTCCCCCGGAAGCGGACGCCGATCCGCGATCGGATCGAGCCGGATCGCCGCCGGGCCCCGCTCAGGTCCGTAGCAACGGGAGTCTCGTAGGTCGG
>JBPRGD010000313.1:0-9719 GCA_051428125.1 Candidatus Wenzhouxiangella sp. M2_3B_020
CAACGGCGGCATCGGCGAGGCGCTGGCCCGCCGGTTGGCCGACCAGGACCATCCGCTGTTTCTCACCGCCCGCGACGAGGACAGCATCTCCGAGCTCGCCGACGAGCTGGGCGCGAAGACCGCCTCGCTGGACGTCATGGAAGACGAAGCCATCGACAAGGTCATCGCCGAAGCCGACGAGGGCGACGGCATCGCCGGGCTGGCCTACTGCATCGGCTCCATCGTGCTCGAGCCGCTGAAGTCGGCCGACGCCGACGACTTCGTCGACACGTTCCGGCTCAACACCGTCGGCGCCGCGCTCGCGGTCAAGGCCGCGCACAAGGGACTGAAGAAGGCCGGCGGCAGCGTCGTGCTGTTCTCGACGGTCGCTGTGGGCCAGGGCTTCATGAACCACTCGGTCATCAGCGCGGCCAAGGGCGGCATCGAGGGCCTGACCCGCGCGCTCGCGGCCGAGCTCGCGCCCGATGTCCGCGTCAACGCCATCGCCCCCAGCGTCACCGACACCGGCATCGCCGAGAAACTCCTTTCGTCGAAGCAGATGGCCGACGGCCTGGCCGAAATGCATCCGGTCGGCCGCTACGGCGATCCGGACGACGTGGCCGCGATGGCCGCGACGCTGCTGAGCGACGACGCCGGCTGGGTCACCGGCCAGGTCATCGGCGTCGACGGCGGACGCGGGGCGGTGCGTACGCGCAGCCAATAGCCGTCGCGCCCGGGTCCGAGACCGCGGTGGTTGGAGCCGCCTGCATTCCGGAACATTCGGCTCGCGCATCTCGATGCGCGCACTCGCTTGACAACGTTCAGAGCCTCTGCAATAAATGATCTCGGGCGTTGTGAATCGCTGCAGGGATCAACCGATGAAGAAGCTCTTGCTGTCAGGGCTGCTTGCGTGCTCCGTCGATGCGCTCGCGGAACCCGCGCGTTACGAGGTCGAGTGGCAAGACTGTCGCCACGACTGTCGCGTCCTGCTCGATGGAACGGCGGCCGGGACGGTCGTGACCGTTCTCCACAAGGGGTCCGGCGCGGCCTACGGTCTGCTGCCGGGGCCCGTCGACGCGGCGCTCGCCGAGCTTCCGCCGGCGCCGGCCGAAACCACCGGAATCGTCACACGCCATCACGATGCGTCCGGACCGGACCGCGACGGGAATCCCGGTCATTGGTTCACGAGCGCGTTTTACAGCTTCGCCAACGGGGAACTTCGCGGCATCCGCATCACGCAGACGCACATTCGCACCTTCGACCACTGATCCGACCGATCACCGTCATTTCGTCGGACGGTTGAAACTCCGCGCCCACCGGCGCGCCGGGCGGGACGCGTCAGACCGGCGTGCGCAGTTGCAGGAATTCTTCGATGCGCCGTCGCGTATCTTCGACCATCGGCAGCACGCGCTCCAGGTCATCGGCGTTGCGCCGCCACTTGTCGGGATCCGGCGGCGTCAGCGTGTGGCGCGACAGCGGTAGCGCGCCTTCGACGTCGGGAATCGCGACGTTCAGCGCCGCGCACAGCCGCTTCAGCGCGGCCTCCGGCTCGACGCGCAGCGACTCGTAGCGCAGCGTCACCACCCGCTCGGCCGGCAGCTGCTCGAAGCGCTCGAGCATGGCTTCGTGGGCCGCCCGCCACTGGTGCGCGGCGATCGCGGCGACGTCGTCGGCCGGCAGCGTCTTCCAGCCGGGAATCAGCAGCAGCGACCACGGCGGACCGTTCCAGCCCGGAAGCTCCGGGTAGGTCACGAACCGCCCGGAACGCCAGGCGTCGATGATGCTGGAGATGTTCTCGCGCGGATCGCGGACGAGGTAGACGTAGCGGGCGGCCGGGAACACCTTCTCGAAGAAGCCGATCCGCAGCGCGTTCTTCGGCGTCTTTTCCAGCAATCGCAGCTCGGGGCCCAGCGCCTTCAACCGTTCGGCCGGCTCGTGGCGAACGACGGCTTCGAGAAACCGCTGGCGCAGTGCGGTCACGGTTCCGGGGTCCGCGTCTTCGGGCCCCAGCGCGTTGGAATGGTCTTCACGCGACGACGGATCCAGTCCGTCGATCGACTCGATGACGCCGTGGCTTTCGCCGCCGATGCTGACCAGGTCGGGCGAGGCGCTCAAGGCCTCGAACAGCAGCGTGCTGCCCGAGCGCGGCGCAGCGCCGACGATCACGGGTCGCCGCAGCTGGAGGCGCAGCCGCTCGGGCCCGGCCGGCTCCGACGGCGGTTCCGGGGCGGCGGTTCCGCCGCTTTCCGCTCCCGGCCCCAGCGAGCGTTCGATCACGACCCTGGCCACGATATCGACCGGGTCGGCGCCGTTGGCCAGTTGCAACTGACCGGCGAAGTCGCGCAACTGTCGCGAGAGCTCGTCGAGCGCGTGCCGGTACGCGGCGTGCCCGGCCGGGTCCGGCCCGAAGCGCGCCCATAGGCCGCGCCACTGGAAGCGGAACCGTTCCAGCCGCGCCTGGAACTGCCTGTGGACCTCCTGCGGCGGATCGGCCGCGGCCAGGTCGTCGAGCAGGTTGGCCAGCAGGCTCTCCTGCTCCCACGGCGTCATCACCGGCGGCGCGTTGAACGACTCGTACTGCAGCACCGGGTCGGCATCTGGACGGAACGGGACCGGCCGGGGCTCGAACGCGCGCCCGCCCGGACTCGACGGATCCCGCGAGCCGGCGAGCAGGTCCCAGAACGGGCCCGAGCCCACGGTGTCGCAGACGAGGTGCACGCGCGGGTAGTCGGCCGGGTTCGTGACCTTGTGGGTCTTCCAGGTATCGAACACCCAGCATTCTCCGGGCCCCATGTGCACCGATTCGTCGCCGCAGTGGAAGCGCACGTCCGGGTGCGTGCGGATCGGAACGTGGATGCGCATGCGCTGGTGCCAGTAGTAGTTGAGATCGAAATGCGGGCTGGCCTCGGCCGATCCGGCGATGCGCATCAGTCGCGACCGGCCGATCACGGTGCGGAACGAAGCCATGACCTGGCGCAGGTAGGCGCAGCGCGCCAGCGCCGGCGTCGGCCGCATCGGCCCGGCCAGGTCGTCGTTGCGCAGGCTGCCGGCCACCGACACCAGGATCAGCGCGTCGTTGCCGGGAAACCCCTGCGGGTGCGGCTGCCAGTCGTCGGCGGGAACCGCGTCGATCTCGGCCTGCAGCCGCTCGGCGTCGAACGAAAGCGGCAGCCGCAGGAACTCGGCCGGCAGCCTCACCGGTACTTCATCGGGTCGTCATGCATGGCGCGGATAGTATCCGATCGGGGCGGAGATTTGACATGCATCAAACTTCGCACTATAAGGTTCGGACTTCGTCGTGACCGGAGCCCGGGATTTCAAACATCATCGGGTCCCTCGACACGACAGTCGCAGGCATCGCGTTCAGTATTCAGGAAACAGGGGAGTTCCAGGATGAAGCAGACCTTCAACGACCGGCCGGAAATCAACCGGCTGAAATCCGCCATCGATCTCGGCCTTCGCGCGATGCGTCATCGCGGCACGTGGGCCGCGGCGACGCTGGCCGTCGGAAGCGGTGCTTCGGCCGCGCCGGCGCTGGAGCAGGCGGGAATCCCGCCGCTCGCGCCGACCGACCAGGCCAGCGCCGCGACGCGTTCGCTGGTGCTCGTCGATCCGGGCGTCGACCGCGCCGGAATCCTGCTGAGCGACCTGCCTTCCAACGCATCCATCGTCGAATTGCCGGACGCCGGCGACCCGATCGCGGCGATCGGCCAGGCCTTGCGCATGCATAGCGACATCGGCGAAGTCCACGTCCTCAGCCACGGCCACGCCGGTGCGCTCGAGCTGGCCGGTCGGCGCATCGATGCCGCGGAGCTGGAGGCGCGCGCCGAAGAGGTCCGGGCCTGGTTCACCGATCGGCACGCGGCGCCCGCCATCGTGCTCTACGGCTGCAGCGCCGGTGCCGGCGAGGCTGGACTTCGCCTGATCAACACGCTGGGCCGCCTGACCGGCGCATCGGTCTCGGCCTCCGACGACGCGACCGGCCGGCCCGCCGACGGAGGCGACTGGATCTTCGAGCGCTCCACCGGCCTGGCCGCCAGAGCGCCGATCTTCGGCGAGGCCGCGCGGTCCGAGTTCGAAGGACTGCTCGCCACGTTCACGGTCAGCAATACCGACGACAGCGGCGCCGGCAGCCTGCGCCAGGCGATCCTCGACGCCAACGCCACCGTCGGCCCCGATATCGTCGATGCGACCGGCATCAGCGGCACGATCACGCTGACCTCGGGGCAGATTTCGATCACCGATGAGGTCGAGCTCAACGGCCCGGGGCAGGCCGACCTGGCGGTCAGCGGCAACGACAGCACGCGCATTTTCGGCATCTACGCGAACGCTTCGATCAGCGACGTCACGCTGACTGCCGGAAGCACCGCGAGCGATGGAGGCGCGGTCTTCAACGGCACTGGCAGCACGCTGACGCTCACGGGCGTGACGATCTCGAACAGCTATGCGGGCACCGACGGCGGCGCCATCGCGCAGGACGGCGGCGAGCTTGTCATCACCGACTCGACGATCACCGGCAACACGGCAGACAGCGGCGGCGGCATCCAGTTCTATTCCGACTACGTCGACACGCGGCTCGAGATCACGAACACGACGATCAGCAACAACAGCGCGAGCCAGGACGGTGGCGGAATCTACATCCAGGTCGAAGACTACGGCGGGACGTTCGAAATCACGGACTCGACCGTCACCGGCAACACCGCCGGCGACCAGGGCGGCGGCATCGCGCTGTACGCCGATTCGGTCTACCAGAACGAGACCTACGCCGGCGACCTGACGATCAGCAACTCGACCATCTCGAACAACAGCGCCAGCATGGGCGGCGGCGTATTCGTCTACGGAGAGGAAGACGTCGGCGACATCCTGATCACAGCCAGCACGATCCAGGACAACGTGGCCCAGGGCTACGGCGGGACCTACTTGCGCGGCGGCGGTGGACCCCCGCTCGGCGGCGGCGTGTTCTTCACCAACGATTACGGCGGCGGAAGCCTGACGATCCGCGATACGACGATCACCGGCAATTCGGCCGCCGGGGGCGGCGGCGTTGCCGTCGTGTTCGAAAGCTACGGCGACCCGGTGCTGATCGAGAACAGCATCATCACCGGCAACCAGGCCACTGGCGGGTCGACTCCGATTCGCGGAGGAGGCGCCTACAGCGTCATCGGCCTCGGCGGCGGCGTCGTGTTGTTCAACGAGGAGAGTATTTCCGGTCAACCTTACGGCTCGCTGACGCTGCGCGACACGACGATTTCGGGCAACACGGCGTCCAGGGCCGGCGGCGGCCTCGCCGGCCTCACCCGCTCGACGTTCTTCTTCCGGGACCAGGACGAAGCACGGCCGAACCGTTCCGGGGGCGCCGACGGCAAGGCCGAGAAACGCGATGCCGCGACGCGAGGCATTTATTCGCCCTACAACCGATCGCTGAGCGAGATCACGATCGAGCGATCGACGATCAGCGGCAACGGCGCGAACGAAGGCGGCGGAATCTCGATAGCCGCGCCGTCGAGTCGCGGCCTGTCGCTGACCAATTCGACCGTCAGCGGCAACTCCGCCGATTTCGGCGCCGGCGGGATCTCGGTCTACGGGACCAGCGGCGGTTACCAGATCAACCGCGGTTTCTACTATTACTACGGCACCCCCGGCATCGGCCTCGAACTCGATCTCGTGACGATCGCCGACAACACGCTGACGGGAGGCGCGCCCGCCCGCGGGCTGGGAAGCGGCGCCGGCGGCATCGGGCTGCTCGGCCAGAACGATACGGTGACGATCCGCAACAGCATCGTCGGCAACAACACCGGCTCACCGTACAACGACATCTTCGGCAGCACCTACGCCGACTTCACGCTGATCGAGGACCCCAGCGGCGCAACGATCACCGGCGGCAACAACATCACCGGATCGGACCCGGCGCTCGGCGCGCTGGCCGACAACGGCGGACCCACACTGACGCACCGCCCGGCATTGTCCAGCCCGGCGCTGAATGCCGGGGATCCGGCATTCGCGGTCCCGCCTGCCACCGACCAGCGCGGCGAGGCGCGGGTCGCCAACGGCACCGTCGACATGGGCGCCGTGGAGGTCCAGCCGCCGAACATCGCGATCAGCCCCGACCCACTGGACTTCGGCAGCCTGAAGGTCGGAACCACCAGTGCCTCGGCCGACGTGACGATCTCGAACACGGGCGGTCCGCTGGAGGTCACGTCCATCGACGCGGCGGCCAGCCCGTTCGCCGATGCCGGCGGCACCTGCACCGCGCCGCCGTTCCTGCTGGAGGACGGCGAAAGCTGCACGTTGAGCTACACGTTCACTCCGACGATGACCGGCCCGGCCGGCCAGTCGGTCGCGGTCGCGAGCAACGACGCCGACGGCCCCGACAGCTTCAACCTGACCGGCGAAGGGATTCTCGGCACTCTGTCGATCACGCCCGACCCGGTGGCGTTCGGCACCGTCGCCGTGGGCGACACCAGCGCGCCGGCATCGGCCACGCTGGCCAACGTCGGGCAGGCCGACGTCATCGTCAGCGGCCTGAGCGGTCCGACGGCGCCGTTCTCGCTGACCGGTGGCACCTGCGGCGGCACGCCGTTCACGATCGCACCGTCGGCAAGCTGCACGCTGGACTTCACGTTCAGCCCGACCTCCACCGGTTCCGTCAACGGTTCCATGACGGTGACCAGCGACGGCTCCACGAGCCCCGACACCGTCGACCTGACCGGCGAGGGCATCGTCGGCGCCTTGTCGATCACGCCGAATCCTGTGGCGTTCGGAACCGTCACCGTCGGCGACACCAGCGCACCGGCATCGGCCACGCTGGCCAACGTCGGGCAGGCCGACGTCATCGTCAGCGGCTTGAGCGGTCCGACGGCGCCGTTCTCGCTGACCGGTGGCACCTGCGGCGGCACGCCGTTCACGATCGCAGCGTCGGCGAGCTGCACGCTGGACTTCACGTTCAGTCCGACGTCCACCGGCCCGGCGAACGGCTCGGTGACGGTGACCAGCGACGGTTCCACCAGCCCCGATACGATCGACCTGACCGGCTCGGGCGGCGGCGCGCCGCAGGTCGGCCTCAGCGCCAACGACCTCGATTTCGGCACGATCTCGCTGGGCGTCGGCCAGACCGATTTCGTGACGCTGACCAATACCGGTAACGCCACGCTGAACATCAACCAGATCACGGCGCCGGGCGGACCGTTCTCGCTCGGTTTCGGGACTCGCGGGCTGAACCTGTGCTCGACACCGCCGTTCAGCCTGGCGCCGGCGGCCAGCTGCGACATCGAGGTGTCGTTCGACCCGGCCGGGCCGGGTAATTTCACGGCGAACTTCGACATCGTCAGCAATGCCACGTCCAGTCCCGACAGCGTCACGCTGCGAGGCAGCGCGGACGCGGCCGTGCCGATCCCGGTGCTGGGTGCATGGGGGCTGGGGCTGCTGTCGGGCCTGATGGGCCTGTTCGGCTGGCTGGGACTGCGCCGCCGGAAAGCGGCCTCGACCTGATCCCGGCGATCGAGCCGGTGCGATGAACGACGGGGCCGGCCGGACCGGCCCCGTTGCATTTCGGGGCCCGCGACCGCGTTCGCGCCGTCAGGGCCGCGACCCATCCTTGGCCGATGCGTCCGTGCGGACACCGGCGAGCCCGGCGATCCGCCGCGCCAGCGCCTGCGCCGGGCGGTGCCCCGGCACCCAGTCGGCGATCGTGGTCCTGCGCTCCTCGCCGAAGCGCTTGAGCTGGATGCGGTAGTAGAGGCGCTTGCCGGCGCTACCGCTCTTCTTCACGTCGATGGATTCGATGCCGCCGGCATCGATTTCCTGCCAGCCGCCGAACACGCCGTGGCGCCAGCGCAACCGTTCGAGCCCCACGACGATCTCGGAGCGCTGGAAGATCATCGTGATCGCGCCCCAGAGGATCAGCAGCCCGGCCAGCGCGAAGATCCCGCCGAAGATCAGCGCCCCCTCGCCGACGATCAGGAATCCGCCGGCACCACCGAAGACCAGCGCGAACAGCAGCACGACCAGCCCGGCGCCGGCCATCCGGAAGCGCGGGAAGCGGAACCGCTGGCCGCCGCCGACCAGGTCGTGAACAACGCCGGTCTCTTCCCAGTCTCCCGGCCCGATCGCCCGCCGCGCCGCAGTCTCGGGATCGGCGCGTGCGGCCGCGGTCGTGTCGGTTTCGAACACCGGTAGTTCGAAGATCGCCCGGTAGTCGACGCCGGGCTCGTCGGCCTCGATCTCGAGTTCCCAGACGATCCGGTCATCGGACGGCTGCTCGCGCGCCACCGGCTGATCGTGCGGCAGCCAGAGTTCGATGCGCGCCGACGTCGCTCCGGGGCCGGACCCGGAGCGGGCCGCGACCTGCCGCCGGTCCTCCCACAGCGTGTCCGTGCGCGTCTTCCGGTTCTTGCCGGTGCCGGTGCGATAGCGGTGCACGCAGGCCAGCCGCACGTCCAGCTCGCGGTCCTGCAACCGGGCCGGCACCTCCAGCGTTGCGCGCAGCTGCCCCCCAAGCGGCACCGGCAGCGCATCCAGCCGCAGCCGGCTGTCGCCGTAGCGCCGTCGCCGGATGACCTCGCGCACCGCCCAGACGATCAGTCCGATCCCGATCGCCGGAAACAACAGCGCGAGCAGCGCCGGGTGATTGCCCTCGGCCACCTCGCCGGGTACAAGGAACGCCACCGGCGCACTGACGAGGTTCCAGAACAGCGCGAATCCGATCGCGACCCACATTCGCGCACCCGAACGGCTCTCGAGTTCCGTCGTCCGCCACTTCGCCTCCCACATCCAGGGGCGGCCCGGGTCCCGGCGCTGGAGCCGCTCGCGCTCGACCGTCTCGCGTCGACCCCGCCGCACCGCCCAGATCACCAGTAGCCCGAAGCCGCCGAACACGGCCGGAAAGATCATTCCGAAGCCCAGCCGTCCCCAGCGCATGCCGCGCTCGAGCACGGCCCGGGACGGGTCGTCGGGATCGACCCACGCCGTGACCGGTTCTCCGGCGCGCAACGCGCGCTGAAGCCGGGAATGCAGCCGGTGGTGCCAGTCGCCGAGATTGTCCGAACCGTGCAGGTCCACGCGCGACCCGGTGAATCGTTCGCCGCGCCAGTCGTAGGTGTACGTCGCCTCGACGCGGTAGGTGGTCGTTCCCTCCGAGTCGGTCCGCGAGTCCAGGTTCACCGAGTGCAGCGTCGCCGGCACCGGCTCCCACGATCGGGCGGCGATCCAGTCGAACAAGCTGCTTGCGAAATAGATGCCGGCGGCCAGCCCCGCAACGATGAAGACCAGCGCGAACACCGTGACGAATACGCTGCCGCGACGGCGGCGCGGCAAGGCGATGACCGGATCCACCGTGCGCATCGAACGCCTCCCGATCCCTTTTCGACCGAATTATGCCCGTTCGGGCCCGGATCGCCAATCGGACTGGAAACACCGTCGGGATCGCTTCGAGTCCCTGCAGCAATCCATTCCGAACCGCGAGACGCTGAACCGTCGGCGCGAATTCGCGCCTCCCACAGGATTGGATCGAGACCCGACCGGCTTTCCTGTAGGAGCGGCGACCTCGCCGCGACGAGTGAAACCCCGGCAACCGGGCTGCCTCCTGCCCCGACCGCCACCCGAGAGCTGGCCTGCTGAAAACCGAAACCTGAAAACTTTCGGTTCCGATCTCCTATGGGAGCGGACTCCGGCCAGCGATTCGGCTGGAACCGTCGGCGCGAATTCGCGCCTCCCACAGGATTGGATCGAGACCCGACCGGCTT
>JBPRGD010000314.1:0-2986 GCA_051428125.1 Candidatus Wenzhouxiangella sp. M2_3B_020
CGGGCCGTCGCTCTTCAGCGTTTCCACCAGGCCGGCGGCCTGAACCGCGGTTACGAGGGTGTCGAAATCGTCGGCGGCCACGGCCGTATCGACGATGTCCTTCTTCATGCCGTGATGATCGGCTGCAACGGTCGCGGCAAAGGCGATGAGCAGCGAGGTAGTCGCGATCTTGAGAAAGTTCTTCATGTCCTACTCCTTGAGTGAATGAAACGATGAATTCGAATTTCATGAACATGCTCGCTTCGAGCACGCGGACTACGATGACGGCTGGCAATCGACGCTGCGTCAAGCTCAGATGAATTCCGGGTCAACGTCAGGTGACGGTTTCGTCAAGACGCTCCCGCCGAACGGACTCTTGAAGTACCGGCCGGCATGGCTGGAGCGTCACGCCGCCGATACCGTGCTCGGCTCATTGATCGAAGAGGTGGAATGGGAGCGCCACGCGATCACGATGTTCGGTCGATCCGTGCCACAACCGCGCTTGCTTCATTTCCAGGGCGAGGGCGACGTGCGGTACCGCTATTCGGGCGACACCTATACCGCCCGACCGTGGCATCCGCTGGTCGCTCGGATCCGCGAGCGCCTCGAGGGCGAATGCGGCGAGCGGTTCAACAGCGCATTGCTGAATCTCTATCGCGACGGTCGCGACTCGATGGGGTGGCACGCAGACGACGAACCCGAGCTGGGCCCGGAACCGGTCATCGCTTCCGTCAGCCTCGGATCAGCGCGCCGCTTCGTGCTGCGAAACAACCACGATCACCGCAGGAAGATGGAAATCAGCCCGGCCCACGGCAGCCTGATCGTCATGGGCGGCGACCTGCAGCATCACTGGCAGCATCAGGTCCCGAAAACCCGCAAGATCGTCGGGGCGCGGGTCAATCTGACGTTTCGGAAGATTCTTCGTCGACCGGCTCATCCTGGTGCGCGGCCATGACCTCGTCGATGGTCTGCTGGGCCTCGTCGAGCATGACCCGGCAATCCTTGCTCAATGCGATGCCGCGCTTGAACTTTTCGAGAGAGTCGGCCAGTTCCAGGTCGCCGGACTCGAGTTGCTCGACCAGAGTTTCCAGTTCGGCCAGTTTTTCCTCGAACGACGGTTCGCCTGAAGCGTCCTGATTCGACACGGGAGATTCCAACGATGCGTTCAGCAGGATGGTAGCAGCGTCGGCGGGCGCTCGTGCCAGGTCAATCGCGCATTCGTTTCGGCCATCCAGGCGGCGAGCTCGGCATCCGGCCATTCCGGGCAAACGGCAGCCAGGTCGTCGCCGATGTACAGCGCCGGCAATGCTGACCGGCGCCAAGGCGGGATGCCGGACTCGCGGAGAATGTCGCCGACGCGCCGTCTCGGCTTTCCGCGCCCGATGCGCAGCCGTTCGCCGGCAGCGGGCGGTGCCAGGCGCCAGGCTGCGGAACGGGAATCGGGTCGTGGTCCCGTCCATTCCAGGTATCCGCCGGCCGGTACGCTCCGGGTGCGCTTACCGGAAGGCCATTCGGCCGACCAGGTCCGCGGCGTCTCCGGCTTGAAGTCCAACCACAACCGGTCGCGATAGCGTCGCAGCTGCGCGTCCTCCCAGTCGAGCAGCGGCTGACGATCCGCGCGTGCTGCCCGGCACTGTTCGCGGAACTCCGACAGTCGATCCGAGGGAACCGATCCGAGGCCTGCCAGCGTGCACCAGTGGCGAATGACGGCATA
This sequence comes from Candidatus Wenzhouxiangella sp. M2_3B_020, assembly GCA_051428125.1. Lineage (GTDB taxonomy): Bacteria > Pseudomonadota > Gammaproteobacteria > Xanthomonadales > Wenzhouxiangellaceae. The sequence goes on from JBPRGD010000314.1 coordinate 1,694, forward strand.
AGAAGCATGTTCCGGCAGCGCCAGCCAGCGATGGACATCGAGTACCGGTTCCCCCGACGGCAGTCGTTCCGCCGCGATGCGCCAATCGGCCGCCGCTTCGCGGTCCAGCGCGTTGGCAGCCGCGGCCTGCCACCCCCGGACGCGCCGGATCGAAGCGCGGTAGCCGGGCCAACGGCTTTCGATCTCCGGGAGAATGCGATGACGGAGGTAGTTGCGGTCCGGGGAGCATTCCTCGTTGCTCGGGTCGCTGACCGGCTCGAGTTCGTGCTCGGCGAGGTAGGCTTCGATGTCGTTGCGGTTCCATTCGAGCAACGGGCGGCCCAGCCAGCCGCGGCCGAACGCGCGAAGCGTGCGCATGCCCGATAGGCCCGCTGGCCCGGCGCCCCGGAACATCCGAAGAAGCATCGTCTCGACCTGGTCGTCGGCGTGATGGGCCGTCAGCACGTGGTCGTCGGGCGCGAGGCCGGAGCGCAGGCTTTCGTAGCGGGCACGTCGGGCCGCGGCTTCGGGCCCGCCGGCGGCATGCGGGGCGTCGACGGCGACGCGCTCGATGCGACACGGGATGCCGAGACCCTCGGCGAGCCGCGTGGCGGCCGACGCCCGCTCGCCGCTTTCCGGGTCGAGGTCGTGATCGACGTGCACGGCGCGCACGCGTTCGCGATGTTCCGATGCGGCCAGAAGATGCAGCAGGCAGAGTGAATCGGGGCCGCCGCTGAACGCAACGATGTTGAGGCCGGTAAAGGCCAGCGCTCGTGGATCCGGGCGACGCTTCATCGCCCGCCGGGCCGCGCGCCGGTCCCGCGGCCGCGGTCGATGCCGCCGAGACGCCCGTTCATCCCTGCTCGAGTGCGCCCAGACCCATCAGCCGCTCGTATCGCAGTTCGAGCAGTTCGTCCACCGCGTGCTCGTCGAGGGCCTTGAGCTGGCTGACAAGGTGCTCCTTGAGCCGGCCGGCGACTTCTTCGACGTTGCGATGGGCCCCGCCCAGGGGCTCGCGCACGACCTGGTCGATCAGGCCGAGCTCCTTGAGCCGTCGGGCGGTCAGCCCCAGGGCCCCGGCAGCGGTTTCGGCCTTGTCGGCGCTCTTGTAGAGGATGGAGGCGCAGCCTTCCGGGGAAATGACCGAATAGATGGAAAACTGCAACATGTTGATCCGGTCGCCGACCCCGATGGCCAGCGCACCGCCGGATCCGCCTTCGCCGATGACCGTGCACAGGATGGGAACGCGAAGGCGCGACATGACCTTCAGGTTGCGTGCGATGGCCTCGGACTGGCCGCGCTCCTCGGCGCCGA
>JBPRGD010000315.1:0-2240 GCA_051428125.1 Candidatus Wenzhouxiangella sp. M2_3B_020
TGGGTCCGCCACTTCGCGACCGTCGAGGACCTCAGGCAGGCCTTGGCGGCCTTCGCCGCAGAGTACAATGCGTCCTGGCTGCGCGAGCGGCACGGACACAAGACGCCCGATCAGATCAGGGGCGAGCAGAAAGCCCTTGCAACCGAAGCCGCCACGGACGCCAGATTGGCGGCATGACCAGCGCAGCGCGCTGTCTCATTTCCGTGCCCCGGTACAGCTCACCGCCCCCGGCTGCTAACCCGGATAATTCATGTGAAGGCGGCGGAGGTAGCGTAACCATCTGAAACGCCGTATGTTTTGGTTGTTGACGCCAAACATGCAGCTTTCAGGAGGACGACCTCCGCCATGGCCCAATCTACGTGCTCCACGCTCCGCCTGTCACCCCTCAATGGCAAGCCGATGCGGCTCGCATTTGACGGCGCCGACATGAGCTCCGACGCGGGGCTGACCCTGCTGCGCGAGATCGAGCGCAAGGCGGTGTTGGCGCAGCGGCTCGCCGATTGTCTACGCGATCCGCGTGATCCGGCGAAAGTTCAGCATAGCCTGTGTGACATCATCCGTTTCCGGCTCATGATGATCGGCGCGGGGTATGAAGACGGCAATGATGCGACAGCCCTGCGGCATGATCCCAGCTTCAGGATCGCGTTGGAGCGTGGACCTGAAACAGGACCGGCCTTGTGTTCTCAGCCGACGATCTCGCGCATGGAAAACCTGCCCGACGCCCGCGCCCTGATCCGCATGGGCCGCGAGATGGTCCGGTTCTACTGTCAGTCCTTTGCGCATGCGCCCAGACAGATCGTGCTCGACATCGATGACACATTCGATGCGGTGCATGGCCATCAGCAGCTTCGCCTGTTCAATGCGTTCTACGACGAGTTCGGCTTCCAGCCGATCGTCGTCTTCGACGGCGACGGCCGACTTGTCGGGACCTTGCTGCGCCCGGCCCGCCGCCCGAATGGTGCCGAGAGTGCCGCTCATATTCGTCGGTTGATCCGGGAGATCCGCAAGCATTGGCCCAAGACAGAAATCCTGCTGCGGGCCGACAGCCACTACTGCACACCCCAGGTTCTGGACCTGTGTGACCGGCTCGGGCTGCGCTATGTCTTCGGCCTTCTGTGGTTGCCGCCCGTGATGCAAGAAGCTTTTGACCCCTCAAACGTGTGATCGAGTGCGGTCTTCTGTCAGGCCTCGATGTGCGGCGCTTTCAGAAGCCGCTGGCCGATATGGTGATCTGCGGATCAGGTCCAAATCTATCGAAAGAGCTCGGGGCTCTCAGCCAAAGCCTGGTTTTCCCAATCCAGATCTGTTCGATCATTGCGCCCATTCAGGTCGTCGACTTCTTACACTCCCCTTGGCACCGACGCTGGCTGATTACGACATGTCGCTATGCCGCAGACACCAACGCCGGATTTCGGTAATCTTCCATCTTCGTCAGCATGGCCCAGATTTGCCGCGCCATCTTGTTCGCCAACGCGATCCCAACCAGCATCTTCGGCTTCCTGGTCAGCATCCGCCCGATCCAGCTTTCCGCCGGGATCTTGTGGCGCGCGCGGCCCATGATCCGGGTCATCGCCCCGATGATCAGAAGCCGCCGGATGTCGCTCTGGCCCGCTTTTGATATCCGGCCGAGACGCTCCTTGCCTCCGGAGGAATACTGGCGTGGCACGAGCCCCAACCAAGCCGCGAAATCCCGGCCACACTTGAACTGCGCCATGTCGGGCGCGAAGGCGTCGACCGCCAGCGCCGTCAGCGGACCGACCCCCGGCATCGTCTGCAGTCGCCGCGCCGTGTCCGTCTCAGCCGCGAGCGCCTTCAGCCCTTTGGTTTTCGCGTCGATCCTCTCCGTCTTCTCGGAAATCTGCGCCAGCAAGTCCTGGCATTCCGCAACGATCAGCGACGGCAGGTCGCCGTCGGGATCATCCACCAGCGCCTCGATCCGCTTCAGATGAACGAGGCCGGTGGGAAACACATGGCCATATTCGTAGAGCACGGCCCGCAGCGCGTTCACGAGTTCAGTGCGCTGATGGACCAGGCGCTCTCGACCCCGGAACATCACTGCCTTGGCCTGCTGCTCTGCCGTCTTCGGCGCGACAAACCGCATCTCTGGCTGGCGCGCAGCGATCACGATTGCCTCGGCATCGGCCGCGTCATTCTTCTGACGCTTGACGAAGGGCCGGACGTACTGCGGCGCGATGAGCTTGACGTCATGGCCAAGCGCTTCCATCTCCCGGGCCCAGTAG
>JBPRGD010000316.1:0-1496 GCA_051428125.1 Candidatus Wenzhouxiangella sp. M2_3B_020
AGGTCGCCGCTTCATTAGGAAAACCTCGGTTTCAGGGCTCCGGTTTCGGGTTTCCGGGGTTGCAGGCCGGTCGGTTTGCCGTTGGTCGAGAGCCGGATGCCGGGTTGGGTTGCGGCGGGTTGGATCGTCGCGGCGAGGTCGCCGCTCCCACAGGAGATTGTCGGGCCGGTTTTCATTTCTGTGGGAGGCGCGAATTCGCGCCGACGGTTGGGCCCGCGGTGGCTGGTCTTTCGCGGCGAGGTCGCCGCTCCCACAGGAGATTGGTTGGGCCGGTTTTGATTTCTGTGGGAGGCGTGAATTCGCGCCGATGGTTGGGCCTCCTCGGCCTGATCATCTCGCGGCCCGGCAGCCGCTTCTTCGGCCGTCGAGACATTCGGCGAGTCGTGGATCGGGGCGCCGTCCCCGACAGGCATGGCTTCGATCCGTCGCGGCGAATTCGCCGCTCCCACAGAAGATTGTCGGGCCGATTTTCATTCCTGTGGGAGGCGCGAATTCGCGCCGATGGTTCACGGTGGACCGGCTGGCATCCTTCCAAAGCCACTGGGCCCCGGATCAGGTGCGGGGCGACTGCAGTTGTAGGTCGGGGCGCCGTCCCCGACGCAGTGTGGCCAGGCCAACCATGGTTCGGAGACGCCCACCACAGGAGAACCGAAGTGGCTACCAGATGGAACGGACGTGGGGGTAGGCGTGGATCTTGCCGTCGGCGGTGACCAGTTCGGCATTTTCCCGTCTTGCGAGCGCGACGATCAAGCGGTCGGCGGGGTCGGGGTGGAAATCGCCCGGCAGCGTGACCGAATCGACTGCGAGTTGGCGCGAGACCGGGATCCATTCGACGGCCTCGATGCGGTCGACGGTGTCCAGCCATTCATCCAGGTCCATCGCGAGCGCCATCCGGCCGCGGTCGATCAGCATGGCGATTTCCCATGCGGACATCGTCGAGAGCAGGATGCGGCCGCTTTGTCGATGTTCGGCTTCGATCGCATCGGCGGCTGATCCGGAGAGCCGGTCCTCGCCGTTGGCCCACCAGACCAGTGCATGGGTGTCGAGAACGATCAATCGCTATTCCCGAGCGCCTGCCAGTCGCCCTCGCCGACCGGTGCCATCGGGTCGTCGTAGCGCGTGACCGAGCCGCGCAGCCGGTTCAGGGGATTGTCGACGACCGGCGTGTAGCGGCGGAGTTCAACGCGGGGCTTGCCATGGTCGGTGATGACCAGGGATTCATCGGAGGATTCGATGCGGCGCAGGATCTCCAGAGCGCGGGCCTTGAATTCGGTTTTGGAGATTTCGGGGGGCATGGATGGATATAAGTGGTCAGATTTTGTGGGCATTTTAGCAGAAGGAGGAAAGAGCGGTTTAGGGTTGAGGGTGTACGGTTTACGCAGACGGGGGCCGATTGGTGGAGGGGGTGGTTGTGAGGGAGGGGGCGGCTGCAGGTAAGGGGTTCCGATCGTCGCGGCGAGGTCGCCGCTCCCACAGGAGATTGTCGGGCCGGTTTT
>JBPRGD010000317.1:0-1947 GCA_051428125.1 Candidatus Wenzhouxiangella sp. M2_3B_020
GCCTGGCCGGGTATTTCGCGTTCCGCGAGATGCTGCCACCCGAACTGGCCGCGTTGGTCACGGCCGCGTGCGGCATCGTTCTGATCGCGCTGGTCCTCGTCGTCGCGAAAATCGCGAACGCGGGTGGATCGTCGTCGCGGAACGAGTCCGAGCGCGTCGACTTCGGCGAAGACATCGAGGATTTCCTGCGCGAGCACGCCGATCCCGTCCTCGGGGACTGGGTCCGGGACAATCCCGACAAGGCCGCCGTGACCACGCTGGTGCTCGGCATCGCAGCCGGGTACAGCGACCATTTCCGGCGCGTGCTGATGGACATGTACTCGCGCTACGCGGAGTCGGAGGCCGTGCGCCGGTCCCGCCGCCGTCGCACGGATCGCCGCTGATCGAGATCCTTGTCGCTTGCCGGCGACGGAAGCCTGCAGCATCGTCTGGAGGACTCGCATGCGAAGCCTCTGTATCGTCTTGACCTTGCTGTTTTCAGTGGGATGTGCCGATCCCGGTGACAACGGCGCAGACGAAAGCGGTTCAGGCCGGGAGACGCGGATCGAGACCGGATCCGTTCCGCTCGGCATCGACGCCCGGTCCCGGGAGCGACTCGACGAGGTGCTTGCATCCCGGCCCGCGCCGCTGAAGAAGCGCTATCCCGCCCGCAATCCCGAAGCGACGCTGACCTTTTTCGGCATCGAGCCCGGCATGACCGTTGTCGAAGCATTGCCTCGCGAAGGCTGGTACACGAAGATCCTTTTGCCGTACCTCGGTTCCCGGGGGCGGCTGATCGGCGCCAACTATCCGCTGGACATGTGGCCGAACTTCCCGTTCGCCACCAACGAATTCATGGGACAGATTGCGCGCTGGCTGGACCGGTTCCGGGCCGAGGCGGAGCGCTGGTGCACCGGCGACTGCGCCGACGTCGATGCGTTCTGGCTCGGAGAGTTGCCCGAAGCGATGCACGGGTCGGCCGACGCCATGCTGTTCATCCGCGCACTGCACGACCTTGCCCGGTTCCAGAAAGCGGGGAAGGGCGATTTCCTGGATCGCGCGCTGGGCGATGCCTTCGCCGTCGTCGCGCCCGGCGGCATTCTCGGCATCGTTCAGGACCAGGCCCGTCCCGGTACGCCCGATGCGCTGGCCGACGGCAGTTCCGGTTACCTGCGCCAACGTTTCGTCATCGAGCGGGTCGAAGCGGCCGGTTTCGTGTTCGTTGCCGAAAGCGACATCAATGCGAATCCGGCCGACCGGGCGAACGTCGAGAACTTCGTCTGGCGTCTTCCGCCGACGCTCAGAACCGATACCGACCCGGGTCTCGAGTGCGACTACGCATCGTTCGACGACGCTCACCGCATGACGCTGCGATTCCGCAAGCCGCTCGATCGCTGATCTTCCACGCAAATCACGGCCTCACCCACCGGTTGGCCAGGCGCATGATGCCGTCGCGCAACCCTGTGCCGACGCGCCGCGGCAGGTTCGACGTGGCCCTTCCGAATCGGGTGGGATTCGAACTTCGGGATGGCGGGTTCGCCTGGCTCCCGGGCATTTCCGCGCCTGGTCGGCGCGCCAGGATCGATTCTTCGGCGCGGTCGCGGGCTCGACGGTTACTCGATCCGCTCCATCCGGTCCGACGCACCCAGCGAAACCACGCGACCGTCGACGGTACGGAACTCGCGATCGCCCAGCGCCTTGCGCCGCACCTCGTAGACGGTGCGATCGCCGGTGCGCGCATCGATGACGACCACGTCGATGATCTCGTTGCGCTCCTTCCAGCCCAGCCACGTGACCGCGGCCGCGGTCACGATCATCACCGCGGCTAACGAGTATCCGAACCATTCGGTGGTCGACGGCGAGCGACGGCCGTTTCCCGAAGCGGCCGGAGGGTCCGAACGGGTCTTCCGGTTTCGCTTCATGCGCGCGATCACGACGACGATCGCGGCGACGGCGAGCGTAATGAGG
>JBPRGD010000318.1:0-4823 GCA_051428125.1 Candidatus Wenzhouxiangella sp. M2_3B_020
ATCTTTTCACTGTTTCAGCAGGACCTCTGTGGGGTTGAAGCGTGCCGTCGCTCCTCGAGACGCAGCAGGTGTTTCTCCGTTTCAGCAGGACCTCTGTGGGGTTGAAGCGTCACTCCGAACCACTCCAACAGTCCGGGCAGAGGTGCCGTTTCAGCAGGACCTCTGTGGGGTTGAAGCGCGGGTGTAAAAGTCGCTCCCAATGCCAGCACGTTGGTTTCAGCAGGACCTCTGTGGGGTTGAAGCGGAGTCGTCTTTGTTGTTGACCGGGCGTCAACCCGGTTTCAGCAGGACCTCTGTGGGGTTGAAGCTGCGGTATGAAGTCTCGGAACACAGACCAAGAAAAGTTTCAGCAGGACCTCTGTGGGGTTGAAGCGGGCTGGGGTTGGACAAGATCGTCCACATCCGGACAGTTTCAGCAGGACCTCTGTGGGGTTGAAGCCCGTCGCTGTCCTTCCTGGTGTTCGTCCCTTTTGTGGGTTTCAGCAGGACCTCTGTGGGGTTGAAGCTGCCCGCACTGTGGCGTGCTGGTCGAGACGGTCCCGGTGTTTCAGCAGGACCTCTGTGGGGTTGAAGCGACCGCACGCCGTCTGAGTGGCTGCGGCTGTGGGTGTTTCAGCAGGACCTCTGTGGGGTTGAAGCGGCACCGACGCGGTCGGGCCTGACGGGGGCGACCTGTTTCAGCAGGACCTCTGTGGGGTTGAAGCACTTGCCCCACCCGCTTTTCGCTCCGAACGATATGTTTCAGCAGGACCTCTGTGGGGTTGAAGCGACCTCGACGTCGAGAACTGCATCGTGGGTATCCACGTTTCAGCAGGACCTCTGTGGGGTTGAAGCTCCGACTGTCGAAGCGTCTGCTTGTCCATCGCGGTGTTTCAGCAGGACCTCTGTGGGGTTGAAGCAACGTCGAGACGCTCGCCGAGGAGTTCGAGCGCAAAGGTTTCAGCAGGACCTCTGTGGGGTTGAAGCGCCTACGCGGTGTTCGGCACCGTCGCTCTGATGCTCGGTTTCAGCAGGACCTCTGTGGGGTTGAAGCCACTCTCTGATGCCTGGGGACCGGAGTACCAGTCGAGTTTCAGCAGGACCTCTGTGGGGTTGAAGCGTCGAGGACGCCTACTTCGGTGCCGACCTGCTCAAGGTTTCAGCAGGACCTCTGTGGGGTTGAAGCGGTAACATCCGCACGGTCCCGGCCATGCTCTCGGGTTTCAGCAGGACCTCTGTGGGGTTGAAGCGAGGAACGGGGCGAGAACTTCTTAGATACCCACGTCGTTTCAGCAGGACCTCTGTGGGGTTGAAGCGTGGACTACTCCGGTTCGTGGGTCGGCGACCGAGTGTTTCAGCAGGACCTCTGTGGGGTTGAAGCGCCCCCTCAAGCCGTCTCTCGGCGATTTTCTGATGGTTTCAGCAGGACCTCTGTGGGGTTGAAGCCGGCCCACCTTGACCTGACTGACCGGCGCGGTGATGTTTCAGCAGGACCTCTGTGGGGTTGAAGCGAGTAGATATCGGTAATGAGGGTCGAGATGTTACGTTTCAGCAGGACCTCTGTGGGGTTGAAGCGACAGCGACGTACCCGAGGCGTCTTCCCACGAGTCCGTTTCAGCAGGACCTCTGTGGGGTTGAAGCCTGGGGTGAGTCGCAGTGACCGACCGCGAGACGTTCGTTTCAGCAGGACCTCTGTGGGGTTGAAGCTTCACGACCACTAACAATTTCCTCACCAACGCTCGCGTTTCAGCAGGACCTCTGTGGGGTTGAAGCCTGTTTACATAAGCAAACACTTATTACCACATGCTTCGTTTCAGCAGGACCTCTGTGGGGTTGAAGCCGACCGGCACCTCGGTCGAAGCCCCGTCAGTGAACGTTTCAGCAGGACCTCTGTGGGGTTGAAGCCCTCTGCTTCGCGTACCTCGCGGCTAAGGAGGCTGGGTTTCAGCAGGACCTCTGTGGGGTTGAAGCGGCTCTCTCGCCAAAACCGGAGAGTTCGCGGCTGGTTTCAGCAGGACCTCTGTGGGGTTGAAGCATGGCTGTCTCGGATGCTCCGAACAACCAGACCGGCGTTTCAGCAGGACCTCTGTGGGGTTGAAGCAAACAGTATCTCGTCGGCGATGTGCTGTCTCTCGGTGTTTCAGCAGGACCTCTGTGGGGTTGAAGCACTGCTCTGAGTGGACTAACCAACTCCGCAGGTCATGGTTTCAGCAGGACCTCTGTGGGGTTGAAGCTCCCGACACCCCCCTTTGCCCATGCGCCGCGCGGTCCCTCCGGTTTCAGCAGGACCTCTGTGGGGTTGAAGCTACTATCGAGCCGCGCGTAAACCTCAGTCTCGTTTGGTTTCAGCAGGACCTCTGTGGGGTTGAAGCTGCTTTCGAGGAATATATGAGGAGGCTCAGAGGAGGTTTCAGCAGGACCTCTGTGGGGTTGAAGCATACGAGCGGCTCGACGCCTCGCCTCAAGGCAGGAGCGTTTCAGCAGGACCTCTGTGGGGTTGAAGCACAGCGCCGAGTGTCGTCATCAGGTCCCGCGCGTCGTGTTTCAGCAGGACCTCTGTGGGGTTGAAGCAGAAGGGCGAGACGACGGTCCGAATCTCGGCGGAGGTTTCAGCAGGACCTCTGTGGGGTTGAAGCCGAGAGCGAGTCCGATCTTCACTTCTTGCTGATTCTGTTTCAGCAGGACCTCTGTGGGGTTGAAGCGTTCACGCCCGAGACTTCGCGGCGTCGTGGACGCTGTTTCAGCAGGACCTCTGTGGGGTTGAAGCAGTGAACAGGCGTTCGAGGAGGTCGAGTTCGACGCGTTTCAGCAGGACCTCTGTGGGGTTGAAGCACCGTGCTTCGGTCTTGTCCGTTGCTCATAGTCTCTGTTTCAGCAGGACCTCTGTGGGGTTGAAGCTACCGAGAGACTTCGGACGGGGACGTCTACGAGTTGTTTCAGCAGGACCTCTGTGGGGTTGAAGCGACGTGGCACAACTCGAGGCAGAACTAGAAGAACTCGTTTCAGCAGGGCCTCTGTGGGGTTGAAGCAGGGGAACCACCCCGTTTTTGATTATCCATCTGCCGGTTTCAGCAGGACCTCTGTGGGGTTGAAGCCAGCCACCGACCGGAGTGCCGTCGGTTTCGACAGTGGTTTCAGCAGGACCTCTGTGGGGTTGAAGCGCGAGATCGTACCGCTGGGTCATCTTCGACTCACGTTTCAGCAGGACCTCTGTGGGGTTGAAGCGATCCTCGGCGTCCCTGAGTGGGCGGCGCTCATCGCGGTTTCAGCAGGACCTCTGTGGGGTTGAAGCAGGGACGCGAAGAGTATCGCGCCCACCAGCAGGCGTTTCAGCAGGACCTCTGTGGGGTTGAAGCTCGACGACAGTACCGAAGGCACTCGCGGAGTCGTGTTTCAGCAGGACCTCTGTGGGGTTGAAGCCTTTTCGCAGATGCTGACCTAACCATCGAGATCGACGGTTTCAGCAGGACCTCTGTGGGGTTGAAGCGAGCGCATCGCCTTCACTCACGAGGCGCTGTTCGTGTTTCAGCAGGACCTCTGTGGGGTTGAAGCGACTGGATGCGGATCAGGTCGCGGAGTTCTCTGTTGTTTCAGCAGGACCTCTGTGGGGTTGAAGCGCCGTCTGAGCCGTCCGACTACTGCCGACGCCACCGAGTTTCAGCAGGACCTCTGTGGGGTTGAAGCCCCGTCGAGTTGTAGTTCGTACTGGCCTCCTGCGCGGTTTCAGCAGGACCTCTGTGGGGTTGAAGCGGAGGCCGAAAACTGGTCCGAGCGGCCCGAGCTGGCGTTTCAGCAGGACCTCTGTGGGGTTGAAGCGAGGCTTATCACCGCCGTCTCTGTCGGGAGGATGGAGTTTCAGCAGGACCTCTGTGGGGTTGAAGCTGCTCGCTGCCGGAGCTGTCGCTGTCCCGGCAGCTGTTTCAGCAGGACCTCTGTGGGGTTGAAGCACCATCACCGCATGGGTGGTTGGGATAGTGACGCTCGTTTCAGCAGGACCTCTGTGGGGTTGAAGCACACCGACGAACTCCCGGTCACGCACACCGAGTCGTTGTTTCAGCAGGACCTCTGTGGGGTTGAAGCCATCCGGACGTGATCGAGGAGCGAGTCGCGGTCGCGGGTTTCAGCAGGACCTCTGTGGGGTTGAAGCTCCGAGACTGATGCGAAGTCCTGACTCGTGTCCACCGGTTTCAGCAGGACCTCTGTGGGGTTGAAGCGACTACCCGCAGGCGTCGTTCAAAGGCGACGTGCAGTTTCAGCAGGACCTCTGTGGGGTTGAAGCGGGATGTCACGCTCGGTCAGCCACTCGGTCACGCGTTTCAGCAGGACCTCTGTGGGGTTGAAGCCACGTCCGCTGGACGGTCGCCGCGAACAATACCACAGTTTCAGCAGGACCTCTGTGGGGTTGAAGCTCCTCGACGTAGACCTCTGCGCCCTCGATTGGGTCCGTTTCAGCAGGACCTCTGTGGGGTTGAAGCGGGGCGAGCAGGACGAGCAGGGCGACGATGCCGCGTTTCAGCAGGACCTCTGTGGGGTTGAAGCGCCGCGTTCTTCTCCACGAACAGTATCTTGTCTGCTGTTTCAGCAGGACCTCTGTGGGGTTGAAGCTGGGCGCGCTCACCGAGCAGAACATCATCCTCGTGTTTCAGCAGGACCTCTGTGGGGTTGAAGCCTGCTCGACCGTGCCCGCGTCGACGAACACGTAGGGTTTCAGCAGGACCTCTGTGGGGTTGAAGCCTATCCGCGACGTTTGCCTCGCTGCTCGACGCTGCCGTTTCAGCAGGACCTCTGTGGGGTTGAAGCACGACGGCCTCCCCGTCCTCGTTGCAGTAATGTGCGAAGTTTCA
>JBPRGD010000319.1:0-1322 GCA_051428125.1 Candidatus Wenzhouxiangella sp. M2_3B_020
GCTTTATTTCGTTCCCAAGCTGATCTCGCCGCGCGCCGACGGGCGAGTCGGCTGAATGTCGAGGATTCCATCGTGAGACTGACCCAACACACCGATTTTTCCATCCGCGTACTCATCTACCTGGGGGTACATCCCGATCGGCGCTGCACGATCCAGGAGATCGCCGACGATTACCGCATCTCGCGCAACCACCTCATGAAGGTCGTGCAGAAGCTGGCCGCGTCCGGTTTCGTCAGTTCGGTCCGCGGCAGCGGCGGCGGCCTGTCGCTGCCCTGTCCGCCCGAATGCATCAACCTCGGCGACGTGGTCCAGAAGATGGAACCGGATTTCGGAATGGTCGAGTGCATGCGGCCCGACAACGAATGCGTGATCACGCCGGCGTGCACGCTGCCGAAGATGCTCGCCGAAGCCACGCGTGCCTACCTCGACGTGGTCTCGGGCTACACGCTGGCCGACCTGCTCGAGGGCGGTTACGGCGACAAGATGCGGCTGCTGCTGAAAACGGCCTGACGCGCACCCGCTCGGCCGACGATTCCACCCGGCGCCTTCATGCGGCGACGGGATTCCAGCCCGAGCGCGCGAGCATCAGCGCGGCCAGCGACACGATCAGCCACAGCACTCCGGCGTACGCCAGCGGCCGCCAGCCGATCGATCGCAACGCCGCAACGCTCATCCCGCTGCCGATCAGGAACAGCACGAGCACCATCAGCTGCCGCGCCGCGTCCGAGACGAGTTCGAATCCGGTAGCCATGCCGGGAAACGCGCTCCGCGCAGCGGCGGCCAGCACGAACAGGGCGATGAACCAGGGCCATCGAATCGCCTGCTCCCGAGAACCATCCCGGTTTCTCCATTGCATCCATCCGGCGAGCCCGACGACGAGCGGAATGATCCATAGCGCGCGCGCGAGCTTCAACACCGTCGCGTGTTCCAGCGCTTCGGCTCCGTAGACGGATGCCGCGCCGATGACCGAGCTGGTGTCGTGGATCGCGATGGCCGCCCACAGGGCGAACTCGCGCTGGGTCAGCTCCAGCGCACCGCCGGCAAGCGGAAACACGTACAGCGCCAGGCCGTTGAGCACGAACACGACCGCAAGGGCGACGGAGATCGCTTCGCGCCGGGCGCCCAGGATCGGCGAGACCGCTGCGATCGCGCTCCCGCCGCAGATGGCGGTTCCGGACGAGACGAGAACGCGGATATCTCCAGTGATGCCGCCCAGGCGTCCCAGGAGCATGCCGGCGGCCAGGATGAGCACGACTCCGACGCCGGTCACCCACAGACCCGTCAGCCCCGTAGCGGTCACGACGCTCAACGAAACACCGAAG
>JBPRGD010000320.1:0-6458 GCA_051428125.1 Candidatus Wenzhouxiangella sp. M2_3B_020
GAGCAGGAACCCGGCGATCGCCGCCGCCGTCACGCCGTAGATCATTTCGTGGGCATGCCACTGCAGCGGCTGGACGCCGGCCATGCCCCATCCGGACAGGAATACACCGATCCAGCCGATCATCACGATGACCGCGTAGACGGCGCACGAGGCGAAGAAGACCCGGAAACCGTACTGGAAGAGCATCGCCGATCGCGTCATTCGTCGGCCTCGGCGACCGGGGACGGGCGCGTGACCAGGAAGATCATCAGCCCGGTGAACAGCAGCGCCAGCGCGGCGAGCACACCGGCATGCGTGCCCAGCAGCAGCAGCACGGTCCAGCTCACGATCATTGCCAGGCAGGCCAGCCACTTCGCCCTTACGGGCACCGCCCGGTCGGATTCCCAGGCGGCCAGCGTGGGCCCGAACCGGGGATGCCGCCGGATTCTTTCGTGCAGTTCCGGGGAGCCTTTTGCCGCCGCCCACAGCGCGATGAGTAGAAAAGGTGTCGTCGGCAGCAATGGCAGCAGAACCCCCAGCGACCCGGCACCGACGGCGCTGACGGCGATCACGCGGTAAAGCAGGCGGTAGTTGGCACGGTTCGGACGATTCATTTCGGGCGCGGCCGGAAAATTCATGCATGTAGTATACACATTCGTAGAAAAAGTATGTAGAATGCATCTTAAGTCGTCGAGACTTGATGGCTCGGCCTGAACGGCCGCTAACAAAAAAGTGAGTGCAAGGAGAAGACAGATGAACGCGACACGACGCCTGTGGTGGGTTCTGGGAGTCATGTTCACGATCTCGTTCGGCGCGCTGCTGCTGATCGGATCCGAGATCTACCGCCAGAAACCGCCGATGCCGGAAGCCGTCGTCAGCGAAGACGGATCGGTGTTGTACACGAAAGTCGAAATCCAGCGCGGCCGTCAGGTCTGGCAGACGCTGGGCGGTCAGCAGACCGGCTCGATCTGGGGCCACGGCGCCTACGTCGCCCCCGACTGGTCGGCCGACTGGCTGCACCGCGAAGCCGTCGCGCTGCTCGACATCCGGGCGCAGGACGAGTACGGCAAGCCGTTCGATCAGCTAAACGAGGGTGCGAAAGCCGGGTTGAAGGCCGAACTGCAGGCCGAGATGCGGGCCAACACCTACGACCCGGAAAGCGGCCGCATCGTGGTCTCCGAAGACCGGGCCGAGGCGATCCGGCAGGTGCACGCCCACTACCGCGACCTGTTCGGCAACGACGCCGATTTCGAGGCGCTGCGCGAGCAGTATGCGATCGCCAACGACGCGATCTCCTCGCCGGAGCACCGCGAACTCATGCCGGCGTTCTTCTTCTGGACCGCCTGGGCGGCGACCACCGAACGCCCCGGTACCGACATCACGTACACGAGCAACTGGCCGCACGAGCCGCTTGTCGGGAATTCGCCGACGACGGGTACCGCGATGTGGTCGATGGCCTCCATCATCCTGCTGCTGGCCGGCATCGGCGCGCTGTGCTGGTACTACGTCGCGACCAAGGACGAGGGCGAGCTGCCGACCCCGCCGGATTCCGATCCCCTGATGAACGTCACGCCGACGCCTTCGCAGCGCGCGACGGCCAAGTACTTCTACACGGTCGTGGCGCTGTTCATCGCGCAGATGCTGCTGGGGATGATCACGGCGCACTACGCCGTCGAGGGCCACGGCTTCTACGGCTTCAACCTGTCCGAATGGCTCCCGTACTCGGTCGCGCGCACGTGGCACACGCAACTCGGCGTGTTCTGGATCGCGACGGCCTGGTTGGCGTGCGGACTGTACGTCGCACCGGCCATCTCGCGGCACGAGCCCAAATTCCAGAAGTTCGGGGTCAACCTGCTCTACGGAGCGCTGCTCGTCGTCGTCGTCGGCTCCATGGCCGGCGAATGGTTCGGCGTGATGCAGCGCTTCGACCTCGACACCAATTTCTGGCTCGGACACCAGGGCTGGGAGTACGTCGACCTGGGCCGCTTCTGGCAGATCCTGCTGTTCGCCGGCCTGATGATCTGGCTCGCGCTCGTCGGCCGTTCGCTGTGGCCGTCGCTGAAGGAGCCGTCGGAGCAGCGTCCGCTGATCATGATCCTGTTCCTGTCGACGATCGCGATCGGCCTGTTCTACGCCGCCGGCCTGACCTGGGGCAAGCACACGCACCTGTCGATGATCACGTACTGGCGCTGGTGGGTCGTGCACCTCTGGGTCGAGGGCTTCTTCGAGGTCTTCGCCACCGCGGTGATCGCGCTGCTGTTCACGCGAATGGGGCTGGTTCGCGCACGCCTGGCCACGCACGCCGTGTTGTTCGCCACCGTGATCTTCCTGTTCGGCGGCATCCTCGGCACGCTGCACCACCTGTACTTCGCCGGCACGCCCACGTCCGTGATCTCCGTGGGCGCCGTATTCTCGGCGCTGGAGGTCGCACCGCTGGTGCTGATCGGCTTCGAGGCCTGGGAGAACTACCAGATGCGCAAGGCGGCCGATTGGGTCAACCGCTACAAGTGGCCGATCATGTTCTTCGTGGCCGTGGCGTTCTGGAACCTCGTCGGCGCCGGCCTGCTCGGCTTCCTGATCAATCCTCCGATCTCGCTGTACTACGTGCAGGGCCTCAACACCACGCCGGCCCACGGCCACGCGGCCCTGTTCGGCGTCTACGGCATGCTCGGCATCGGCCTGCTGCTGTTCGGCCTCCGCGGTCTCACCCGCGACGCGGCCTGGAACAGCCGCCTGCTCAAGCCGACGTTCTGGCTGCTCAACATCGGCCTGGCGGCCATGGTCTTCGGCTCGCTGCTGCCGGCCGGCGTCTATCAGGCCTACTGGGCGATCACCGAGGGCCTCTGGTACGCGCGCTCGGCGGAGATCATCCATTCCGGGACCATGGAGACGCTTGTCTGGATGCGTGTGCCGGGCGACATCGTGTTCGCCGCCGGCGGCGCGTTGCTGGCCTGGTTCGTGTTCAACCTCTGGCGCGGCGGACAGACCGAAACCGCGCCGCTGGCTCCGGCCGAGGACCGGGCGCTGTCCGAAGCCTGACGCTCAGGCGCTTCGAACCCGAAAAGAAAACGCCGCCCGGCCCCCGGGCGGCGTTTCTCGTTTTCACCCCGTGGCTAAGCGAGGATCGGTCCGACTACTCGATCTTGCCGGTCTCGATGCGCTTGTCGTAGATTTCCTCGAGCTTGTAGATGTCCTGCATCAGCTCGAAGAATCCGTGCCAGTGGGCGTAGTCGGCCGAACCGTGCAACGCCGCCATCCGGGCACGCCGTCCCTGGTGGTGCCAGAGGTGGTAGTAGACGAGCTGGAACTCGTCGGCCCACGGGTTCTCCTTGAGCAGACCCTTCTCCTCGAGTTCGTCCTTCATCTCCTTGGCCGGATCGTAGTAGGCCTGGTTGTAGAGCTTGACGGCCTTGTCGCCCTGCTGGAAGAAGTTGTCGGTGTGATTGCTGCTGTGGCATTCGGCGCAGACCTGCTTCATCTTCGCGCGCCCTGCCTCGGCGTCTCCGAGAATCGGGCTCATCGGATCGTCGGAATCGCGCAGCTCCGAACGCTTGGACCAGAGCACCCAATGCAGGCGCTCTGAGACGTTGTGCGTAGTCTCCAGGTCACCGATGCCGGACATGTGGCAGGTGGAGCACACCGGACCGCGGAAGTCCTTGCCGGCCTCCCAGTCATCCGACTCGGCGTCCCAGTTCCATTCCTCGTCGTTGCGGGTGTTGTAGATGTGCCCATGCTTGGAGGCTTCGAAGATCTCGATGTTCGGATGGTCGGGACCGAGGTGGCATTCGGCGCAGGCGAACGGCTTGCGTGCCTCGGCGACCGAGAAGCGGTGTCGCGAGTGGCAGGCCGTACAGTTGCCGGTACTGCCATCGGGGTAGACGTTGCCCATGCCGGCATTGGGCCAGGTCTCCGGAGTGGGCCGACCGTCCTCGTCGAGCTCGATCTCGGTACCGTGGCATTGCATGCACCCCGTTTCCCGGGGCGCGCCGGCCAGTTCGGGATGGTTGCGGCCTTCGTGCACGTCGGTCAGCGCGTGCAGGTTGTCCTTCGGAACGATCTGGTGGTAGGACCGGTAGTGGCCGCTGGCGGCGAACTGTTCGTGTTGTTCCTCGTGGCATTTCGCGCAGGTGCTGGGCGGCACCAGGACCGAGATGTGGATGCGGTCGTCGAGCAGCGACGTATCGTAGCCCGACATGTCGAAGACGTCTTCGTGCTGGATCGCCGTTTCGGAATCGGGTTTGACCCGGTGGCAGTCCAGGCAGGTCACGCCTTCGGCGTAGTGAGCGCTGTCCTTCCAGTCATGGACCGTGTTCGGGCTGATCTCGCTGTGGCATTCCACGCAGCCCTTCTCGGCACTGTTCATGCGCGGTTCTGCTTGCGCGCCCGGCGCCCAGGCCGCCACGGCCAGGCAGGCCGCAAGCGCGGCGGTCGTGATGGTTCGGATGGTGGTCATCGATTGCTCCTCCTCTGATTGCGAACCGGGCGGCGCGTCCGCCCGGACTCCTGAGTTCGAGTGAGCCGCCTATAACCGGAAGCTCGACATGGTCTTGGACCCGGTCACGCCGCGCAGATCGGGCTGCGTCCGTTTCATATGAAGGTACGGTGTCATAGCGTTGCGGAACCATCCTGAACTTGGATCAACGGGGCGTTTCGAGAATCCGGATGTTACCGATGGTATTCGACACAGTGCGCTGCTGCAATCGGAATTGTCTCTACAAGATGCTGATTTTACTGATATTAATCGTGATCAAGAGTCATTCCGCATACATATTGCCGGTCGCAATGCGGTACCTGCCTTCTCTTGCCGGCCCGGCGAAGCAGCGGCGGCAGGCCCCATCGCGTTCGGGGATAATGGGCGGGGAAGAGACATTCCGGATGCCTGAACCATGAGAGCGATTCACATTCGCGAATTCGGCGACCCTTCCGCGATTGCCGTTTCCGACATCGACGCACCCGGCGGACCGGGACCGAACGAGGTTCGACTGTCCGTGGCGGGCGTCGGCGTCGGCTATTTCGACGGACTTCTGATCCGCGGCGACTACCAGATCCGGCCGGATCTGCCGTTCGTTCCCGGCAGTTCCATGGCCGGAACCGTGGCCGCGGTCGGCGAAGGCGTCACGCATCTGCGTTCCGGGATGCCGGTGGCCGCGTTCGCGCTGCACGGCGGGATGGCAGAGCAGGTCGTGATACCTGCGTCCTCCTGCGCGCCGCTCCCGGAGAACATGGACCTGCTCGCCGCGGCCAATCTGTTCATCGTCTGGGCGACGGGTCTGTACGGCTTGCGGGAGATCGGCCGCGTCCGGTCCGGCGAGACCGTGCTGGTGCTCGGGGCATCGGGAAGCACCGGAACCGCCGCCATCGCGTGCGCGAAGGCGCTCGGCGCCGAAGTGATCGCGGCGGCTTCGACCGACGACAAGCGCGATCACTGCCGGAAGCAGGGCGCCGATCACGTCGTCGATTACACCGCCGGCGATTGGCGCGAGTCGGTCAAGCAACTGACCGACGGCCGCGGCGTGGACGCCGTCTACGATCCGGTGGGCGGCGACATCGCCGAGCCGTCGCTCCGACTTCTCGCACCCGGCGGCCGCTACCTGGTGGTCGGGTTCGTAACCGGCATCGCGAGCATCCCGCTGAACCTCCCGCTGCTCAAGCGATGCTCGATCCACGGCGTGAACTGGGGCGGCTCGGTGATGGCCGATCCTTCGATCGTGCCGCCGGTGATCGAACGACTCGTCGAATGGAGCCTCGAGGGACGGATCGATCCGTCTCCGGAAACCGTTCTGCCGCTGGACCGGGCCGGAGAGGCCTTCGATGCGCTGTTCTCCCGGCGCTCGATCGGCGGCATCGTCGTAACGCCGTAGCCTGATCGCAGAACCGGCGCTTCGATCCGATTGTTCGAGGTATCGAACCGCTTGAGAACTCGATTCCCGACTACGGCTTCGGGCAAGTCCGCGATCGTCGCGGCTAGCGCGGCGGGATTTCCTGGAGCAGGATGCGGTTTTCGTTGCCGTCGAACAGCCCGAAACTTGCGCGGGCCGACGGATCGTCGTCCCATGCGCCGTCGTCGTCGAGATCATCGCGCAGGAACGGCCAGTCGCCGCTCAGCAGAGTTCCGACGTCCACCCAGCCCGTGTCGCCCGGCGCCGAGAACGTCAGCGATGCTTCGCCGTCGGTCACGACGACCGGATCGCTTTCCTGGATCCGCGTGTTGCCGGAGCCGACCTGAACGGCGTCGGTCCCGGTGCCGGTATCGCCGCTGCTGGCCGTCAGCGAGAGATCGTCGGCCAGCGACAGTTCGGTGCATTGGTCCTCGGCGTGGACGCGCCAGGTCGCGTCGCCGAAATACTCGGTGCGAACGGGCAGCGGCAGCGGCGCGAGTTCCGAGCCGACGGCATTGTCGACGACGAGTCGGCCGTAGCGCAGCTCGGTC
The DNA here is from genome assembly GCA_051428125.1 of Candidatus Wenzhouxiangella sp. M2_3B_020. Taxonomy (GTDB): domain Bacteria; phylum Pseudomonadota; class Gammaproteobacteria; order Xanthomonadales; family Wenzhouxiangellaceae. The sequence goes on from JBPRGD010000320.1 coordinate 6,410, forward strand.
GCGCCCACGAGGCCGTGGTCGTTCGTGCCGTCCTCGTCCAGGTCCACGT
>JBPRGD010000321.1:0-1371 GCA_051428125.1 Candidatus Wenzhouxiangella sp. M2_3B_020
ATGATCTTCTCCGCACTCTTGTCGATGAGCGTGTGGTCGTAGCTCTTCAGCTTGATGCGAATCGTCTGGCTCGCCATATCTCAATCGAGTTTGGGTGTTTGGGAGGGTGGGAGTATGGGCGCTGACGCGACGTCAACCCCCACACTCCCATACGCCCACACTCAGTTTCTCTTAGTCAAGGATCTTCGTGACGACGCCGGCGCCCACGGTGCGGCCGCCCTCGCGGATGGCGAAACGGAGTCCTTCCTCCATCGCCACCGGCTGGATCAGCTTCACCTTGAACTGCGTGTTGTCGCCCGGCATCACCATCTCCACGCCCTCCGGAAGCTCGATGTCGCCCGTCACGTCCGTCGTGCGGAAGTAGAACTGCGGACGGTAGCCCTTGAAGAACGGCGTGTGACGGCCGCCCTCCTCCTTCGAGAGCACGTAGACCTCGCACTCGAACTCCTTGTGCGGCGTGATCGAACCCGGCTTGCACAGCACCTGGCCGCGCTCGACGTCGTCCTTCTTCGTACCGCGCAGCAGCACGCCCGCGTTGTCGCCCGCCTGCGCCTGGTCGAGCAGCTTGCGAAACATCTCGATCCCCGTCACGGTCGTCGACTGCTTCTCCTCCTGCATGCCGATGATCTCGATCTGGTCGCCCACCTTCAGCACGCCGCGCTCGACGCGACCGGTGACCACCGTGCCGCGGCCGGTGATCGAGAAAACGTCCTCGATCGGCATCAGGAACGGCTTGTCCGTGTCGCGCTCCGGCGTCGGCACGTACTCGTCCACCGCCGCCATCAGCTCCATGATCTTGTCCTCCCACTCGCTCTCGCCGTTGAGCGCGCCGAGCGCCGAACCGGCGATCACCGGCAGGTCGTCACCCGGGAACTCGTACTGGCTGAGGAGCTCGCGCACCTCCATCTCCACCAGCTCCAGCAGCTCCTCGTCGTCGACCAGGTCGACCTTGTTGAGGAACACCACGATGTAGGGCACGCCCACCTGGCGCGCCAGCAGGATGTGCTCGCGCGTCTGCGGCATCGGACCGTCGGTGGCCGCCACCACCAGGATCGCGCCGTCCATCTGCGCCGCGCCCGTGACCATGTTCTTGACGTAGTCGGCGTGGCCCGGGCAGTCCACGTGCGCGTAGTGGCGGTTCTCCGTGGCGTACTCGACGTGCGCCGTGGCGATCGTGATGCCGCGCTCGCGCTCTTCCGGCGCGTTGTCGATCGAGTCGAACGAGCGCAGCTCGTTGGCCGTGTCCTGCACGCGCTTGTTGAGCACCGTCGTGATGGCCGCCGTCAGCGTCGTCTTTCCGTGGTCGACGTGACCGATCGTGCCGACGTTCACGTGCGGCTTCGTCCGCTGGAATGTCTCCTTTGCCATGGT
>JBPRGD010000322.1:0-33687 GCA_051428125.1 Candidatus Wenzhouxiangella sp. M2_3B_020
CAACGCTTCGCCACGCGAGCGCAGCGAATGGCCAGTTCGGTCAAATTGCATTGCGGCGTGACCTGACCCGCTGAATGTCCGGAATGGGCCGGTCGCGACAGGCGCTCCCATGCTGTAACTGCGAAGCCTTCTACGACCAGCGCGGTCAGGTTGGGCTCAGAGCCGACCTTGGCTTGATCAACGGCCTCGCCCTCAAGTTGAGCATGTGCTCGAGACGAGGTGCCGAAAACGGTCCCTTATGGCCATCCGCCCTACCCGCCCTGTGGTCAAGCTGTTGGAAAGGACAAAAACCGCGGCCAAAACCTGCGGAGTTTTGGGACGTTTCTGGCAGCTTGGAACGGCTCGACGCGAAGCCCACCCTTCGGCCCGCCGTACTGCGTGGGCCGATCGCCGCGGGTTTGCCATGCTCAGGCTCTTATCGTATCAATCTGGTTGATATATATCGGAAGTCGAGCGGAGCCTGGATGAGCGGGAAATTCATCATCATCGACCCAGTCAAGGATTTCGGGATCCTCAAAGGGCTCGCATCCCCGACCCGAGTCAGTATCCTCACGCTGCTTCACGAGAACGGACCCACCAACGTCAACGTCATCGCGGAGCGGCTCGAACTGCCTCAATCGTCGGTATCGACGAATGTGCGCATCCTCGAGGAGGCCGGGCTGGTTGAGACCGAGGCCCGCAAAGCCCGGAAGGGGACGCAGAAAATCTGCCGTGCGATCTACGACGAGCTCGTCGTGAACTTCCAGCAGGAGGCCCCCGCGACGGCGGGGAAGACTATCGAGGTCTCGATGCCGCTGGGACTGTACTCTCACTGCGAGGTGACGAGTCCGTGCGGCATCTGTTCCACCGAGGGTATCATCGGACTTTTGGACGTGCCGTCGACGTTTCTCGAGCCGGACCGCATGCGGGCATCGCTTCTGTGGTTCACCAGCGGTTACGTGGAGTACCAGTTTCCTAATAATGCCAACCTGTTAAAATCTGATCTTGAAGCTGTCGAGCTTTCGATGGAGCTGAGTTCGGAAGTGCCGGGGACGAATGCGAACTGGCCGTCGGACATCAATGTCTCGCTGAATGGCACCGAACTCGGCGTCTGGACCTCGCCGGGCGATTTCGGCGACAAGCGAGGGCTTCTCACCCCCGATTGGTGGAAGCTCAAGGGGTCGCAATACGGCATGCTCAAGACGTGGTCCGTGACAAGGTCCGGAACCTTCGTCGACGGTCTGAAGATCTCCGATGTCACGCTGGCCGAACTCGATCTCACAGCGCATCGCTCGATCCGGGTGCGAATCGAAGTGCGGGCGGACGCGCCCCATCCTGGGGGCGTGAACGTCTTCGGCCGCGGGTTCGGCAACTACGATCAGGATATAGTTCTGCAGCTTAGACGGCGCGTCTGATCAAAGGGGGGGCGGCGTTCCAATGGTAGCACCCGACGCCCCCCTTGACGCAACGATGCCCATTTGCTCCAATATCAGCAATTCGGATTTTCATCTCGAATTATGATACAGATGGGGAGGAGCATGAGGGTACGCGCAGCGATCCATCGGGATTTCAGGATCGCCCGGATCGACGACCGCCTCTATGCCGCTTTCATCGAGCATATGGGCCGCGCCATCTATTCGGGCATCTATGAGCCGGGACATCCCGAGGCCGACGCGGCCGGTTTCCGTCAGGATGTGATGCGCTTCGTGCGCGACCTCGCCGTGCCGGCGATCCGCTATCCGGGCGGCAATTTCGTATCGGCCTATGACTGGAAGGACGGGATCGGGCTGCAGGCGGAGCGGCCAGTGCGTCTGGACCTCGCGTGGCGCTCGAAGGAGACCAATCAGGTCGGCATCAACGAGTTCGCGGCCTGGGCCGAGGCAGCGGAGATCGAGATGATGCTGGCCGTCAATCTCGGCACCGGCACGCTGCAGGATGCCCGGGAGTTCCTCGAATACGTCAACCATCCCGGTGGGACCGCCTGGTCGGACCTTCGCCGCGCCCATGGTTTCGAGGCCCCATACGGTGTGAAGATGTGGTGCCTGGGGAACGAGATGGACGGCCCTTGGCAGATCGGCCATCGCGAGGCGAAGGATTACGGGCGTGTCGCGGACGAGACTTCGAAGGCGCTCAAGGCCTACGATCCGACGATCGAGACGATCGTCTGCGGCTCGTCCAATGACGAGATGCCGACCTATCCCGACTGGGAGCGCGAGGTGCTGGAGGAGTGCTACGAGAACGTCGACTACATCTCGCTGCACAAGTATTTCGGGAATAACAGCCGGGATACGCTGAACTATTTCGGCAAGATCGAGCAGACCGGCCGCTACATCCAGGCGATCGGCGGAGTGATCGATTTCGTCAAGGCCAAGAAGCGCGCGACGAACGACGTCCATATCTGCTTCGATGAGTGGAACGTATGGTATCACCAGAGGGCCGATGACAAGGCCCGGGTGAAGGAGTGGGACTGGCCCGAGGCGCCGGCGCTTCTGGAAGAGACCTACAATTTCGAGGACGCGCTGTTCGTGGGCGGTCTGCTTAACGAATTCATCCGCCGCTCGGACCGGGTCCGGATCGCTTGCATCGCGCAGCTCGTCAACGTCATCGCGCCGATCCGTGCCGAGCCCGGCGGCCCGGCTTGGCGACAGACGATCTACTGGCCGTACCAGATGGCGAGCCTCTACGGACGCGGGCATGCGCTCAATGTCCGTGTCGACGGTCCGACCTATGATTGCCGCGTCGCGGATGACGTTTCGTATCTCGACATGGCCGCCACGCTCGACAAGGCGGAGGAGATGCTGACGCTCTTCGTGCTAAACCGCCATCCAACCGAGGTGGCCGAGCTTGACGCCGGGCTTGCGGGGTTCGCTCCGGGGCAGATCGCCCTTCATCGCGTGCTTGAGGGTCACGACCTCCGGGCGACAAACTCGGCGGAGCAGCCCGACCACATCGTTCCCGTTGAGGGACACGGCGCGGCGGTCGCCGACGGGCGACTGCGCGCCCGCCTCGGACCGCTCTCTTATCACGTGATCCGGATACGGGTGAGCTAACGACGATGATCCGCAGACCGCCGGGAGGCACGATGTCCGGCACAACAGATCGAAGGGAGGAGATCATGACACTACGCCTGAGAACGACGACGGTACTCAAGGGGGCCGTTCCGGCGCTCGTCGCAGCGACCCTCGCGACGACTGCCGTGGCACAGGACGCGATCCGCGTCATCAGCCACCGCCAGCCCGCCCTGGAATACTATACCCAGAAGATGGTCGAGGCGTTACCCGAGGGTCGGGTGACGACCGAGCTGATGCCGATCGACAAGGAGCTCGAGCTCGCCTCGATTACCATGTCGTCGGAATCCGACGCAATCGACGTGCTCTATCTGAACGACACCTCGTTCAAGCGCTTTGCGGCCAATGGCTGGCTCGAGCCGCTGGATGATCTGTGGGAGAAATACAAGGACGAGTACGAGCTCGACGACTTCCCGCAATCGGTGATCGATGCCGTCAGCTACGACGGGCACATCTATTCGATGCCGATCCTGACCAATACCGAGCTGTTCTTCTATCGCAAGGACCTGCTGGAAGAGGCCGGGATCGAGCCGCCAGAGACCATGGAGGAATACCTGCAGGCTGCCGCCGAGATGGACACGGCACGGCGCGCGGGCACGATCATGTCGCTGAAGCCGGTAGATGCCGCGCTGAACGAGGCGCACTGGTACATGAACTCGATCGGCGACGGATGGTTCGACGACGAGTGGCGCCCGATCTTTAACAACGAAGCCGGCGTCGAGGCGATCAACAAGATGAAGGAGATGTCGGAGTACGCGCCGCGCGGCTTCACCTCGCACGCCAACGACGAATCCACCATCAACCTGCAGCAGGGCCTCGCAACGATGGGTCTGCAGTGGTTCACCCGCGCCGCGGCGATGGACAACCCCGACCAGTCGCGCGTCGTCGGGCAGATCGACTGGGTTGCGCCTCCGGGGGGCGGCGCGCGCGTTGCCAATGACGGCTTCGCGATCTCGAGATTCTCCTCGGCCGACAAGGAAGAGATGTTCAAGATGCTCGCCGAGGCGGCCAGCAAGGAAAGCATGCGCGAGGGCGCGAAGCTCGCGATGCCGCCACGGCTGTCGATACTCGAGGATCAGGACCTGGCGCAGGAGTACCGCTGGTACCCGGCGGCGCGGAACGCCTTGGAAAGCGGCGAGCCGTTCCCCGCCATGCCCGATTTCCTCGATGTGGGCGAAATCGTGACGCGCCACATCCTGCGCGCGGTGACCGGTGAGGCCGAGGTCAAGGCGGCGCTCGATCAGGCCGCGCAGGAGACCGAGGAGCTTCTGGCCGATCGCGGCTATTACGACGAGCAGTAAGGCCGCCGCGCGTCCTCGTCCGGGTGGGTGCGGGGGCGCGTCTTTTCCGATCCACACAGGAGTATCCAGTAATGGTGCGCTGGCAGCGGGGCCTGTGGCTGTTCTTCCTACCGAGTTTCGGGCTTCTCGCGCTCGTGCTGCTCTGGCCGCTCGGCTATGCCATCTATTTGAGCTTCTTCGACTACTACCTCGGCTCCGACACCCGCACCTTCATCGGCCTCGGTAATTATGCCGACCTGCTGACCGAAGACCGTCTTTGGCATTCGATGTGGACCACGATCATCATCGCCTTCGGCTCGGTCGGTCTGGAGTTCGTCGTCGGTTTCGCGCTGGCGCTCGCGCTCTACCGACTGAACAGCAGCGCCAAGGTGTTCTCGGTGCTGCTGTTCCTGCCGCATATCGTGACGCCGGTCGTCGCGGCACTGTTCCTGAAATGGATGCTGGCGGCGAACTGGGGCTTCGTCGACGCGACGCTTCTGACCTTTAACATCGAACCGTTCGACTGGCTGGGCAGCCCGTTCTGGGCGAAGGTCAGCGTCATCCTTGCCGATGCCTGGATCTTCACGCCGCTGATCATGATGGTGCTCTACGCGGCGTTGCAGGGGCTCGACACCTCGCTGATCGAGGCCGCGCAGATTGACGGGGCAAGCAACTGGCGCGTCCTCCGCCACGTCATCATCCCGGCGCTGATTCCGGCCATCATCTTCACGATCTCGGTGCGGCTGATGGATGTCTTCCGCTTCTTCGACATCATCTACGTCCTGACCGGCGGCGGCCCCGGCACCGCAACCGAGACAATCACCATTTACACATACCAGCTCGGCTTCCGGATGCTTGAGGTCGGCAAGGCCTCGGCGCTCGGGGTCATCACGCTCGTGGTCGTGGCGGCGCTATTGCTCACGATCAACCGGGCGCTGAACAAGGCCTATAGAGGAGGCGACCGATGAGCGCGGCAGCAGACGCACCGGACCGGCGCAGACGCGACACCTACCTCATCTTCGTTGCGCTCTGCATCTTCACCTTCATCAACCTGATGCCCCTGATCTGGGCTGTTCTGACCTCACTGAAGGATCCTAAAGACGCTTTCACGATTCCGCCGACGATCCTCTTCGACCCGACGCTGGAGTATCACCGGCAGGTCTGGTTCGAGAACGACTTTTTCCGCTACCTCAAGAACAGCCTGATCGTGTCGGCCGGGACTGTACTGATCTCGATCCCGGCCGGCAGCCTCGCGGCCTACGCCCTGTCGCGTATCCCGCGGCGGAATGCGGGTCCGATCCTGAGCGCTCTGTTCACGATCCGTATGTTCCCGCACATGCTGCTGGCAATCCCGTTCTTCGTGATGGGCACTTTCCTTAACATGATCGACACCTATGCGCTGCTGATCCTCGCGCTTGTGGCGATCAACCAGCCCTTCACGATCTGGCTGATGCACGGCTTCTTCCTGGAGATCCCGCGGGATCTCGATGAGGCGGCGGCGATCGACGGCTGCACGAGTTGGCAGGCGTTTCGCATTGTGATCCTGCCGCTCGCCCGGCCGGGAATGACGGTGGCCGCCCTATTCAGCCTGCTGCTGTCCTACAACGAGTTTCTCTTTGCGCTGGTCCTGACCGGCACCGACACCAAGACCCTGCCGGTCGCCATCGCATCGTTCGGCGGCGAGGACATCTCGGCCTGGTCGCTGTCCGCGGCGGGGGCGATCGGGATTATGCTGCCGATCGTCATCGTGATGTTGGTGCTGCAGCGGCACCTGGTTCGCGGCCTGACGGCGGGGGCGGTAAAGGGATGATCATCGCGGCGCCGACGCGGCGCGCCGACAACAGAACGATCCGGAGCGGAACGACATGGCACCTTTGACGATCCAGCAGGCAACCAAGTCCTTTGGCGGACTCACGGTCCTGCACGGCATCGATATCGAGATCGAGGACGGTGAGTTCGTCGTCCTGGTCGGACCCTCCGGCTGCGGCAAGTCGACTCTCCTTCGCCTGATCGCCGGACTCGAGGATATCAGCACCGGCGATATCCTGATCGACGGCAGGGTCGTAAGTCGCCTGCATCCGAAGGATCGCGACATCGCGATGGTGTTCCAGAGCTACGCGCTCTATCCACATATGAGCGTGGCCGAAAACATGGGCTTCTCGCTCAGGATGCGCGATGTAAGCCAGGCCGAGCGCGACGGTAAGGTGCGTGGTGCAGCGGAAATTCTGGGCCTTACCAACCTGCTCGACCGCTATCCGCGCCAGCTTTCCGGTGGCCAGAGGCAGCGCGTCGCGATGGGTCGCGCGATCGTGCGCGATCCCAAGGTCTTCCTGTTCGATGAGCCGCTTTCCAACCTCGACGCCAAGCTGCGGGTGCAGATGCGCGCCGAGATCCGCGAATTGCACAAGAAGCTGAAGACGACGATCGTGTACGTGACGCACGACCAGATCGAGGCCATGACGATGGCCGACAAGATCGTCGTGCTGCGGGACGGCTATGTTGAACAGATCGGCTCGCCGCTCGAGCTCTACGATACGCCGGCCAACATGTTCGTCGGGGGTTTCATCGGCTCACCGGCCATGAACATGCTCGAGGGCCGGATCGGAGAGGGCGGCCGGACGTTCCTGCTGGACAGCGGCGCCGAATTAACCTTGGCAACGCCGGCAAGCCTGAAGCCGGGGCGTCGGGCCGTGCTGGGCCTGCGGCCGGAGACGATCACGGTCTCGCAGGAGGGCAGCCCCGCAACGGTGCGCCTGATCGAGCCGACCGGTGCCGACCTACATGTCATTCTCGACCTCGGCGGAGAATCGGTGACGGCGCTTTTCCGGGATCGGCTTCCGCTCGAGGAAGGCGGAGCAGTCGGCATCTCGCTTCCCGCCGAGAATGTGCATTTCTTCGACCCCAACAGCGGAGCCCGAATCGTATGAGGGGTCTCGTATGACCGGCCGACGGCCGATCTCCGTCTGGCGTCCTCTGGATGTCGCGCAGGTCATGCTGGGTGCAGCGCATTACCCCGAACATGTCGGGCGGGACTTCCTGCAACGCGATGCCGGGCGCATGGCCGAGGCAGGCTTTAACACAGTCCGGATGGCCGAGTTCGCGTGGCACATACTGGAGCCGCGCGAGGGGGATTTCGATTTCGAACTGTTTGATGCTGCCATCGATGCCTTCGCGGCGCACAGCATCCGCACGATCCTCTGCACGCCGACCGCGACGCCGCCGCGCTGGCTGACCTATCGCTATCCGGAAGTCGTGCGGGTCGACGTCAACGGCCGGCCCGCCAGCCACGGCTCGCGACAGCATGCCGACACGACGAGCCCGGTCTATCGCGCGCACAGCCGACGGATCACCCGCGCGATGGCCGACCACTATTCTGGCAACCCGAACGTCATCGGCTGGCAGACCGACAATGAGTTGAACCACAGCGCCTCAACCTCCTATTCTGAAAGCGCCGCGCGCGGGTTCCGGAAATATCTCGAGAATCGCTATGGAGATATCGAGGCGCTGAACCATGCTTGGGGCGGAAATGTATGGGCCGGGGCGTATCAGAGCTTCGACCAGGTGGTGCTGCCCTTCGACATGGCGCCGGTGTCAAATAGTCCCTGTCACGTGCTCGATTACCACCGCTTTCTTGCCTGGACGACGGCGCAGTTCCAGCGCGACCAGGTCGAGATCCTGCGTGCCGCGAACCCGAACTGGTTCGTATTCCACAATGTTGGCCGCATGAACGATCTCGACTTCCGGGGCGATTTCGGCCGCGATCTCGATTTCTTGGGCTACGACGTCTATCCGCTCCTTCAAGACGAACGCCTGAGGAGTGGAAGTGCGGGCCACGCGCAGGCGCTGCATCTCGATATCGCACGCGGCCACGCTGGAAACTTCCTCGTGCCCGAGCAGATGAGCGGCCCGGGCGCGCAGCCGCCCTTCGGTACGCTGACCCCGGAACCGGGCGAGATGCGGCGGATGGCCTTCAGTTCGATCGCGCGCGGGGCGGACGGCATCCTCTTCTTCCGGTGGCGTCCGGCGCATGCCGGTGCCGAGATCTATTGGGGCGGGCTGATAGACCATGACGACGTGCCTCGCCGCCGCTATCGCGAGGCCGCGATATTCGCGGCAGAAGCGGCGACGCTGCAGAACGAACTCCTCGGTTCGCACGTGCATATGGAAGTCGGAATCGCGGGGGCGGATTTCGACAACCAGGAGGCTCACGCGTCCTGCGGCATGGGTCTGCCCAGCCCTCAGGATGCGGCACTCGTGTTTCATCGTCACTGCTATGGCAAGGGGCTTCCGGTCGGATTCATCCACCCCGATGACGACCTGTCGCCCCTGAAAGTGCTCTTCGTGCCGCACTGGGTGATCTGGAAACCCGAGTGGACGGCGTCAGTCCGGCACTGGGTGGAGGCTGGCGGCACGCTTATCCTCGGCGCGCGCACCGGCTCGCGCGATGCGAACAACCACGTCATCCGCGCCGCGGCACCCGGCAAGGACCTTGCCGCGCTCGCGGGGGTCACGGTCGAGGAGTTCGGTCGCCTGACACCAGAGGACGCCGACGGTCTGGCGGTCGCGCCGGACGGAGAGCGCTACATGACCGGCGGGCACGGTTCTCCGGCAGTATCCTTCGCGCGGCGCTACCGCTTCACCTTCGCTGGCTGCGACTTCCGGGCGGCCCATCTCTACGAAAGCCTTCGCTGCTTCGACGGAGCGGAGCCCATCGGCCTTTGGTCGAGCGGGTTCCTGACGGGCCAGACGGCAATCACGCGGCGCCGGGTCGGCGCAGGCAGTGTCTTCTATGTCGGCACCTATCTGACCGACCACTTAATGCGGGCGGTGGACTCGGCAATCTTGTCAGAGGCCGGGGTCGCCCCGCTGGTCTCGGAACTTTCCGACAGTGTCGAGGTGTGTTTGCGTGTTGGCCCCTCGGGACGGGTGCTTTTCGTGCTCAACACCAGCTCCGATGCGCGAGACATCGGCAACATTCCAGGTGGTCGTTGGCTTGTCAGCGACGCAACTTGGAGCAACGGCCTTACTCTTCCTGGCCATGGTTGCCATATAGTAGCACTGGATTAGGCGTGAGTGCGCTGCCAGAAGGTGAGTTCAGGGGAGGACAGCGACTTTTGCGGGGCCGGTCGTCTGCGTAGCGTCGGGCCACGACTAATCGCAGCCCCTTCCGCTATCTCAAGACCATCCCCGCGATCATCCGCCGACAAGCGGACCCTCCCCGGCTCACTCAGGTCAGATCGCCGCGCGCCAAGACTCTGCAGATATACGTCCGGTCGGCATTCGACGACATAAAGCCGCCCCTGCCTGTCAGCGCATGTGACGAACTTCTCCGGCTTCCTCCTCGTGGCAACCTCCCTCTTACCCGAGCGAGCTTGGGGGAAATACAACTCGGCCGTCGAGTCATCCTGGGCCGAGGGCGAATCCGACCTTCGGGGTAAAGGTCGCGCTCGACCGGCGTCTCCGCGAGACATTCGGCCACAGTGGCGATAATCGAACCTTATCGGGAGTGACGGGACCGGTCCCGCCGCGCGCGGGGTGATGTGCGAAATGGCGGCCGGACGCGCCCCCAGCCCGTAACCAGCGTGCAGAATGGCAGGATCCCCGTTCGTCCGAAGCGCCCGTGGGGCGGTATACGCGGGCGTCAACGTGCCCGATCGCCCTCTACACCTTCGGGCGGCGCTGTCACGTTGAGGAGGCCCCTGCGACGCCGCAGCCGTTACCATCGGCTGCAATCCTTTGAAGGTCGGAAAACCCAACTCGCACCTCCTCCTGTCGCAGGCTCCTCCGCTTGCAGTCAGGCTTCTCGGAATGCATACAGCCGATATGTCCGAAAAATCGTTCAATTCCGTTCCGTCCACGGCAGAAGATCTGCGGGCGCGGAAGGGGCGCGACAACCGCCACTTGCTGTTGATCCTGTTGGCAGTATGCGGCCTGTTCGGGTCCGGCGCGTTCGGCATGGCGCTTCTGGTGGTCTATGGCCCGTTCTGACCGGGGTTTCAGTCGCCGGGCGGCGCTGCGGCTCGGGCTGGGAGGAGCACTGTTGCCCCTGGCCGCCTGCGACGACGGCAAATGGTATGGTACGAATGTCACGGGCGTGTTGCCGGATCTCTCCTTTACCATGACCCGTGCGCGCGATGCCGCGACCGTGACCGAGGATGCGTATCGCGGTCAGGTGGTGGCGCTCTTCTTCGGATACACCTTCTGCCCCGATATCTGCCCAATGACCTTGGCCAACCTCAGCGGCGTCATGGACGCTCTCGGCGCCGAGGCGCAAGCGGCGACTGTCCTGTTCGTCACGGTCGATCCGGTTCGCGACACGCTGCCGGTCCTTGCGGACTATATTTCGGTATTCACCCCTCGGGTGCAGGGGCTGCGCGGCACTGATAATCAGCTTTCCCGCCTCGCGCGGCGACTGAGACTGACTTACAAGGTCGAGGCGTCGGGTCGCGATGAGTCAGACTATGCCGTCTCCCATGGCAAGACGGTGTATGTCTTCGACAGGTCCGGGGCGGCCCGGGTGATTTGGCCGCAGTTCGACACCGCCGATGCCGACGTCCAGGCGGCAGCGACGGACCTCGGGCGGCTGATCAGCGCCTGAAGGGCTCGGCCTCTTGCTGGGCGCGCATCATGTTGCCGACAACTATCAACAGGGCGACGACGCTCATCATCGCCGGCGGGATCCAGATCACAAGACCACCGATCTGCTGGTCGGTCACTGCGCTTATCGACGGGAAGAAGCGGCCGCAGAAGGCGTAGTAGGGAAAGAGATCACGTTCGGCGAAGGTGATGAGGGCGCCGAGGGCAATCTGCGGGAACATCACCCCGATCGCCAGCGCCGCCCGGATGCCGTACTGGACGCGCGCCGGCGGTTTCGGCCGTGGGTCGAGCACCAGTGTCCAGAACAGGACACCATCGACCACCATCGACCAGTTCATCACCTGATATAGGACCGGGTCGAGCATGGCCTGGAAATGCACCGGCGGGATCAGCCAGAAATAGAACAGGCCTACGAAAAGAACCGCGGCAATCGCCGGCTGTTGCAGGACTGCCATAACGACCCGAATGGGCCGGCCGCTCGCGATGCGGCGGAGCCAATCGGGCCCCCCGGCCAATATCACCGGTCCTGCCCAGCTCAGCGCTACGAGCATCGCGCCGATGTGGTGCATGACGACGTGCTGGAGGCGGTTGATGAAGAACATCCGCTGCGCCAGATATTCGAACTGTGTCTGGGTGACCGTATAGAGCAGCCCGAGTCCCGCGAAGAACGCGATCCGCCGCCAGAGTGCCGGCCGGGCATCCGAAGGCAAAGTCCGCAATCCTCTTGCGAACCAATATCCGCCGAGCGTCGTAGCCAAAAATATCGGCCACGAAAACTCGTAGGGGAGGAAGAAGGGCAACGTTGCAGGTGCGTAGGTGCTGCCGGCCCAGAGCGCCGCACCCACAACAGCGATCAGCGCGTAGGCGGCAGTCTTGCCGGCTGGATGCAAGTCGGCGGGGGTCGCGTCCGACATGGTGCTCCACCTGTTCTTGAAAGGTCCGTAGGCGTTCGGCATCTTTCCCGGCTACCGGAGCGGCTGCGGCGCCGCAACCGCGGCACCGGTAACGAGACAGCTCCGCCGCATGGCGCCTGATCCCGCACCCGAGATTGCGCTACTCCCGCTGGCAAGCCGGTAGCCCGCTCCTCCAGCGATCCCCAAGAGCCGACGACCGGACGCGCCTTCTTGCCTGCGTTGGTCGTGACAATGCCTCTACCGTCGTGCCCACTCCTGCGCCGCCTGCGCCTCGCTGCTGTCGAACCAGCGAGTTTCGGCCCGGGTGATGGCACCGGCAAGTGACGTTCCCCATTCCATCCATTCATTGCCCCCTATGACAGCGACCCGGGCAAAGTCGTTGCGGTGCGAGATGTCCATTCTCATGTCCTCGCGAAGAGCGTCCGTATCTTCGTACCCTTCGAACTTCTTCAGGTCGATGACCAGCCCCGGCCGCTCCGCAGATGCCAGTCTTTCGTGCAGCAGCACGTGCAAGCGCTTCATGTCCTCTTCGGTCAGCTTAGCGTTGCAGACGATCCCGATGACCTCATCATCGTCCTTCAGCGTCTCGGTGAACATGGTCGTCCTCCTTCCCTCCGTCTCCGTGGCCGAACAGGTCGGCGTCCTGGTGGGCGTGATGGATGTTCTCGACCTCGAGACTGGAATGGGTCATGCTGAACTCTTCCTTCAACCGCCGCTTGATCTCTGCTTTCACCGCCTCGATCCGCGTCCACCCCTCGTCGGTGAGGACCACGTGGCAGTCGAGCGCCACCTCGTGCTCCTGCATCTGCCATAGATGGACGTGGTGGACATCCTCCACGCCGTCGGTACTGCGCACCGCGTCGATGACGGCCCGGCTGTCAATTTCCGGCGGACTGCCGAGCATGAGCGTCCGGATCGGCCCGCCGATCTCGGTCAGTGCGAGGTAGAGGATATAAAGCGCGATACCGATGGTGATCGCGGGATCGACCCAGCGCAGGTCATAGAGGAGGATCAGAGTCCCGCCGATGATCACCGCGACCGAGGCGAGGGCGTCAGAGAGATTGTGAAGGAACAGCGCACGGATGTTCACGCTGCCCTTCTGCATGGACCAGGTCAACCAGGCCGTCAGGGTATCGATGACCAGCGCCACACCGCCCAGCAGCACGACCGTCCAGCCGGCGATCTCCGGCGGGTCGATCATCCGCATCACGCCCTCGTAGATCAGGTAGACGCCGACGAGGACGAGGGTCGTGTAGTTGATGAGAGCCGCCACGATTTCGATCCGGCCGTAACCGAAAGTCATGCGCTCATCCGCCGGCCGACGTGCGATCTTGCGCGCCACGAAGGCGATGACAAGCGAGGCCATGTCCGAGAAGTTGTGAAGCGCGTCCGCGATCAGGGCGAGGCTGCCCGAGAGAATGCCGCCGATGATCTGCGCGACCGTCAGGAGCGCGTTGGCCCAGATCGCGATGGAAACGCGACGATCGCCGGAGCCCGGATCGATGTGGGCGTGACCATGATCATGCGGCATTGGTCGTTTCCTCATTTTCAGAATTGGGAGAGCGCACGTTTCCCTCTGGCTCGTCACCTCCGAGCACCGCGCCCAGCCCCGCCGACACAAGAGCGAAGAGGGCGAAGCCGCCGACAAAGGCGAGGGTCGAGCTCCGGGTATCGCCGGCGGCTTCGTGTGCTTCTTCCAGCATGTCCTCGACAGCGGCCACGGTCAGCAGCCCGGCGACGAAGGTCAGGGCAGCGTGTTTGGCTGCGTCCGGCGCCCCCCGGAGCAGGACCCAGGCAAGCAGAGCTGCGCCGAGACAGTAGACAGGGAAAGAGAAGGAGACGGCCAGGCGCCTGCGGCGCGATACGCCCTTCTCGCGCAGGTTCGCGACCACGGAGTATCCTTCGGGAAAGTCGGCGAGCACCTGCCCGGCCGCAAGCACGATCGCGAGAGAGGTCGCCACCGCGGATCCGGAGCCGATCATCAATCCGTCACCGAAGAGATCGACGGCGACGGCGACGTAGATCATCCACATCGCGCTTCCCCCGGTCGCGTCGGCCGACGGCTTGATGCGCTCGATCAGGCTTTCTGCGCCGGCGTAAGCCAAGCCTCCTGCCGCGAAGGCGGCGGCGATCCACCAGCCGGCGAGGTTGTCGAGCGCCTCGGGCATGAGCTCGACCGCAACCACACCGATCACGATTCCGGAAGCCATGTGCAGCGACAGATTCAGGAGGCGCGGGGTGGTCCGAACGAATTCGGCCACAAGGGCGCCGCCCAGATTGCCGGCGCCGGGAAGCAAGGCGAGGCCGACGACGAGCCAAAGATCTCCCATCTGTCCTCCTCACGCTTCGGGTCAGCGGGCCGACGGCTCGCGGAGCGACAACGCGCCAGTATGGCCGTGCGTTTCACGGGCGCTTCGGACGTCAGGAACTCGTCCCGTCCGGATATGATGGGTCCGGGCGTTCATCCAGTGACGAACCACGCGCGAATAAAGCCAGGATCGTAACGGGCCGAATGCCTGCTGGTGGTTGCGATAGAAGGTGTCGGGACTGGCGAAGCGGCCGAGGTCTCGCTCGATCCCCGTCTTCTGGATATAGGTGTCGCGGCCATGCCAGCGGACAGGCGGGGCGCTGAGGGAATCGGTGCCCACGCCGTAGCCGCAGAGGTTCTCGAGGTTCGGGAAGGCTGCCTGAAGCGCGCCGAGATACTCGGCGTCGAGGATGAAGCCCTCGAGGTTCACCCATTCGTCTCCGATCCGGACCTCCACCCAAGAGTGCAGGATTTCTTCCGGCGCGACAGGATACACCGCCTCGGGCACGACCCCGCGCTGGAGCGCCTTGTGGATCGTGAACCCGTGCAGCCGGCAAGGCAGGCCCAGTCCCCGTAGAAGCGCCATCAGCAGCGTGGCCTTCGTGTTGCATTGGCCGTAACCGTCCGCCAGCACCTCCGACGCTGGGATGGCGTCCGCGCGGTTGTATCCGAAGCGGATCTCGTCGCGCACGAAGTCATAGGCCGCCCCGATACGGTCATGTTCACCGAGTGCGCGCCAGCCGCGCGCATCGACAAGTTCACGAACGGGGCCGGCGTCGAAATCGAGTAGCCTGGTGGACTCCAGCAGTGTCGTATCGGCGGTCATGGCCGATCTCCCTTCGAATCATCTGGAGATCGGTGTAATTGCTATAGCTACTGTAGCTTCAAGGGATTAGTCAGCCAGCGCGCGGGGCGATGAGGATCACGGCGGCACCGAGGATGCACAGGCTGGCTCCCGCGATGTCCCAGAGGTCCGGCCGCTGTCCTTCTGCGCCCCACATCCAGATCAGGGACGCGGCGATGTAGACGCCGCCATAGGCGGCGAAGGCCCGGCCGGCGAAACCGGCTTCGACCTGGGCAAGGAACCAGCCGAACAGTCCCAGGCTCACGAGTCCCGGGAGCAGCCAGAGGATCGAGGCGCCGCGCCACCAGGCCCAAACCGCGAAGCAGCCGGCGATTTCGGCCAGCGCGGCGAGCGGATAGACCAGCACGGCCGGCATCACGCGCCGGTCCGGTCGTGTTCGGCAAGGCATTCCTCGTGGTCGCGCAGGACCTCCAGGATGCGGCAGTCGGCCACCCGATCGCCATTGCACTCGCTGATCATGCGGCGCAGCTCGACCCGCAGCGCCTCGAGCCGGGCGATCCGGGCGTCTACCTCGCGCAATTGCCGGTGTGCCACCGCATCGACCAGAGCGCAGGAACGATCCGGGCTGTCGGAGAGATCCAGAAGTTCCCGGATCGCCTCGAGCGAGAAGCCGAGTTTCCGGGAGTGCCGGATGAAGGCCAGACGGTCGAGTTCGGCGTCCCCGTAGCGACGCTGGCCGCCCTCGGTTCGGACTGGATCGGGCATCAGCCCGATCTGCTCGTAGTATCGGATCGTCTGCACCTTGGTGCCGGTCCGCTTTGCCAGAGTGCCGATGGAGAGCATGACGGGCTCCTTCGTTGTCTACAGCCGCTGTAGGTCACGGCGGCTTGCCGGACAAGAAGGTCTTCGTCCGTTACCCGCACCGGATTCCCGGCGCCGGATCGGGCCTCGCCTGGGACGCCAATCATTATCTTCCTCCGACATCATCTTCCGCCGACATCGGGCTTGAACCTACAGTTGGTAGAGGTCCTATCTCTGCGACTCGACAGAGGCAGACGCGTTGGCAGGAGGATGGTAAATGGTAGACGGCGGACCGAGGCAGATCGAGTGGCGCGTGACCGGCATGGACTGCGGGGGCTGCGCCGGAAAGGTGCGCGGGGCCGTGGAGCGGCTGCCGGGCGTGGAGGGTGTCGACGTCGCGCTCATGGCGGAGCGCCTGCGGCTGACGCTCGACGAGCGCTGCTCCTCGCCCGGCGAGGTGGAGAAGGCGGTCCGGGCGATCGGCTTCGGCATCTTTCCGAAAGGGGCCGAGTCAGAGGAGCCGAAGGACGCCTCCGTCCCGCCCGAGGGAACCTTTTCGGCACCCGGTGCCGTATCGACCGACCACCTCGCCTACGACGAGGAGCCGCAGCAGCCCCGGCCTGCGGAAGACGCGTCGCCTCCCTGGCACGCCACCTCCAAGGGCCGGCTCGTGCTTGGCACCGGAGCGCTTCTGGCGGCGGCCTGGTCGGCGCATCTGATGTTCTCCGAGCAGATCGCGCAGTGGGCCTTCGTGCTGGCCACGCTGATCGGTCTCGCCCCGATCGCGCGGCGGGCTGTCGCCATGGCGCGGGTCGGCATGCCCTTCACGATCGAGATGTTGATGACCATCGCCGCCGGAGGCGCCCTGATGATCGGGGCGGCCGAGGAGGCAGCACTGGTCGTCTTTCTCTTCGCCGTGGGCGAGATGCTCGAGGGGCTCGCCGCGAACAAGGCGCGCAATGGCATCCGGGCGCTGGCGGACCTTGTGCCGAAGACAGCACTTCTGGAGGTCGGGGGGCGGACGCGCGAGATTGCGGCCGAGAGCCTGAAGATCGACCAGGTCGTGCTCGTCCGCCCCGGCGACCGCGTGCCGGCCGACGGCGAGGTCGTCGAGGGCACGTCCGGCGTCGATGAAAGCCCGGTGACCGGCGAGAGCGTGCCCCGTCTCAAGGAAACAGGAAGTCCGGTCTTCGCAGGCTCGATCAACACCGAGGCGGCTCTGCGCGTCCGCGTCTCTAAGACGGCCCAGGACAACACCATCTCGCGCATCGTGCGCCTCGTGGAGGAGGCAGAGAGCGCCCGCGCCCCGACCGAACGCTTCATCGACCGGTTCAGCCGCATTTACATGCCGGCCGTCGTGGGCGTCGCCCTGCTCGTGGCTGTCGTCCCGCCACTCGTTTTCGGGCAGGCTTGGGGAGACTGGACCTACCGGGCGCTGGCGCTCCTTCTGATCGGCTGCCCCTGTGCGCTGGTGATCTCGGTTCCCGCCTCCATCGCCTCGGCGCTCTCGGCGGGCGCACGGAACGGCCTCCTGATGAAGGGAGGCGCAGTGATCGAGGCGGCGGCCCGGGTCACCCATGTCGCCTTCGACAAGACCGGCACGCTGACCCATGGCCGACCTTGCGTGACCGACATCGTGCCTCTCGTCGGTTCGGAGTCCGAAATTCTGGCGCTGGCGGCGGGCGTCGAGACAGGGGCAAGCCATCCGCTGGGCAAGGCCATCCTGGCGCGTGCAGACGCCGATGGCATGACCGTGCCGACCTCGACCTCGGCCCGGGCCATTCCCGGCAAGGGAGCCGAAGCGACAATCGACGGCGCAACCGTGACGGTCGGCTCGCCCCGTTTGGCCGAGGAGGCCGACGTCCTGGGCGAGGACATTCGCGCGCAGGCCGCCTCGCTCGAGGCGGAGGGCAAGACGGTGGTGCTGGTCTGGCGCGGAAACACCCCGCTTGGCCTGATCGCGTTGCGGGACGAGCCCCGGGTGGACGCGGCCGACGCCGTGCGGCAGCTCCGGGCGATGGGCATCGCGCCCGTCATGCTGACCGGTGACAACGCGCGTACGGCTGCCGCTATCTCCGAAGGACTCGGAATTGAGTACCGCGCCGGATTGCTGCCTGAGGACAAGGTGCGCGAGGTTCGGGCGCTCGCGGGCGAGGCGCGGGTAATGATGGTGGGCGACGGGATCAACGATGCGCCCGCGCTGGCCGCGGCGCATGTCGGCGTGGCGATGGGCTCGGGCACCGACGTGGCGCTTGAGACCGCGCAAGCCGCGATTTTGCGTGACCGGGTCGGCGATGTGTCGGGCAAGATCCGTCTCGCCCGCGCGACGATGACCAACATCCGACAGAACGTCGCCATCGCGCTCGGGCTGAAAAGCGTGTTCCTCGTGACGACGATTTTCGGGATCACCGGCCTCTGGATTGCGATCCTCGCGGATACCGGGGCGACAGTGCTCGTCACGCTCAACGCGCTCCGGCTGCTCACCTTCCGGCCCGAGCGCGAAGGTCGCGTCGGTCGCGGTCAAAGGGCTTCGGCGACGTCTCGCAACGTTGATGTGCGTGTCGCCACCGAACAGGTATGACGAAATCACGAGGAGCACCACGATGAGAACCATCACCCGGCGCCGCATGCTCGCCACGGCCACGAGCTGCGCCGCACTCGCCCCACTTGCCTCTGCGGCACAAGCCGCCACGCCCGCGATCCACGTCGTGAAGGACAGAAACTGCGGCTGCTGCACCGTCTGGGTCGACATCCTGCGCGACGCCGGCTTCGAGGTCACGACCGAGGCGAGCTACGGCACGCTGCTGATCCGTCACAAGCTGGAGAACGGCATCCCGCAGGAGATGTACTCCTGCCATACCGGCGAGATCGAGGGCTACATGATCGAGGGCCACGTGCCGCCCGCCGACATCCGGCGCCTCCTGGACGAGCGCCCCGATGCGGTCGGTCTTGCCGTGCCGGGCATGCCCTACGGCTCTCCCGGCATGGGCCCCGAGGACGAGCGGGAAGCGTACAACGTGTTCCTGATCCAGACCGACGGGACGACCGAAGTCTTTGCGCGGTACGAGGCGGCCTGATTCCGTAGGCGAAGCGGGACCGCCACTCGTGCTCCCTCCGAACCGCTGGTGAAATTGCTGTTCGCTGCGGGGCACGGACGACCGCGCGGCCGAACCCCACGAAAGCCGGCCAGTGCCTCCCGCTCATCCTTGCAGCGACAGCACGGCAAGCGCCGTAGTCATCACGATGGCGAACATCGACAGCGCGCCCAGGGCGAGAGTGCGGCCCATCCGCTGGTTCGGCACAGCGACTTTCAGACGCAGCTCTTCTGCTGTTTCGGGAAACTCCAACGCTGCTGAGTTGGAAAGTGGGCGCGCAAAGCGAGCATTCCACCGGCGTTCTTCCGACATATCCCAGCCGTTGATAATGAGGATGATCGCCGCGATCATGATCATCGAGGACGGGACCCAGATTATGTACCCGCCCGTGGTCTCATCTGCCAGCGCACTGAAGCGACCGGGCCATGTGCCGGCCTGATGACCCGCGTAGATCACGCTCTCCTTCAGCGTCGTCAGCGCCCCCAGGAGGATGTTCGACACGATGACCACGAAGCCCGACATCAGGCGCGCGCCACGCCGGGCGCCCTCGGGCGGGTCGCGCAGGTCGAGGAGAACGCCGAAGTACCAGACGCCCGCCGCCGCCATGATCAGATGCGCAGCGACTTCGATCATGGCAAATCGTTGGGCAAGTCCGTAGAGCCCCGGCACCTGCCACATGTAGAGTGCGCCTATGAGCGTCGCGGTGGCCGCGGCGGGATGGGCCAGCCATCGGACGAGGCGCCCTTGTCCAACCGCGGCCACCCTCTGCCGCCACGGACGCGCGAGGGCGGCAGCGAGTTGGCGCCAAGGCCGCGACACCGCGATCAGCAGCGGGCCGAGCAACCGCAGCAGAAGATGTTCCCCTTGGTGGGCCGAAAAGAGGTCGTGTCCAAGCGGGCCCAGCGGTGCGTTCGTCGCCACGAGGATGCAGGCGAGGCCCGAGAAGAACAGGGCCTGCCGCCAAGCCGCCGGACGCGGGGCCAGCCGCCTTGGCAGCGAGAGGCCCCGCCAGTAGAGCGCCGCAGCCAGTAGGACCAGTATGATCATCAAGGGCGAGAGGGCGTATCCGAGGGGATCGTAGCGGATCATGACATCGGTCATCGAGCTGGGGCGTCCTTTCAATCGGAATTGGTGCGAGGCAGTGGCGTCAATCGCGAGAGACCCGCCGCAGCGCTTCTCGCGATGGAGAGATCCGAGGACATCTCCAGATAGTCGGCCTGCTTCCACCTCGAGAAGAGATTGTCGTAGAAACGCGAAAGCGGGTGGCCGGATTGCCCTGCGGGTGCGATGAAATAGGAGGCCGGGCCTTCGCCGAGGGTCATCACGGCCTGAAAATTCGTGCCGCTCCTGGACTCGAACGGATTGGCTTCTCCCTCCTCGAAGAGTGTGGACTTCTGCGTGCCTGGCCCTCCCCCTGCGAACGCCTTGAGATCGGCAACGCCGTCCAGCGCGCTGCCGGACCGGATCGCGGACCACTTCATGACCATGACGTGCTCCGATCCCCAGGACCACGAGGAGGGATCATCTCCGTATCGATCGGTGATCCAGTTCAACGCGTCGCCGAAGGAAACGAGGAGCATCTCGTCGCAGGTCTCTCGCCGCTCCGAGAGCCGAATGTCGCACCAGATCGCGCTTCCGTCGCGGTCGGTGAGAACGGCCTGCAGGAAGTTCGGCTTCGGGCGGCTCCACAAATGCTCCGCGGCAGGAAACTCGTCCTGCAGAAGGCGTCGCTGCAAAGCGCGGAGCCATGCCCAGAATACAAGCGGCTCGGGCGCCAGGCGCTCCATCTCGCCGTTCCAGCTTGCGAGCCGATCCAGGACCCTGGAACGAAGGGTGCTCGACGTACTGCTTTCTCCGCGCGCGGCGGGTGCATCGAACCACATTTCCCGCGCCATCAGAGGCAGAAGGGTGCGAGCGACGGCGCTGACGACATCCTGTTGCACCGCTATGGCGCTTTCGACCGAGTAGACGGTCTGGCGGTCGTCGAGGACGTCGCGGCGGACATCACGGAAGTCTCGGGCGGGTTCGCAAGTTGGTCGTGCGCAGCGGGGCCAAGCCTCGACGGCCTGACCGTCCGCTGCGACAAGCTGCAGTCCGGTCGGCGGAAGGTCCGCAACTTTCCCTGCCGCCTCGCTTGCGCTGGAAGACTGCGTCAGGCGGCCGAGGACCGCCAGAAACGCTTCGGAGGCGGCATCAGGCAATTCGCTCGTAGTGACTTCGGCGGGCGGTCCGATCGACCTGAAGCCCCACGCGAGGCTGTCGGATCGGCCAATGACCACGAAAGGAATGCCGGGCAGGGTGGCGCCTACCACCGGGCCCGACGGAAGCTGGAGATCGGCCAGATACCACTGAGACGGAAGCGCAAGCGGACCTGTAACATCGGCAGCGAGGGTCGGGGCACCGGAAACTGTCCGGCTTGCAGGGACCGCCCATACGTCGAGGGCTGCCTCCCGCCGATGAGGAAGCAGTTTCGTCGTGTCCGGTCTGCCGGCCGGCATCCGCCTGTCCATGATTGCGCGCTCATCGGCAGGGTGGCTTTCGATCTGCAGACTCCCCAAGAACGCGCGGGCAAGTGCCAGACTGTCGGAAGGCTCCCACGACCGGATCGGGGCGCCGAGCATGAGCAGCTCCGGAGCTCCGCCGCCGCGGCCTCCTCTGGCGAGCTCCGACATCCATGCATTGACGCCGTCTGCGTAGGCCTCAAGAGCAGCGGAGACAGGGGGTCCGAGCGTCACGCGCCTCTGTCGCATCGCTTCGGCCGCAGCAGACCGCCGGGCCCTCAGCATTTGGCCAAGCCGGTCCTGCGCATGTACAAAACCGAGCGCGAAGTAGACGTCGGCGGCGGAGGCGGCCGAGATGTGAGGAATCGCGGAGGCATCCCGGAGGATGTCGACCGGCTCTCGGATGCCCGACACGATGAAATCTTCGTCATAATCCGGAACCGAAGCCAGCAGCAGATATCCGACAAGCGCTGCCGTCGCAGTCGTGGCGGCAGCCAGCGCCAGGAATACCCTCAGCGTCACGCGGAACACCGTCTTCATGACGTACCTGCTACGGCCCGCTCACCCGAAGAGACGCGCCATGGCGATCGTCACGAAGAAGCCGAGCAGGCCGAATGCGATGGCGTGCCCGACCGCATATTGCAGAATGTCGAGGCGCTTTCCGCCCCGCCGCTTCGCCAGAAGCCCACCCCTGATTGCGCCTCCGAAGACGCCGGCAAGTACGATCATCCGGATTCACCCTTTGTTGTGTGCGCTTTCGGTCGCCCCCCACCGCCGTTCTCCCCCAGAAGAGGATCCAGCACGTCGCGACGAACACCAGCGATGTCCAGTCACCAAATCGCGAATAGAGCGTCGCGTCGCGGGCACCCGGGAGCGGAATGTCGATGATTCCTGTATGCCCGGTGTCGAGGCGCTGGAGGACTTCGCCCGTGGCGTCGATCACCGCGGAGATGCCAGTGTTCGCGGCGCGCACGACGGGCAGACCTTCCTCGACGGCGCGCATTCGGGCCGAAGCCAGATGCTGCTCCGGGCCGATGCTGGTGCCGAACCAGGCGTCGTTCGTCGCGTTGTAGATCCAATCGGGTCGGAACTCGGCGTCGATCACGTGCCCGGGAAAGATGATCTCGTAGCAGATCGCCGGTGCGACCAGCGGCGCGCCGGGAAGGGCGAGCGCCCGCGGCCCCGGACCGGGCTCGAAGTCCCCGAGACCTTGCGTCATCCGCTCGAGCGGGAGCCAATCGGGCAGGGGAACGTACTCGCCAAACGGAACGAGATGGTGCTTGGCGTATCCGGCGAGGCGGCTGCCCGAGTTGTCGTAGGCCTGCAACGTGTTGAAATAGAGGGTGCCGTCGTCGGTTTCGACGCGGTCCGGCGCTCCTGTCAGGAGCAGTGCGTCCTCGGGCACGGCTCCGGCGATGCGCGAGCGCGCCGCGGCGTCCTCGTCAAGAAAGCCCGGAAACGCCGTCTCCGGCCAGAGCAGGAGGTCGAACTTGCCGGGGCGGTCCGAGAGGTCGAGATAGCGCGTGAGGGTCCGCTCCCGGCTCCCGGGCTCCCATTTCTCGTCTTGCGGAATGTTGCCCTGGACGAGACGCAGATCGATTCCAGGCGCGGCCGGTGCGTCGGAGGCGATCCGGACCGTGCCGGCAGCCCAGACGGCGAGCACGACGATTCCGACCATGGCCAAGCTCTTCAAGCGCGCCTGTTTCTCCGCCAGGAAAGCCGCACCCGGCAACGCTCCGGCAAAGACGACAATGAAGCTCAGCCCGTAGCTTCCGATCCAGGCAGCGGGCTGTCGCAGGGCGTCATATTCGACGAGGGTGTATCCGGCGAGGTTCCAGGGAAAGCCCGTCAGGAGGTGTCCGCGCAGCCACTCCGCTCCGAGCCAGCAGGTCGCGAGCAGCAGGCTGCTTGCGAGCGGCTTTCCGGCGGTCAGCCGGTTGAACTGCCCGAAGAGAACCGCGGCGAGCCCCGGAAAGAGCGCAAGCACGGCGGAGAGCCCTGTCACGGAGGGGAGCGCGAGCGCGCCGAAGCGTTCGGCATCGACATAGAAGCTCTCGGCGATCCACGAGATGCCGAACCCGAACTGGCCGAGTCCGAAACTCCAGCCGACAAGGAAGGCGCGCCAGGTGGAGATGCGCTGGACCATGACGAAGAGGGTCGAAAAGGCGAGCGGAACCACGAACAGCAGGGAAAACGGGGGGATGGCGAGAACCGACAGCGCACCGGCGGCGGCCGCCAGCAGCGTTCGCAACGGCAGGCGCGTGCTCTGCATCCGGGCATCGTCTTCGGAGATGGCTTCCACGATCACTCCGCACGCCGCTGTCGCGCACCCGTCGACGATGAAAAGAGCACTGCCATCGCTCCGCAGACCACGAAGACATCAGCCATGTTGAACGCCGGCCAGTGCAGGACGCCGGCATAGACGTCCAGAAAATCGGTCACGGCGCCATGGCGCAGGCGATCGGCAACATTGCCCAGGGCACCGCCAATGATCATGCCGTAAGAAAGCGCCTCCATTCGGTTGTTCGTGCGAACAAGCGCCACGACCAGCCAGCCGCAGACAGCGAGTGCAAGAGCCGTCAGGCTCCATATCGGTGCGCCACCCAGCAAGCCAAAGGTCACGCCGTCGTTGCGCAAGAAGACAAGGTTGAGACCCGGGAAAACCGGCACACCGGCGCTCAGGGTGGCCGCGTGAGCCAGAACCAGAGATTTCGTCGCCTGGTCGACCAAAAAGGCGCCAACAGCAGCGGTGGCTCCGAGCATCACGGGAAGTTTCGTCGATATCATTGCGTCACCCCAGCCAGACGTCGAGAAACAGCATGAGGACGAGGCCGATCGAGAGGCCGAGCGTCGCCTTGTTCTGGTGCCCACTGCGATGCGTCTCGGGGATGATCTCGTGACTGATGACGTAGAGCATCGCGCCGGCAGCGAAGGCCAGCCCCCATGGCAGGAGCGGCTGCGACAGAGCGATGATGCCGGCGCCGAGCAGGCCGCCGACGGGCTCCACGAGCCCTGTCAGGGCCGCGACACCCCAGGCCCGGCCTCTGGAATATCCTTCTCCGAGCAGCGCGACGGCGACGGCGAGGCCCTCGGGCGCATTCTGCAGCCCGATCCCGATCGCGAGCGGCATTCCTCCGGGGAGGCCGCCAGCCCCGAACCCCACACCAACTGCAAGTCCTTCCGGGAAATTGTGGATCGTGATCGCGATGATGAAGAGCCAGACGCGTCGAAGCGAAGCCGATTGCGGTCCTTCGCGTCCGGTCCTGAAATGCTCGTGTGGGAGCCTTTCGTTCATCAGCGCGACGGCGCCCATTCCCAGCAGGATGGCGACGCAGACGATGGCCGCCGGAGCCGCTCCGTTGTCGTACCTCGGCTCCGCCGCATCCAGCGCGGGAATGATCAGCGAGAAGAAAGAGGCAGCCAACATGACGCCGGCCGCGAAGCCGAGGGATAGGTCCCGGGTGGCACGTGAAGGAAGATGTCCGAGCAGTACCGGCGCCGCCCCGACTGCAGTCAGCGAGCCGGCGGCGAGGCTACCCAGGAAGCCCAGTGCCAAGGGGGAAAGACCTGTCATGAGCGCACCTCGGGACGCAGTCCGCTCCACCCGAAATACTGCAGAACCGGAGCGGTCGCAGGGTAATCTTGGCCGGTCAACTCACGTCGGATATGAGCCGGCGATGCCAATGGCGCTTTGCTTGCGCGTTGAACTGTCGCAGAGGGAACCGCTGGAAAATACTGCCGTTTTATCTTCTCGTGGCGGCCGATCCTGAAGCCTTTTTCGGAGAGCGATGGAATGCGAAGAAAAGAACGGAGCAGAACGCACTCATGTTGACCAGGCGCCATTTCATTCTGACGACAGCCGCGATCTTCTCCCCGCCGATCGCGACTCCGGTGATGGCCGCGTCGTCCTCCATGCACGAGCAATGGGCGGCTTGGGACGCTCAGGTGACCCCGCCGGACTACGATCCCGCGACGACGAACCCGTGGGGCCTGCATCCGCGGTTCTTGCCGACCCGGGTAGAGGCGCGAGACGGCCTTACCCCCGGAGACATCCATGTGGATGCAGTTGCGCGCTATCTTTATCATGTCCGAACCGACGGGACGGCGATGCGGTACGGCGTCGCCATCGGCCGCGGCGGCCTCTACGAGCCAGGCACCTATACGATCCGCCGAAAGGCCAAGTGGCCCAGTTGGACGCCCACGCAGGACATGATCCGCCGCGAGCCCGAAGTCTACGGGCAATATGCGGACGGAATGGAACCTGGCCCCAAAAACGCACTGGGTTCGCGCGCGCTCTATCTTTATGTCGGCGATCGCGACACGTATCTGCGCATCCATGGAACTCCTCAACCGCGCTCGATCGGCAGTCGGGCGAGTTCCGGATGCGTCCGCATGGTCATGCCGCACATCAACGACCTTTACGACCAAGTCGAGACAGGTGTGACGGCGCACCTCTATCCCGCGGAGCGTGGCGCGTCCGCACTGAGCTGACCGCGACCCGGACCATATACTGACGCCTGGAAGCGGGCAGGCCCGGCCGCCGGAGTACCCGCTGTCCCATCCAGGCAGGCGGTCCCGGCGTCCGCCTCGGAGAGACGGCCACCGTGCAGCGGAAATGACGACCATCCGGTTAACTCTCTGTCGCCGGCGCAACTCGGGTCCGGTTGCAAATCGGTTGCCCGTCGATGGTCCGCAGAGGCAGCATCGTGGTCTCCACCGGTCCCACGTAGCGGTACCAGTAGCATCCATCCTCCGGCCTCAGGCGCACGGCCTGAAGATTCTGGCCCGGCGCAGCGAGAGCGGCGAGCCCTTCCGGAAGTTCCTCCAGGAACCGTTGCTCAGGGTCTGCGGGCCGATCGATCGGAGCAGTACAAGCTGTCAGTGCCACGAGGGCGGCCGCCAGGCTCCCGCCGACCCTCAGGCGAAACGAGTGGCCGGTTTCCGATGCCGGGGCTGGGTGTGGTCGCTTCATGTTCAGAGTCTTTCTGTGGTCTCGAGGGCAACATCGCTCGCCAGATGCTCTTCAAGAAGCGAGCGCGCCCCGCTCAGCCGGACAAGTGCTGCATCGTCCTGCGCCTCGCGTTCCGCGGCCTCGGCGAGCCGCTCGTCGGAGAGTGGATCGGTCGGCCGGCCGTCCACACGCACTTCGTAGTGCAGGTTCGGCCCGGTGGCCGTCCCTGTCGCCCCGACACGACCGATCATGTCACCGGCCATGACGCGCTGTCCTTCGGACAATCCCTCCGGAACTGCACTGAGATGGGCATAGCGGGTCATCGTGTCGGCACCGTGTGTGATCTCGACGACGCGACCGTAGCCGCCACGCCACCCGATGAAGGAGACGCGGCCGGGGGCGGTTGCACGCACGGTGGTCCCGCGGGCGGCTGCGAAATCGACGCCGGTGTGCATCCGCACATTGCCGTAGACCGGATGCTTGCGGCGGCCGAACACCGAACTCAGCCGGGCACCCTCGACCGGCTGGGCAAACACCCGGAGCACTTCCCCGTCACGGAAGATGGTGGCGCGGCCGTCGCCGCCTTCCGGCCAGACCACCTCGTAAAGCCCGTCGCCAAGATTGAGCGCGGCGAAAGCGATCTCGGGCTGACCGACAGCTTTCCCGTCCACACGCGCTTCACGCCAGAGGAGGCGCAGGGTTTCGCCGCCGCTCACCTCGCGCCGGAAATCCACCGTTCCGCCCAACATCTGCGCCAGGTCGACTGCAAACCGGGCGGGCAGCCCCGCCTCATCGAGTGCGGCAAAGATCGAACTCTCGATCCGGGTCTCTCCGGCAAGCGTCAGGATCTCGGGGTCCGGACTGAGAACACGGGTCGCAAGCTTCTCTCCGAACACCGCCTCGATCCGAACTCCTGCGTCCACGTCGAGGGCCACGCGCCGTGGACTGCCGTCGGGCGCCAGTTCGACGGTGACTTCATGACCCGGGCGCAACCGTCGCAGATCATATTCCGCATCGAGAGCCAGAGAGACTTCCACCCGGTCCCGGGCGGCAAGGCCGGCCTCCGCCAGAAGCGCATCGAGCGTCTCTCCGGGCGCGACAGCACGCGACCAGGCGAGACGTGGCGGTTCGACGTCAGGCAGGGGCACATCGGGCATGGCCACCGCGGGAAGAACGGAAGCTCCGAAGACCGGTGCAGGATCCGTCCGTGACACAAGCCCGCTGAAGGCGTCCGCTCCCCCCCCCATCGGCGGCGCAACCGGTTCCGGGGTCCAGGCGCTGGCCATGGCAAGCGCCGGCGGCACCGGGTCCTTCGACAGGGCCCCGGACAGCGCCGCGGCGGCCGCCGAAAGCCCACCAGCCATCGCCAGCCCTGCCGTCAGATATCTCAGCTTCATGTCGCCTCCGTCGTTTCTTCTTTCATTGCTCGGCGGATCTTGGGGACCGCGAATTCCCTCGGCTCGTGATAGTCAATGGTGCTGACGAAGTCGCCCGCGGCGTCGAACAGAAAGACGCTCGCCGTGTGATTCATTGTGTAGCCGTTGTCAGTGAGGACTCTTTCGTAGGTGGCGCGGAAGCCTTTGGCCACACGCGCTATCTGCTCCGCCGACCCCGTCCAGCCGCGGATCGCGGGGTGAAAATACGCCACGTAGTCTTCCATGATCTCCGCCGTGTCGCGTTCGGGATCGACCGTGATGAACACGACGTTCAACCGCTCGGCATCCTCACCCAGCGCATCGAGCCAGCCGGAGATGTCCGACAGCGTCGTCGGGCAGACGTCGGGACAGAAGGTGAAGCCGAAAAACGCCAAGGTCGGTTTTCCAATCAGCGTCTCGGGGCCAACCGTCCGTCCCTCATGATCGGTGAGCTTGAATTCCATCTTCGTGAGCGGAAGCGGCCGCGCCCCGGACGCTGTCGGGGCTCCCGGTCCGTCGACCCGCCACCAACCTGCGAAGAGCGTCAGCCCACCGGCGGCTGTCACTGCCCCGGCATACCCGAGAAACTTCCGTCGGCGCATCAGTCTTCCGGGCCACGCGCCGAGATACTGCGGATCGGGACCTCGACTTTTACCTCGCCTCCATCCGAGAACAGGAGCGTCAGCGAGAAGCTCTCGCCCTCTCTCATCGGGCGTTGCAGTTGCATCAGCATGGCGTGAAGCCCGCCCGGCTCGAGCGCAACCGTTGCCTCCGGCGCGATCTCGACTTCGCCCGCCGGGGCCATCGAACTCACCCCCCGATCATCCGTCGAGGTTCTGTGAATTTCCGGCATCTTCGCAAGATCGGTGACGAGTCCCGTCACAGTGACGGTCTCATCCCCCGTGTTGCGAATTTCCATGTAGGCCGCGCCCGGACGGCTGGTGCCGATGGAAGCGCGCGCCCAAGCATCCTCGACGACGACAGCATCGGATCCGGCATGCGCGGCGGACATTGCAAGCGAAAGAGTCAGCCCTGCGACGACTGAAAAGAGCATCTGTTTCATGCGGCGTCACTCCAGTTTCTGCGATGTTCAGGTTGAGGATTCGGCGACTTCCGCGGCGACCAGTTCGCGGAGTTCGGCTTCACCGAAGGGATCGAGGGGCCTGCCGTTGACGAAGAACGTCGGCGTCTGGCGTACGCCGACGGCTTCGACATCCGACCTGTCCTGGTTGAGGATGCCCACGACGTCTGGTGCTCGCATCTGCGCCCGCGCGGCCTCGACATCGAGCCCCGCCTCCGCGGCGATGCTCAGGATCAGGTCCGCCTCCGCGGCTCCGTGTGCCGCCCAGCGGGGTTGCTCCCGCAGAAGCGCTTCGAGGACAGGTTCAAAGACGTCCTGCATCCGCGCCGCCTCCAGCACACGAATGGCTTCCTCGGACACCTCTCCGTGAAATGGGGTGTACCGTATGACCACGCGGACGGCATCGCCATGTTGCGCCATGATGTCCTTTACCACCGGGTAGAAGGCGCGGCAGGCCTCACAGGCGGGGTCGAAGAACTCGACGATCGTGACGGGCGCATCCTCTGGTCCGAGAACCGGGGAATAGGCGCGTGTAAGAACGTCGGCCACTTCCGGACCCACTGCCGGAGCTTCGGTGACCGCTGCAGGGCGTGTGACATACCAGACCGCCGCGGCGAATCCGGCGAGCGCGAACGCTAAAAACGAGAGGATCAGGAAACGGCGGGTCATTGTCGTGAATTCTGCAAGGAAGCGATTGAGAGGATGGCGATGAGGCCGAAGGCCATGAGCGAGAGCAGCGGGATCGGCACTCCGAGCACGATCTGGGCTTCGTCGGTGCAGGACGGGCCGGCTGCCGTACAGGGCTGAACACGCTCGGGGAGGAACCCTGCGTAGAGGCCCAGGTGCCAGATTGCGACAGCGCCCCCGACGAGCGCGAGGCCCACGCCGTAGCGGCCGACCCGGCCGTCCTGCCACCAGAGGCCGAGCCCCAGCACGACAACCAGCGGGAACATGAACGCGCGCTGGAACCAGCACAGGACGCAAGGCGTCCGGCCCAAAACCTCGCCAACGAAAAGGACGCCAAGCGACGCCGCAAGCGCAACGGCCCATGCGGCCGAAAGCGCCGCCTCACCGGAAAGCTTCAGCCTCATGAGGAGATCCGTTCCCGCAGGTCCGCAAGGATTTCCTCTGCCGGCGTGCCGTACTGCCAGGACGTGACGTACCCGCCGTCGGGCCCGAACAGGAAGAGCTGCGACGAATGCCCCATCGTGTAGCTGTCGGGCGCGGCCTCCTCGATCTTTTCGTAATAGATGTGAAAGTTCTCTGCCGTGCTGGCGGTCTGTTCAGGGGTTCCGGACAACCCGATGATGCCGGCGTCGAAGCGCGTAACGAAGTCCGCAAGAACCTCCGGCGTGTCGCGCTCCGGATCGATCGTGATGAAGAGCGGCTGGACCTTCTCCTTGTCCGGGCCGAGACCGTCCATGACACCGGCGACTTCAGAGAGCGTCGTCGGGCAGACGTCCGGGCAGTTCGCGAAGCCGAAGAAGATCAGCTTCCACTGGCCAGCGAA
Source organism: Candidatus Wenzhouxiangella sp. M2_3B_020 (assembly GCA_051428125.1). Taxonomy (GTDB): domain Bacteria; phylum Pseudomonadota; class Gammaproteobacteria; order Xanthomonadales; family Wenzhouxiangellaceae. The sequence continues at coordinate 30,306 of JBPRGD010000322.1, forward strand.
ATCCTCCTCCGTCATGACCATCCCCGTGTGTGCGGTCAGCTCGAAGTCGGCATAGAAAGGCACTTCACCCTTTGTGTCGTCGGGGGTCTCGGAGGAGTATCCCGCCCAGAGCAGCCCCCACCCGAGTGCAAGTGCCGCGGCCACCGCGAGCACCCATGGAATTTTCACGGAAGATGTCATTGTCGTTCTTGTCGCTCGCCGCTTGGTGCTCCTGCTCGCACGTGCGTCTACAACCTCTACCTACTTTAGGTTCAACACATTTTCCTCAATCAGCGGAGCCGGTCACGGCCCTGTGAACGGAGGAGGATCATGTCTCTTCACATGTAAGGGATATCGGAACGGACATCGCGGGCGTGAGCTGATGGGCACGTTCGGCACCGAGACGGTGCGCGTGCCGCGGGCCCGGATTCAAGTCGAAGACGGACGCGAACGCGAATGGCGTCCGAAGGCGCCGCCGCGGTATCGTCGTCTTACGAGGAAAGCCGCGAAGAGGCCGGGGATCGCCTATTCACCTTCACCCGCTTGGACCCGTCGCAATGGAAGGCGGCTCGGACGACGGATGCAATAGAACGGCTAAACGAGGAATTCCGCCGGCGCATCAAGACGCAGACCGCGCTGCCTTCGCCCGAGGCCGGGCCTATGCTGCTTTGGGCGCTGCGCGCGTCGGGCCAGATCCAGATGCGGAAGGTCGATGGCCGGGAAACCCTGCATCAGCCGCTGGAGCCCGCAGTCCTTGACGCGGCCGCCTAAGCCGCGACATATGCACACTTGGCCGGAGGTTTCCCACACTCTTCGCGACACGAATGTTGGCGATGGCAACGACTGCGGATCAAGGGGAGCCATCCTCTCATCATCTTTCTGACAAGTAGGCCTCGAAGGCCTTCAGGGTGCGGCGCGAGACATGATGCTCGATTCCCTCGGCGTCGGCCTCGGCGATCTCGCACGGGACGCCGACGGCGACTAACAGGTCCACCACGGTGCGGTGACGGGCGCGCACCCGATCCGCCAGCGCGGCGCCCGCGTCGGTCAAGAAAACCCCGCGGTAGGGGCGAGAGGTCGCCAGCCCTTCACGCTTCAGCCGCGCAACCGCCTTGGTCGCGGTGGGGTGAGCAACGCCCATCCGTTCGGCTATGTCGGCGACACGGGCCTCTCCGTGCAGCGCGATCAAGTCGCCGATCATCTCGACGTAGTCCTCCAGTATCGCCATCGACTGCTTCTCGCGCGCTCGCGCGAACCGCCCGGCCTGTTCCGAGGGAGAGGCCTCTAAGGGGGGCAGGTTATGCTCGGTCATTGCGGTCTCGCTCCTCGTCGCATCGAGAGTGACAGCGTATCAGTTTGAAATGCCGGAAATCAATGTAGCCGGGGCTAACGCGTGTGCGCCCGTTGCTCTTCCCCGGGCTACGGCGTGGGTAGCCTGAGACCCCAAAATGTGCATACTTGCAATCAATTAAGCCCAAGCTACATCTTGGCGCTGAAGCACCAATAGGACGGCCCGATGATCAGCACAGCTCGCACCCGCCACGGCATCAGTGCCGTCCTTTCGGGAGAGCGACGGGGATTTGTCAGCAAGTTCCTCTTCGTTGGCCCCGCAGTGATCGCCTCGATCGCGTATGTCGACCCGGGAAACTACGCGACCAACATCCAGGCGGGCGCGGGCTATGGCTACGCCCTGCTGTGGGTCGTGCTGCTGGCAAACCTGATCGCCATGCTGTTCCAGGCGCTCTCGGCGCGGCTCGGCATCGTCACCGGAAAGAACCTGGCCGAGATGTCGCGCGACAACTTCCCCCGCCCCGTGGTCTGGGCGATGTGGGCGGTCAGCGAGGTCGCGGCGATGGCCACCGACCTCGCCGAGTTCCTCGGCGGCGCGATCGGGCTCGCGCTCCTGTTCAATATGCCGCTGATCTGGGGAATGGTGGTGACCGCGATCGTCACCTACGGCATCCTGATGTTCGAGCGGAAAGGATTCCGCCCGATGGAGTTGATCATCGGCACGATGGTGGCGATCATCTCGCTTTGCTACCTGATCGAGGTGTTCATCGCGCCAATCGGCTGGGGGGCCGCCGCCGCAGGGCTCGCGACGCCCGACCTGCCCGACACCGCGGCTCTCACCATCGCGGTGGGCATCATCGGAGCTACCGTGATGCCGCACGCGGTCTACCTGCATTCGGGGCTGACCCAGAACCGCGCGGTGTTTCGCGACGATTCCGACCGGCGCAAGGTGCTGCGGTTTTCCAACATCGAGGTGGTGGTGGCGCTGGCGATCGCCGGGATGGTCAACATGGCGATGGTGATGATGGCGGCCTCAGCCTTCCATCTCGGCCATAGCAACGTGGCCGAGATCGAGACCGCCTATCACATGCTGACGCCGCTTCTGGGCTCCGCCGCTGCGGCCGTGTTCTTGGTCTCGCTGATCACCTCAGGCGTGTCGTCCTCGGTGGTGGGCACCATGGCGGGGCAGATGATCATGCAGGGCTTTCTGCATTTCCGCGTGCCGGTCTGGGTGCGGCGACTGGTCACGATGGTGCCCGCCTTCGCGGTGGTCGCCGTCGGCTACAATGCCACCGACGCGCTGGTGATGAGCCAGGTGGTGCTGTCGATCGCCTTGCCGGTCCCGATGATCGCGCTGATCATCTTTTCTGGGCGGCGCGCGGTGATGGGAGACTTTACGATCGGGCCGGTGATGCAGGTCCTTGCGATCCTCGGGGCGGCCGTGGTGCTGGCGCTGAACTTCGTCCTGCTCGCGCAGACCTTCGGCGTGCCCATCCCCTTCCTCGTGACCTGAGCCAGGAGGCAGCAGGCCCCGTCGTCATAATTTGGCAAGGCATTTCGGATGGTTGCGCAGCACCAAGAGCACGACAGGAAACTCCCGGTCTTGTGGCGAGAGTTCCCAGTTCTGCTCTGCCGCCTTGACGTCGTGACCCTGACGAGCTCGGCTTTCTACCCTTCGCCCAGACCGGCGGTCGGTTCCTCTTCCATCTGACCAGTCACCTCTACGAACGCACGTCGATCCTCGTGACGGCCAACCTCGACTTCTGCGAACCGCTCAGCGTCTTCGGCGACGCAAAGCAGAAGACTGCGTTGCTCGACCGGCTCACCCATCACTGCGACATCGCCGAAACCGGCAACGAAAGCTGGCGTTTCAAGACCTGAGCCTGAGCGCCGGGCCCGCTGGCAAGAGCCGCTGCGCACCTCATCGGTGCCGATAGGGAATCGCGTTTGGGGTCTGACGCGTATTTGGTTACCTGAATCGTGGTGGCACTATATTTTGCCAATTTCGCGTTGGGCTCTCTGCGGGCCCCCGAGGTTCTGGGCGCCCGGAGCCACGACCTGCCTCTGCGGTAACCGAAGGCGACTTCACATAACGCCCGTACCGAGCCGCCCA
>JBPRGD010000323.1:0-33927 GCA_051428125.1 Candidatus Wenzhouxiangella sp. M2_3B_020
TCGGGTTTCGGGTTTCGGGTTTCGGGTTTCGGGTTTCGGGTTTCCGGACCGCGGACTTCGGACCACGGACTACCGACTACCGACCATCGTTCTCCGGCCGCGACCTCTATTCACTATTCACTATTCACTATTCACCATCCACCATCCACCATTCACTCTCTCGTCCGCGGCATTCATAGCCGCTCGGGGACCAGCGCGACGTCCAGCGACCCGGGATCGGCGTCGTAGGTCGTCGAGATCCACCAGGTCTGCTCGAGATCGGAGACGATGATGCGCCCGCGCGGCGGGACGGCGGCCGCTTCGGCGCGGTATTCGCCGGGCGCGATCCGGTTTAGCACGACCTGGCGGTCGCGGGTCGAGTCGGTCGGGTGCTGCGCCAGCAGCAGCAGGCGTTCGCCCAGCGCCCCTGACTCGTCCGCATCGAGGCTAAGCGCCCATTGCGCGCCTGTTCGCGTGAGCATGCCCGACAGGCCCAGCGCTTCGGCCCGGTCGGCGCGGCGGTGCGTGTCGACCAGCGCCTTGCCGAGCTTGGCGTAGTCGCCGGTCATCATGTGCGGCGGATTGCGCAGCGCGACCGTCAGCGTGATGCTCGCCGACACCACGCCCCAGGACAGTACGCCGATGATGAACCAGGGCCAGAATTGTTTGTACCAGGGGGTGGTGTCGTTTTGTTCCATGGATCTCGAACCAGACTTAAGGTTTAAGGTTTCCGGTTTTCGGTTTTCGGTTTTCGGTTTTCGACTCCAGGCTATCCACTGAGGCTTCGCGGTTTCGATTCCGCTTTTTCTATTCACTATTCACTATTCACTTCCTGAACCAACGCTTCACGCCCCGGACGAACACCAAGCTTCTCCAAACGGCTTACACGCTCATCGGCCCTCCCCAGGCACATAAAAGCGCGTTTCGGCGCGCGTGAGCGGCTCTCCGGTCGCTTCGTTCGACAGCACGATCTCGATTTCGTGCATTCCGGGGCCGACGGCGCTGCCGGGCACGGCAAGCGTCATGGGGCGGTTGCTGACCTCGCCCGGCGGCACGTCGACGGTGCCCTGCGGCGAGACCACGCGGAGACCCTCCAGGCCGGCGGCGCGGACATCCAGCGATATCGCCCGCTCGGTCCGGTTGGTGATCTTGAGCGCGAAGGGGTTCTCGATCTCGTCGCCGGCCATGCGGTACAGCGCGGTACGGTCCCGCAGCACGTCGAGATCGACCATTTCGCGCCCGGCCAGCATCAGGCCGAACAGCGTGCACAGCACCGCCAGCACGCCGAGGTAGATGAAGATGCGCGGTCTGAGAATCCGCGTCTCCCTACCGGCCAGGGCGTTGTCGGTGGTGTAGCGGATGAGACCCCGCGGATAGCCCATCTTGTCCATGACCTGGTCGCATACGTCGACGCAGGCCGCGCAGGCGATGCACTCGATCTGCAGGCCGTCGCGGATGTCGATGCCGGTGGGGCAGACCTGAACGCAGCCGTAGCAGTCGATGCAGTCGCCGAGGCCCAGCTCCTCCTTGTCGGCGTTCTTGCGCCGCTTGCCGCGCGGTTCGCCACGGGACTCGTCGTACGAGATCACGAGGCTGTCGGCGTCGAACATCGCCGACTGGAAACGCGCATACGGGCACATGTACTTGCAGACCTGCTCTCGCAGGTAGCCGGCGTTGCCGTAGGTCGCGAACCCGTAGAAGAAGGTCCAGAAGACCTCCCAGCCGCCGGCGTTGAACGACAGCAGAGACGGCACGAGCTCGCGGATCGGCGTGAAGAAACCGACGAACGTGATGCCGGTCCACAACGAAAACGCGATGTAGAGGAACTGCTTGAACGCCTTCTTCCGGACCTTTTCGGCCGTCCACGGCGCCTTGTCCAGCTTCATTCGCTTGTTGCGCGGTCCTTCGACGAAGCGTTCCATCCAGAGAAACACCTCGGTCCAGACTGTCTGGGGGCAGGCGTAACCGCACCAGAGCCGCCCGGCCAGTGCCGTGAAGAAGAACAGCGTCATCGCCGCGATCGCCAGCAGCAGCGCCAGCATCACGAAATCCTGCGGCCAGAACGTCAGGCCGATGACGTGGAATTCGCGTGCAGGCAGGTCGAACAGCACGATCTGCCGACCGTTCCACTGGACCCAGGGCAGCACGTAGAACAGGCCCAGCAGCACCCAGGCCGCGAGCACGCGCAGCCGCGAAAAGCGACCCTCGGTCTCCCGCGGGTAGACCTTGGGGGCCTTTGCATATAGCTTGATCTCCTGATCGCTGGATGCCGGGGTGGTGTTGGTCATGTCGTCGAAACCGGAAGAAGGGAATTGCAGATGGACGCGGATGAGCGCGGATGAAAGTCAAAAGCGTTGCACGAAGAACACCAAGAAGGCACGAAGATCACGAAGATGGGTACTCTCGAAAAACTCTTCCGTGCTCGACGATCCTTTCGTGCCTGGTGTCGTATCTCGACGCTACTGCCCACCAGATACCGCGGGAAGCCGAATGCATCGAGATCATTCCCTCCCATACCCTCCCCCGCGAGCGGGGGAGGACCAGGGTGGGGGCTGAGCGACGCTGGCGCCGGCCATGGCGAGACACGACATCGCTCGGGCGTCCTCATTCATCGGAAATCGACCTTGCTGATCTTCGTGCATCCTTCGTGACCTTCGCGTCACCGTTTTTCGGTCGTATTTCCGCTGTTTCCTATCTGCGTTCATCTGCGTTCATCTGCGGTTCCTTCGAACGAGACTCGCGGATGGGCCGGAAGCGGCTGCCGGGCCGCAGCAGCAGCCACGTGAACGTACAGGCCGACGCGAAGCCGGCCCAGAAACCCAGGAACGCGATCGTGTAACCGAACTCGCGGCTGATCTCGAGCTCCGGGAAACTGATCGCGGCGAGATCGATCGGGTCGACGAACGCGAACAGCACCATGGTCGCGACGCCCGCGGCGAAGAACGACGGCCACAGGATCGCGCCCAGCCGCTGCGCCATCGGGCGCGGCGGCGGTTCGACCGGATGATTTCCGACGTCGGCCACGACCCTATTCCGCCGATGCCTGCGCGGCATCGCCGCCGTCATCGTCGTGGAGGCTGTAGATGTAGGCCGCGGCAAGTCTCGCGCGGGTCTCGCCGATCAGCGGCTCCTGGGCCGGCATCACGCCGTTGCGGCCGTTGCGGATCGTCGCGCGCAGCGTATCGATGTCGCCGCCGTAGGTGTAGACGCCGTTGGTGAGATCGGGTGCGCCGAGCGTCGGATTGCCCTTGCCCTCGGGGCCATGGCAGGCCACGCAGAGCTGCTGGTAGTGCCGCCTTCCCGCCGCGGCCATCGTCTCGTCGACCGGCACGCCGGCGAGCTCCTGGACGTAGACGGCCGTGTTGCGAACGCCGTCCTCCCCGAGCGCCTCTCCGAACGCGGGCATCGCGGCGCGCCGTCCCTGCACGACCGAATGCTCGACCTGCGCGGGATCGCCGCCCCAGATCCAGTGATCGTCGGTCAGGTTCGGATAGCCTTGCGCACCGCGTGCGTCGGAACCGTGGCAGGTCGCGCAGTTGTGCGCATACAGGTTGCGGCCCATGTCGACGGCCTGCGGGTCCTCGGCCAGCTCGGCCAGCGACAGTTCATCGAAGTGGCCGAAGCGTTCCTGGAACGCGGCCCGCGCCTGGGCCATCTGCTGCTCGTACTGCTTTTCCTGCGACCAGCCCAGCACGCCCTCGTAGCGGCCCAGTCCCGGGTACAGCACGAGGTAGACGACGGAGAACACCACCGTGATCCAGAACAGCCCGAGCCACCAGCGCGGCAGCGGGTTGTTGAGTTCGCGCAGATCCTCGTCCCAGACGTGCCCGGTGGTTTCGGCGCCGTCTTCTTCCTCGTGGGAGGACACCTTCATCCTGCTGGTGTAGATCAGGAACCAGACCGTGGCGATCAGCGTACCGACCGTGATGATGACGATGTACCAATGCCAGAAACTGCTCATTGTCCGTTCTCCTTGTCGCCGGAGCCGTGCTCGTCGCGATCCTCCAGCGGCTGGTGGCGCTGGTCCTCGAAGTCCTCGCGCCGCTTGATGATGAATACCCAGACCACCACGGCCAGGAAACCCAGCAGCGCCAGCAGCGTGACGATGCCCCCGGTCATTCGCCGTCTCCGTCGTTCGCGAACGTGGTCGCGCGATCCTGGCCGGTCCAGCCCTGCCCCAGGTCCTGGAGGTAGGCCACGACCGCGTCGAGTTCGGTGACGCCGACGAGCTCGTCGAACGCCGCCTCGATCTGCTCGTCGGTGTAGGGGTCGCCGAGGCGTTGAAGCGCGCGCATGCGCTGCTGCACCGTGGCCGGATCGACCAGGTCCTCGGCCAGCCACGGGTAGGCCGGCATGTTGGACTCCGGAACGACCGCCCGCGGGTCGATGAGGTGCAGGCGGTGCCAGTCGTCGGAGTACTTGCCGCCTACCCGCGCCAGATCCGGGCCGGTCCGCTTCGAGCCCCACTGGAAGGGGCGGTCGTAGACGAACTCGCCGGCCACCGAGTAGTGACCGTAACGCTCGGTCTCGGACCGGAAGGGCCGGATCATCTGGCTGTGGCAGTTGTAGCAGCCCTCGCGAACGTAGATGTCGCGGCCGGCCAGTTCGGTGGCGGTATAGACCTCGACCCCCTCGGCCGGCTCGACCATGGTCGCGCGGAACATCAGCGGGACGATCTGCGCCAGGCCGCCCAGGCTGATGACGACGATGATCAGCACCGCCATGAGGCCGACATTCTTCTCGATTGCTTCATGTGCCATGTCAGGTCCTCCTTCAGGCCGGCTGCGGGATCGTGGCGGAACGGGCGCGATCGGGTGCGCTCTGCCAGGTCTTGTAGACGTTCCAGACCATGAAGAACATGCCGCTGAGGAACACGACGCCGCCGAGCAGCCGGAGCAGGTAGTACGGCTCGGTGCGGCTGAGCACTTCGATGAACGTGTAGGTCAGCGTGCCGTCGTCGTTGAACGTCCGCCACATCAGGCCCTGCATCAGGCCGGCCGCCCACATCGCGGTGATGTAGAGCACCGTGCCGATCGTAGAGGTCCAGAAATGCCATTCGATGGCGCGCGTCGAGTACATCCCTTCGACGCCCCAGATGCGCGGGAACAGCGTGTACAGGCTGCCGATGGAGATCATCGCCACCCAGCCCAGCGCGCCGGAATGCACGTGGCCGATCGTCCAGTCGGTGTAGTGCGAGAGCGAATTGACGGTCTTGATCGACATCATCGGCCCCTCGAACGTCGACATGCCGTAGAACGACAGCGCCACGATCATGAAACGCAGGATGGGGTCGGTGCGCAGCTTGTGCCACGCGCCGGACAGCGTCATGATGCCGTTGATCATGCCGCCCCAGCTCGGCGCCAGCAGGATCAGCGAGAAGATCATGCCCAGCGTCTGGGCCCAGTCCGGCAGCGCCGTGTAGTGCAGGTGGTGCGGCCCGGCCCACATGTAGATCGCGATCAGCGACCAGAAGTGAACGATGGACAGGCGGTACGAGTAGATCGGCCGGTTGGCCTGGCGCGGCACGAAGTAGTACATCATGCCGAGGAATCCCGCCGTCAGGAAGAACCCGACGGCGTTGTGGCCGTACCACCACTGCACCATGGCGTCGACGGCGCCGGAATAGACCGGATAGGACTTCCACATGCCGGCGGGAATCGAGATGTTGTTGACGATGTGGAGCACCGCCACGGTCAGGATGAACGCCCCGTAGAACCAGTTGGCCACGTAGATGTGCTTGATCCGGCGCTTGACGATGGTGCCGAAGAAGACGATGGCGTAGGCTACCCAGACCAGCGCGACCAGCACCGCCAGCGGCCACTCGAGCTCGGCGTATTCCTTGCCCATCGTCAGGCCCAGCGGCAGCGTGATCGCCGCGCCGACGATGACCAGCTGCCACCCCCAGAACGTGAAGGCGGTCAGCGTGTCGGAGAACAGGCGGGCATGACAGGTTCGCTGCACGACGTAGTAGGACGTGGCGAACAGCGCCGAGCCGCCGAACGCGAAGATCACGGCGTTGGTGTGCAGCGGCCGCAGCCGTCCGTAGCTCAGCCACTCGATGCCGTAGGTCAGGTCCGGCCAGATCAGCTGCGCGGCGATGATGACGCCGACCAGCATTCCGACGATCCCCCAGACCACCGTCATCACGGCGAACTGGCGTACGACCCGGTCGTTGTAGGTCCGGTTTTCACTCATTGTTGGAGTTCTCTCGGGGTCATTCGATGGGCGTATTTTCCGGGGGCGTCCCGGCACGATGATTGATACGGATCAAACCTTCGCGGCCTAGGGTAACCCTGAACAGCCCCGCGGGGGCACGGCGCCGGCTCTGCGCGAGACGCCGGTTCGACTCGGGTAAGCGCGGCCGGTCGTTCCGAACGCGACGGCACGAACCAAGCGGCGGCCCCGCAGAGGCCCGGCCCCTCGGACGATCGTCGTGACCGGCGGACTTCGTGGGTGCGCGTCTCCACGGTATGATCCTGTTCCATGGCATTCCCCGATTCTCCGACCCGGCGGGCGCTGACGCCGCGCGACTGGCTGATGGCCGAATCGACGCGGCGGATCGAGGAAGCCGCCGGCGACGTGCCGACCGACGACGAAGCAACCCGGACCGCGGCGGGGTCCGGCGGCGACGTCGCGACACGCATCGTCGAGCGCGCTCGCCGCCGTCCGGGCGCCGAGCGGCTGGCCGACGACATCGACCGGACGCTGACCGCGCTGCGCTGGACCGCGATCCTGCTGATCGCGCTGGGGTTCGTCGCCGGCGTCGCCGCGGCCGCGAACGTGCGGCTGGGCGACGGGACCATCGCGCTGTCCTGGGCGCTGATGGCGCTGCTCGGCGTACCGATGGCGCTGCTGCTGCTCTGGGCCGGCGTAACCCTCGCGCCCGGCCGCTCCGGCGCCACGCCGGGTCTGCCGGGCCGGCTGGCGTGGACGATCGCGCGCGTGGCCGGCCCCCGGATCAAGCCGGGCCGCCGGGGGCGCGCGATCGCCGGCTCGGTGGCCGAGCTCGGCCGCCGACACGGCAGCGTCCTCATGGCCACGACGACGCACGCGTTCTGGACCGCGTTCTACGCCGGCTGCATCGGATGGTTCTGGCTGCTGTTCCTCGGCCTGCGCTTCGATTTCAGCTGGGAGACCACCCTGCTTTCGGGGCGGTGGCTCGAGGACCTGGTCGTGATGGTGGGCACGCCTCCGGCATGGCTGTTCGGTCTGCAAATCCCCGACCCGGAACAGGTCCGGCTCCTGCTGACCGACCGGTCGGCGCCGGGCGACCGCGGCCTCTGGGCCTCGTGGCTGATCGGTACGCTGGCGCTCTACGGGTTCGCGCCGCGCGCACTGCTCGCGGTCGCCTTCGGCTGGCGGTGGCGGCGCACGCGCCTCGAGCTCGCGCTCGACGAGAGCGGCTACCTGCGCCTGCTGCCGGCCCTGTCCGAGCCGAGCCGGAGCCTCGCACCCGACCGCGACCCCGCGCCGCTTTCGCGGGCCGCGCTCCCGAGGCCCGCCGATCCGGGCACCGGCGCCCCGGTCCTCGTCGGCGTCGAGCTGGACCCTGAGCAGACGCCCTGGCCGCCGGCCGATCACGACTGCCGCGTACTGGGACGCGCCGACGACCGGCGCCAGCGCGCGGAGATCCGGCGGGCGCTGGAGCTGCTGGAACCGCGCCCGGAGAAGATCGTAGCGTTGTGCGCACTGGATCGCACCCCGGACCGCGGCACCGGCACCTGGCTGGCCGAGCTGGCCGCGATCGCGCCAGTCGAGATCCGGCTGACCGAGGGCCGAGGAGACCGGATCGAGAGCGAAGAGCGAAGGCAGCGAGCCGAGGACTGGGCGCGCCTGGCCGAACGTTTCGGCCTGCCCGAACCCGGGACCGAAGCGTCCCGAGTCGGCGAGGACGGTGACCGGTCGGTCGACGGGCCGTAGCCGAACGATCCGGTCGGCGACATGGAACCGGGCCCGCACCTCGCCGGCAGGCTGCAGACCCGACGCCGGCGCGGGCCGGAAATGTACTTCAAGAGGGAGCGCCGTATACCCCGCGCGAGACCGGCCGGTTGACAATGACTCGCCCACGCGGCAGATTCTTCCACTGGCTTCCACGGCGCGAGCAAGGGCGTTCGTTTGCCGAAACATCCCGGATCGTTCCTCGTCGCGGCTTTGGCGGGAGCCTTTGCGCTGACCTGCCATGCCGAACACAGCGGAACCGGACCGTTCGATTCGCTGGCCCGGGACCAGGTGCTTTCCCAGTCCAGCGTTCACGCGCTGGCGCAGGACCGGAAGGGATATCTCTGGATCGGGACGCAGGCCGGGCTGGACCGCTACGACGGCTACCGCATCCGCTCGTGGAAATCCGATGCCGACGACCCACAGACCCTTTCGCACGGGTTCATCAAGGACCTGCTGGTTGCCGCGGACGGCACGCTATGGGTGGGCACCGCCCGCGGCCTGGACCGTCTCGACCCCGACACCGGCGCGCTCAGCCGGCTGCCGGTCCAGCTTCCGGACGGTTCGCGAACCAGCGGCGACATCGATGCGGGGTCCCTTGTCGAGGACGGCAACGGCGATATCTACGCCACCGGCCTGAACCCGTCGCAGCCACTTCGATGGCGGCCGGGCCGGCCGACGCTGGAACCGGTGGAGGTGGCCGGCCGCCTCGCGCCCGTCCAGCGCTCGGGGGCCCGCGCGGCGTTGACCCGGGATAGGGCGGGAAGAATCTGGCTGGCCGGGCGCGGCGGGCTGTGGCGACTGGATCGCGAGACCGACCGCTTCGAGCCGGTGCTGCGCGTGGAAACGGACAAGCGGATTCCCGTCGTCACCGAGCACGTCCTAACCGCCGGGCCCGGCAACGGGATCTCCTACGCCTCCGCCGAAGGGTTGTTCATCGTCGACCCGGACGCCGAACCCGCGATCCGTCATCTGCGCCCCGCCCGGCACGGATTCGATTCCGACGCGACCAGGGCGGTGGCATCCGATTCCCGCGGTGCACTGTGGTTCACCGCGCCGGGCGTGGTCGGCCGGCTCGACCGGGACGGGCGCTGGCAACGCTTCGACCAGCCTTCGCTGGATCAGCGCGACCGCGAAAACCGGGGCGCGCACACGCTGCACCTCGAGGAGACGCCCGACGGCGACATCTGGCTGGCCGGCCTGTTCGGACTGCTTCGCTTCGACCCCGAATCGAGCCGGATGCACCGCTACCGGCACGATCCGAACGACCCGTCGTCTCCCCCGCCCACCGTGGCCGAGAACGGTTACCGGATCTTCCTGGACCGGTTCGGGACGCTCTGGATCGGCGGCCACCTGGGCGGAATCGCGAGGCTGCCGCCGCACGCCGAGCGCTTCTTGCACGTCCGGGATACCGCGCCGTCGAACACGAACCGCAACATCGTGCGCGCGATCACGGAGCAGCGCCTCGACGAACGGGAGTTCGTATGGGTCGCCAACCAGAACCACGGCGTGACGGCCTGGGAGCGGTCCGGTCCCAAGGACTACCGGTTGGCGGCCCGGTACGAGCCGGGCGGCGGAATCTCGCGGATCGGAGTCGTCCGCGACATCGCGATCGATCCGGCCGACGATTCGGTCTGGCTGGCCGGGACCATCGGACTGGGACGCGTGGAGACCGCCGGCGAGCCGATCGAGGTCGTCGAGTTCTCCGGGCGGCCCGCCCCGGCATCGTTGCGCACGTTGCAGTTCACCGAACCCGGGCGGGCCGTCGCCGCCGGCGGCGCGAACGGGAGAACCAGGATCTGGCTTCTCGAAACCGCCGGCGGCCGTCCGTCGATTCGCCGCACCCTGACCGCTCCGGACGAGCCGCGCTCGCAGACCATCTTCCACGTCGCCCCGCGCTCGAACGGCGACCTCGTCGCCACCTACGGCGACGGCATCCTGCTGCTGGACCCGGAGTCCGGCGAGGTCGGACGCCACTTTCCCGGTCTGCACCCGCGACGAGAGGCGGCCCGCCCGTTGTTCATGCTGTCGCCGGACGGCAACGGCGGCTTCTGGGCCGGCACGCGCGGGGCCGGCCTGCTGCACATCCGCTTCATCGGCCGCGATCAGCCGGTGTTCTCGCGTATCACCGCCGAGGACGGGCTGCCCGACGAGACGGTCTACGCGATCCTGCCCGACGCGACCGGCAAGCTCTGGCTGAGCACGAATCGCGGCATCGTCCGCTTCGATCCGGACGCACGCTCGTTCAACCAGTACACGCCCGGCGACGGCCTGCAGGGCTGGGAGTTCAACCACGCCGTCGCGCACATCGGGGAAAGCGGCCGCTATTATTTCGGCGGCGTGTTCGGCTGGAACGTGTTCGAGCCGGGCCGCGTCAGGCCACTGCTGCAACCCCCGGAACTCGACCTCACCGGCGTGTTCGTCAACGACCGACCGCTGGCGATCGGGCCCGACCGAAGGTTGCCGCCGCTTCGGCACGACCGCAACCGGCTGGTGATCGACTACGCCGGCCTTCATTTCGCCGCTCCGGACCGGATCCGGTACCAGTACCGGCTCGACGGCGTCGATGACGACTGGATCGACGCCGGGACCACTCCGCAGGCCCGGTACGCGAGCCTGACACCGGGCAAGTACCGTTTCGAGGTGCGGGCCGCGAACCTCGACGGCATCTGGTCGGCGGCCGAAGAACTGCTTCGCTTCGAGATCCTGAGGCCACCCTGGGCCACACCGTGGGCGTGGGCGCTATACGCGGCCGCGGCGGCCGTGCTGGTACTCACCGTGCTGGCCCAGCAGAAGCGCAAGCGGCACCGGCTGCAGATACTGGTCGATAAGCGCACCGAGGAACTGCGCCAGCAGAACGAACTGGTCGATCACCAGGCCCGCCAGCTGGAAGCCGCGCTGAGAGCGCGTACGACGCTTTTCGCCAACGTCTCGCACGAGTTCCGCACGCCGTTGACGCTGATCCAGGCCAGCATCGACCGGCTGGCCGTGGCACCGGATCCGGATGCAGTGGCGACGGCGCGACGGTACAGCGGCCGCCTTCTGCGACTGGTCGAGCAGTTGCTGGACCTGTCGCGACTGCGACTGGGCCGGGCGCCGCGTCCGGAGCCGCAGTGGCGACTCGACTCGGTGGTGTCTCAGACGGTCGAGGCGTTCCGGCCGGTCGCCGATGAACGGCGGGTCGCGCTGGAGACACGCATCAACGGAGCGTGGCACACCGAATGCCCGCAGGACCTCGTCGAGAAGATCCTTCTGAACCTGTTGAGCAATGCGATCAAGTTCACGCCGGCCGGCGGTCGGGTGACCGTATCGCTGGAGCCGTCCGGCAACGAGGCGGAACTGGCAGTGGCCGACACCGGGCCAGGAATCGCGCAAGCCGACCAGGAGCGCATCTTCGAGCGCTTCTACCGTGCCGAGAGCGCGGAGAACGATCGCACCGTGGGCGCGGGCATCGGATTGGCGCTGGTCTTCGAATCCGCCCGTGCCGCCGGGGGACGCCTGCACCTCGACAGCGCACCCGGACGCGGGTCCCGGTTCTCGGTGACGCTGCCGGCCGAACGCCCGATACCCGGCAGCCTTCAACGACCCCCGGAGACCGACGCCGAGCGCCGGGAACTGGACGTGGCGACGCTGCTGACGACGACGCCGGCCGATACGGCGCCCAGTCATCGCGCCGAAGCGGCGAGCCCGGCCGAGAGTCTGCTCGTGGTCGAGGACAATCCCGACCTCCGGGAATATCTCGCCAATGCCCTTTCCGACCGCTGGCATGTCGTGCTGGCCGCCGATGGCCGGGAAGGTCTCGAGCGGGCGCGCGAACTGCAGCCCGACCTGATCGTCAGCGACCTGATGATGCCGCACGTCGACGGATTCGAAATGCTGTCCGCGCTGCGCACGAATATCGACACCAGCCATATCCCGGTGTTGATGCTGACCGCCAGACAGGACGAAGACACGCGCCTGAAGGCGTTCACGCTGTCCGCCGACGGGTTTCTGGCCAAGCCGTTCAGGATCGACGAACTCAAGGCGCGGCTGGCCCAGATGATCCTGCAGCGCGAGCGGACCCAGGCCTGGGCTCGCGGGCAGCGCACCGCCGAACCCCGGGCGGGGCAGGACGCCGACGGCGAGCCGCCGGCCGATGCGATCTCCGACCGGGACCGGCGGATGCTCGAAACGCTGGAACGATGGCTGGCCGAACATTTCGCCGATCCGCAGCTCGACATCGGCGCCATGGCCGAGGCCGTTCACGTCGCACCCCGGACGCTGCAGCGCAAGCTCAAGTCGCTGCTGGGACAGTCCCCGGCCCATTTCATCCGCGACTTCAGGATGGCGCGTGCACGCGAACTGCTGCGCGAAACCGACCGGAGCGTCACCGAGATCGCACTGGCCGTGGGATATTCCAGTTCGCAGTATTTCAGCCGCGCATTCCGGCAGGTTCACGGCCGCCCCCCCGAGGCATGGCGCAGAACGGTGGACAGCTCCACGGATTGATTCCGGTCATCACCGCGCAGCCGACTGTCGCGTGGCGTCAACAGGATGTCGCGTTTCTGCACGCCGGGTCGTGACATTCGACCTATCTTGAAAATGAATTCGCGGCATCGACAGTGCCCGCTCCCGGCCAGATTGCCGCGTGTTCATTCCCAACCAGCGAACAGGGTTGCTCACCATGCTGGAATGGGGGACGGGCCGGTGCCTTCGGGCACCGGCTTTTTTGCAGGGAACCTCTGACCCACCCCACGCGACCGCGCCGGGGGCCCGCCATGCCGCTAGGGTATGATCCGCGACGTGAACAGGCGCGATCCGGAGTTGCTGACGCTCGCCGTCGTCGGCCATACCAACGTCGGCAAGACGTCGCTGATGCGCACGCTGATGCGCGACGCGACGTTCGGCGACATCGCCCCGACGTCCGCGACGACGCGACGGATCGAGGGCGCGCGCCTGCTGGCCGACGGCCGGCCGGTGGTCGAACTGTTCGATACGCCGGGGCTGGAAGACGCCGGGGCGCTGATCGAATGGCTGGATGCCGAGCCGAGCCGGCGTCACAGCGGACCCGAGCGCGTCGCGGCGTTCATGGAATCCGAACTCGCGGCCGGACGATTCGAGCAGGAAGCACGCGTCCTCGAGCAGGCGATCGGCAGCGACGCGATGCTCTACGTCGTCGATGCGCGCGAGCCGGTCCTCGGCAAGTACCAGGACGAGCTGGCGATCCTGGCGCTGACCGCCCGCCCCATCCTGCCGGTGCTGAATTTCGTCACCGACCGCGCAGGTCGCCCGCGCCAGTGGCGTGAAGCGCTGGCGAGAGTCGGTCTTCATGCAGTTTCGGAATTCGATACCGTGGTGTTCTCGCTCGAGTCGGAGGTCAGCCTCTGGCAGCGGCTGGCGACCCTGCTGGAGAAGCACGGCCCGGCACTGGAATCGCTCGTCTCCGATCGTGACGCCCAGGCCCGCTGGCAGATCGCCACGGGCCATTCGATGATCGCCGAGCTGCTCGTCGACGCCGCCGCGGCCCGTCGATCCGCCCGCCGCGACGACCCGGACGAAATCGCGCAGGCCGAGCGATCCCTGCGCGAGGTCGTGACCGAACGCGAACAGCGGTTCGTCGACGAGGCCATGCGGCTGTTCCGTTTTTCCGAATCCGACTACCGGACCGTGCCGCTACCGTTCGAAGGCGGCGGCTGGCGCGAGAGTCCCTTCGACGCGCGAACGCTGGCGCTGGTCGCCCCGGCGACCGGCGGCGGCGCGGCGGCCGGGGCAGCCGCCGGCGCTGCCGTGGACCTTGCGACGATGGGGCTGTCGCTGGGCGCAGGCACGCTGATCGGAGCCCTGACCGGCGGCGGCGCGGGCGCCGCATGGCAATTGCGGCGCCGACTTTCCGAGCGCCTGCGCGGCAGGATCGGAGTGCGGGTGGACGATGCTGCACTGACGACGATCGCGGCGCGTGCATTCGCGCTGCTCGATGCGCTCCGCCAACGCGGTCATGCCGCCCAGAAACCGATCGAGATCGCCGATGCGCTGCCGTCGCCGTGGCCGGACGACGGTCGGCTGCCGGGGCCGTTGCTACGGGCGCGGCTGGCGCCCGGCATTTCGACGCTCAACCGCGGCGCGGACGCCGACGTGGCGCGCCGGCACGCACTGAGCGCGCAGCTCGCCGAACGGCTGTCCCGGTCGGACCGATCGGACTGAGCCGACTCACGCCAGCCATTCCGGGACCCGCGCCGGCGCGTCGCGCAGCGCCGCCCGGGCAGACCGCATCCCCGGCAACATCGTCTCGACCTTGCGCCAGAACCGCGGCGAGTGGTCCGGGTGGCGCAGATGCGCGAGCTCGTGGACGAACACGTAATGGACCAGCTCCGGCGGCAGGAACAGCAGCCGAACGTTCAGCGAGATGTTTCCACGGCTGGAGCAGCTTCCCCAGCGGCTTTTCTGGTTTCGCCACGTCACCCGTTCGAAGGCGAGCCCATGCGTATCGGCGACCTGTCGGAACCACGGTTCCAGGCGCTCGCGCGCGCGATGACGAAGCGCGGTGACGAGCACGTCCCGCGCCGCGGCGGCGACCCGCTCGGCCACCACGACCTCCAGATTCGCGTCGCACCACCGGAAGCGGGGACGGGGGCCGTCATCGTAGTTCACGGCGATGCGCTGATTGAGCGCCTCCAGGTCCAGCCGCTCGGGGAACGGGCCGCGCACGGCCGGGCATTGACGTTCGGCCAGCACGCTTGCGCGCGCACGATCGATCCAGCCTGCATTGCTGGAAACGAAGCGCCGGATCACGCGCTCGGGCACGTGGGGAGGCGCGACGACCTCGACGCCGGCGTCGCGGCGGATCCGGAGCTTGAGTCTCCGGGCACGGGGATGGCGTCGGATGTCGATCCCGTCGGTCACGGGGCCCGAGTGTACCCCGGCGGCGGACTGGTTACACTGATCGGATGCGCGCGATGCTGCTGGAAAGTACCGGCCCGATCGAGCGGGACTCGCAACCGCTCTCGCCGGCCGACGTCGACGTTCCGAAGCCTGCCTCGAACGAGGTGCTGCTGCGCGTCGAGGCCTGCGCGGTCTGTCATACCGAGCTGGACCAGATCGAGGGGCGCGTGGCAACCCCCACGCCGCGCATTCTCGGACACGAGGTCGTGGGCAGGATCGAGGACGCCGGCGGGGACGTCGACGATGCCCGGCCAGGTCGCCGCGTCGGGGTTGGCTGGATCGCCTCGGCGTGCGGCGAATGCCGATGGTGCAGGCGCGGCGAGGAGAACCTTTGCCCCGACTTCCATGCCACCGGCCGCGACATCGACGGGGGATACGCCGAGTACATGACCGTCGATGCCCGTTTCGTGCACGCCCTTCCCGATGGCCTGGATGCCGAAGCCGCAGCACCCATGCTGTGCGCCGGGGCCATCGGGCTGCGCAGCCTGCGCCTGGCCGGACTCGAAGACGGGCGCGTGCTCGCGCTCACCGGTTTCGGCGCATCCAACCACCTGGTGCTGACGCTGGCCCGCATCAAGTACCCCGAAAGTCCCGTGCTGGTCTGGGCCCGCGATGCCGGCCAGCGCGAGCAGGCGCTGGAGCGTGGCGCGGCCTGGGCCGGCGATATCGGAGATCGTCCGCCCGACGCGCCCGACGCGGTCATCGACACCACCCCGGTCTGGGTGCCCGTCCTGGCCGCACTGGAACATCTCGCGCCCGGTGGACGCCTGGTCATCAACGCCATCAGCAAGGAATCCGGCGACCGCGACCGGCTCGCGGAGCTCGACTACCCCAGCCAGCTCTGGCGCGAGAAGGAAATCAAGTCGGTGGCCAACGTCACGCGATCGGACATTTCCGATTATCTCGGGATCGCCGCCGAACACGACATGGCGCCGGAGACGCGGAGCGTCCCGCTGGACGAAGCCAACGAGGCGCTGCGCACAATCCGGTTCGGGGACTTCCGCGGCGCTTTCGTGCTGAGACCCGGCGGGGGCGACTGAGGCGGGGCCGCGGGCCTGCAGCGGGTAGAATCCTCCAGCGGCAGCGCTCGCCGCGCGCGAACCACCGAGCATGGAATCCCGCATGACCGAAAAACTCGAGGACCGTTTCCGCGTCTGCGAAGTCGACGACGGACGCTTCTTCGCCGGCCACATATTCGCCCGCAAGCTCGGCGGCGAACTTCCCGAGGAAAAACGGCATCTCGTCGCGTTCTACCGCAAATCGGCGCTGGCGTTCGTTCCGCTGGGCTACCTGCACGTGCTCGAGGCGTTCGGCCAGGGCCTGATCGGCGGAGCCTGCGTGGACGGCAGCGCATTCGAGGCGGTCGCCGAGCCCGACCGCACCGCGATCCGGGAACGCGGCGGGGTTCTACACGCCATGCTTTCCCGCGCACGGGATGCCATGGCCGACGACTACGAGGCCTTCTTCGCCTACACCGGCAATCCGCGCGCCGCCGAGGTCAACCTGCAGGTCGGCTACGAGCGGACCGAGAACGATCGGCTGTTCGCGCTGTTCCACAGGCCGATTCCGGAGGCGCGCAGAAACGAGCTGATCCGGCGCTGCATCGAGTTCGGTCCGTTCTGAAGCCCGCCGCCGCTCGACCGGTGCCTCAACCGGCGACCGACCGCAGCAGCGCCGCGAATTCGTCGGGCGTGCTCCAATCGCGACGGCAGACGAAGCGGGGCAGGTTCCACCGGTCGCTGGCCGGCGTCACCGGCTCCGGGTCGCAGCCCAGCGCGGCCTCCAGTCCGAGTTCCGGCCCGCGTCCAGGAAGGTATTCCTCCCGCAGGAAGGCGCTGGACTGGCCGTAGGGATAGGCGAAATAGCGCGGTCGGCGGCCACCGACGCGCTCGATGTAATCGCTGGCCGCGTCGACCTCCCCGCGGCATTCGGCCTCGGTGTCGATGAAGCCGAAGTGGCCGCGCCGATTGTCGCGCTGCAACGTGCGCGCAAGCGAATCGTGGTTGTGATCCCAGCTGTGGCTCTCGACGGCCATCAATCCGCTTTCGTTGGCCGCGCGCCACCAGTCCTCGGGCCAGACGCCGAGATCCAGCGTCACGTTGCGATCGAGCTCGGCACGCGCTTCGGGCGAGGCGATGACGAACGTCGAGACGTGCGGCACGTGGCGCGCCCCGGCCGGCAATGCCGCGGCGAAGCACCGCAGGCGCTCGTGGACGCTGACCTGCCGACCGCAGGTCGGGTGGTCGAAGGCGTGGAAATCCATGATCGAGCCGTCGTCCATCGTCAGCACGGCCGTCCGGTCCGGGAGGCGGCCGGAATCCAGTCCGGCACGCGCCTCGGACAACGGCAGGATCGTCCAGCCCAGTTCGTCGAGCCGCTCGAGATCCTCGGAGAACGCCACCAGGTCGTTTCCGTCGTAGGCGTTGTCGTGCACGTGGATGGAATGCCACGCCAGGATGACGAATCGCCCGCCCATGCCGGCCGTGTTCAGTCCCCGGACTCGAAGCTCTCGATGATGTAGCCGCCGGACTTCTCGTCGTGGCGGAGCTTGACCAGGCCCTCGGTCTGCATCTGCTCGAGCAGCTCGCCGAACGACTTGAATCCGTGGTAGCCCTCGCTGAATCCCGGCCGGCGGCGCTTGAGCGCCTGCTTGACCATCGAACCCCAGACCTTCTCGGACTCGTCACGATCGCGGAACAGGGCCTCGATGGTTTCCAGCACCAGGTCGAAGCCCTCCTGGCGGCGCTCCTCTTCGGCGCTGGCCTCCGGCCCGTTGCCGGTCCTCGCCTCGGTCTTCTTCTTTTTCTTCTTGCTCTTCTTCTTCGCGGTGCGTTTGCGCTTGGACTTCTTCTCGCTGTCGCGGACCAGGTCGTCGTAGAAGATGAACTCGTCGCAGTTTGCCGTCAGCAGGTCCGACGTCGAACTCTTGACGCCCACGCCGACGACGAGCTTGTTGTTTTCCCTGAGCTTGCTGACCAGCGGCGAGAAATCGGAGTCTCCGGAGATCACGACGAAGGTGTCGACGTGCGACTTGGTGTAGCACAGGTCCAGGGCGTCGACGACCATCCGGATATCGGCCGAGTTCTTTCCCGACATCCTCAGGTGCGGAATCTCGATGAGCTCGAAGGCCGCCTCGTGCATCGCGGGCTTGAATTCCTTGTAGCGATTCCAGTCGCAGTAGGCCTTCTTGACGACGATGTTGCCCTTGAGCAGCAAGCGCTCCAGGACCTTGCTGATATCGAACGCCGAGTAGCGCGCGTCTCGAACCCCGAGAGCGATGTTCTCGAAATCGCAGAACAGCGCGAGGTTGCGGGTCGGAACGTTCATGCCGTCGGCTCCTGGCAAATGGTTTGCGCAAGCTTACCAGCCGCACGCGCGACCCGCGCCCCCGCTGATCGGAACCTGACAGAATGAAGCGATGCAACCCGACCTGGATCCGATCAGCCCTGCGCGCGTGACGTTAGACGGCGAGACGCCATTCGCGCCCGACTACGGCGATGGCTATTTCTCGCGCATCGACGGGCCCGGCGAGAGCCGCGCGGTGTTCCTGGCCGGCAATCGCCTCGAACCGCGCTTCGAAGGCCTCGACAGGAACGAACAGTTCACGATCGGCGAGACCGGTTTCGGCACCGGCCTGAACGCGCTGCAGGCCGCGGAACTGTTTTCCGGAACCGCGCCCGACGGCGCGAGACTGTCGCTGCTGTCGGCCGAGCGCCATCCCCTCGCCCGCGACGATCTCGAGCGCGTGCTTTCGCGGTGGCCGAAGCTCGGACCGTTCAGCCGCAGGCTGCTGGAGGGCTACCCGCCGCCCACGCCGGGTTTCCACCGAGTGCGGCTGGGCGAACGCGTCGAGCTGGTGCTCATGCTGGGCGACGCCGCCGAGATGTGGTCACGCCAGCCTGCCGCCGTCGATGCATGGTTTCTCGATGGCTTCGCGCCGGCCCGGAATGCCGCGATGTGGAGTCCGCGGCTGTTCGGGCTGCTTGCAGCCCGCTCGCGGCCCGGCTGCACGCTGGCATCCTTCACGGTCGCCGGGAGCGTTCGCCGGGCGCTGACCGAGGCCGGCTTCACGGTCGAGCGCAAACCCGGTTTCGGCGACAAACGCCACCGGCTCGAGGGCGAGCGGCCGGGAACCTGGTCCGCGCAACGGGTCCGCAGAGGCAGCGCGCTCGTCGTCGGGGCCGGGCTGGCCGGGGCGACGACCGCCCGCGCCCTGGCCGAGCGCGGCTGGGGCGTGCGCATGATCGAACCGTCGGGCATCGCCGAAGGTGCGTCCGGCAACCACGCCGGCGTCGTCTACACCACGCCCAGCGGTGTCGCGACGCCCCAGAACCGGTTCTACCAGTCCAGTTATCTCCGGGCCCTCCGGTGGCTGGCTCGCCACGAGTGCGAGCGGCGGGACATCGGCCGGCTCGACGGCGTGGTGCAACTCGTCAACGGCGACCGCCATCGGCGCAAGCTGCATTCGGCCACCGCCAGCGGACACTGGCCGGCCGGCCTGATGGAATGGCTGGACGACGACCGCGTGCTGCTGCCCGGCGGCGGCGTGCTGCGGCCGGCGGCGTGGTGCCGCCTGCTGCTCGACCACCCGGACATCGAGCGATGCCGGGACCGGGTCGAAGGCGTGGACGGCGATACGGTGCGGCTCGCATCGGGCCGTCGCGCCGAGGCCGACGCGACGATACTGTGCACCGGCGCGGCGACACCGCACCTGCCCGGACTGCCGGCGCTGCCGCTGAAACCGATTCGCGGCCAGGTCACCGAATGCCGCGCCACCGCCGCCAGCCGGCGCTGGCGGCGCGCGCAGTGCCACGACGGCTACCTGACGCCGGCCGTCGACGGCATTCACTGCGTCGGCGCGACGTTCGACCTGCACGATGAGACGCTGGATCCGCGCGACGACGACGATGCGCGCAACCTCCGGCAGCTGCGCGATCGGCTGCCGGCACGCTGGCAGGCGCTGGGCGCCGAGCGTGCCGAGATCGTCGGCCACCGCGTCGGCCTGCGCTGCCAGGCGAGCGACTTCCTGCCGCTGGCCGGCCCCGTCGGCGCCTCGCAGGACCCGGCCATGGCGGCCGTGTGGCTCAACGTCGCGCACGGCAGCCGGGGCATCACGGGCACCCCGGTGACCGCCGAATGCATCGCCGATTCGCTCAGCGGCCTGCCTGCGGCGGTGGACACGGGAATCTCCGATGCGCTGGCGCCGCAGCGCTTCGCCAAGCGGCGGTCCGGTCACGACGCCTGAACGCTGCCGCAGCCGCGGCGTGTCTTCCTCAGGAGCCGTTGTCGCGGATCGCTTCCTGTAGCAGGATGGCGTTCAGGTCGGCATCGATGGCGCCGTCGGGGAGCACTTCGTCGATGCGCAGGCCGGCGGGCTGCTGCGACCTGCTTTCGCGCGCGAGGTCGATCCGGTCGGCGGCGACGTACTCGTCCCCCTTCCGCTCGAGGCGACGCACGACCGGCCACAGGCGATGTTCCTCGCTGGTCTGCAGCACGACGGCGTATTCCCCGCTCGACAGTCGCACCAGGATGCCCGGCGTGACCCATCCCAGGAACTGGATCAACGTCTCGACGGTGGCTGCCTCGAACTGCTTGCGCCGCTCGCGCCAGAGCACGCCGAGGGCGTCGTGGTGCGAAATGGCGGGCCGGAACGGCCAGTGCGACGTCATGGCATCGTAGGCATTGACGACGGCGACGACCCGCGACAGCGGGTGAATCGCGTCGCCGTGCTTGCCGTCCGGGTAGCCCTGCCCGTCTGGCCGCTCGTGGTGCTCGAGAACGGCGCGGGCAACGTCGGGATGGATACGTTCGTCGTCGCGGAGCAGTTCGTAGCCGATGCGTGAATGGCGCTCGACGTAGGCGCGCTCCTCGTCGCTCAGCGGCCCGGGCTTGTTGACGATGTCGGAATCCAGCCGGAGCTTGCCGAGATCGTGGAGAAGCCCCGCCAGCCCGGCCTGCTCGACACGGGCGTCGTCCCATTCCAGCGAGCGCGCCAGTCCCATCGCCAGGATCGCGACGTTGACGCAGTGCTCGGCGGTGTGCTGGTCGGCGTGCTTGATCCTGGTCAGCCAGATCATCGCCGCGATGTTGCTTTCCAGCGAACTCGCGATCTGGCGCAGCCCCAATCGCGCCTTTTCGGCATCGATCCGGCCGGTCTTCTGCAGGGCTTCGATGAGTGCGGCGGCCTGTCGGTACAGCAGGTCGTGGCAGTCGACCGCCTCGTGCACGCTGTCGGCATCCAGGCGGGCGCGCCGGAGCATGTTGACGGGGCGGTCGCCGCCGGTCTCGGACGCCGACGGCCGCGCGGACGGGCGATAGACCTGCGCCGAAGGCGGGCGATAGCCGTTGCGGCTGCGAAGAAGGTCGATGACGATCCAGTCGCACTGCTCGGCGAACCACGACTGCTGGTCTTCGGACAGCACCATGACGCCTTCGAGCGGAAAGGGACTGTCCCGCCAGGGCCGGTCGAGACGGGAGACGAAATGACCGATCTGCAGTTCGCGCGGATCGATCATGCACTCGCTTTCGAACAGTTCGGCGTCGTGGTCCTGCGATCGGTAGCCGCTCATCGGGTCTCGCGCTGCGTGCCAGTCCAACCCCTCGAGCGAAAGCTTAACGCACTTCGAGGCGTTCGGCCCGCTTCGTCGAGGCGCGCCCCGTCAGGCGTTACCGACCTCGACCGCCTCGCGCTGCAGCGCGCGTTCCATCACACCGGCCAGCGCCCCGTCCGGCAGGACTTCGGCGACCCGGATCGGACGCGCGGGATGCTCGGCGTTGTGCGCGGCCAGGTCGATGCGCTGCCCGATACGGAAATCGTCGTCGGAGGATTCGAGAACCCGGACCAGCGGCCAGAGCCGGTGCCGGTGGCTGGCGCGGAGCACGATGGCGTATTCGCCGCTGGTCAGGCGGACCAGCGTGCCGGGCGTGATCCAGCCCAGGAACTGGATCAGCGCCTCGACCATGCAGCCGTCGAACTGCCGGTCGCGCTGCTTCCAGAGGACCCCCAGCGCCTCGTGGTGAGAGCGCTCGGGACTGTAGGGGCGACGCGAAGTGATCGCGTCGTAGGCATCGACGACGCTGACCAGCGCCGACATCGGCTGCAGCGATTCCGCGCTACGGCCCAGCGGGTAGCCCGTGCCGTCGGGCCTTTCGTGGTGCTCGAGCACCGCCTGCGCGACGGCGGGGTGGATGTCGTCGTCCTCGCGCAGCATCAGGTAGCCGAAGCGGGCGTGCTGCTTGACGTATTCGTACTCGTCGCGCGTGAGGCGACCGGGCTTGTTCAGGATGCGCTTGTCGAGTTTCATCTTGCCGAGGTCGTGCAGCATCCCCGCCAGTCCGGCCGTTTCGACGTCCTCGCGCGACCACTCCATCGCCTGAGCGAGTCCCATGCAGAGGATCGCGACGTTGACGCAGTGCTGCGCCGTGTACCGATCGACCTGCTTGATCCGCGTCAGCCAGACCATCGCGGCAATGTTCTTCTCGAGGTCGTCGGCGATCCGGGATACGCTCTTGCGGGCTTCCTCGGCATCGAGCCGGCCGCCCAGGGCGATGTTGTCGATCAACGAATCGGCCTGGGCGTGCAGCAGGCCGTGCATTTCGGTGGACTCGTCGATGATCTCGCTATTCAGGCGGGCCCGTCGCAGCACGTTGATCGCGGCTTCCTCGTCGTTGAGATAACCGCTGCTGGCGAAGTGCCGGACGGGCAGGCGCGGCGTGTCGGGACGCGCCGGGCGGAAACGCGCTTCGCTGCGCAGCAGGTCGACGACGACCCAGTTGCAGTTGGCGCGGAACCAGTCGAGCTGTCCCCGTTCGGTGATGCGGACGCCTTCCAGCGGGAACGACGTGCCGATCCACGGGCGATCCATGCGCGATACGAAATGCCCTTCCTGCAGGTAGGCGGGCTCGACCAGGACCTCGTTGTCCCAGAGCAGTTCCCGTTGCGTTTCCAGATGGTCGTCCAAGATCGCCGATTTCCCCTTTTGACTCGGCCGCGTGTTCGCGGTGCGGCCGGGACGCCCCATTCTAGCGTCTCGTCCCGAGCTCGCAAAGCGGGAGCGGAAGATCAGTCGGCCAGTTCGGGTCGATCCCGGAAATGCTCCAGCGCGTCGGGGTTGGCCAGCGCCGAGGTGTTCTTGACCGCGCGGCCGTGGATGACGTCGCGAACGGCCAGCTCGGTGATCTTGCCCGAGACCGTGCGCGGCAGGTCCGGCACGGCGACGATGCGGGCCGGCACGTGCCTGGGCGTGGCGTTGTCGCGGATCGTCTGCCGGATTCGCCCGGCCAGGTCATCGTCGAGCTCGACGCCGTCGCGCAGCACGACGAACAGCACGACCCGGACGTCGCCCTCCCAGTCCTGTCCCACGCACAGCGATTCGAGGACCTCGTCGAGCTTTTCGACCTGGCGGTAGATTTCGGCCGTGCCGATGCGCACGCCGCCCGGATTCAGCGTCGCGTCGGAGCGCCCGTAGATGATGACGCCGCCGCGTTCGGTCAGGCGCGCGTAGTCCCCGTGCGACCACACGCCGGGGAATTTCTCGAAGTAGGCGGCCCGGTAGCGCTCTCCGTCGGGGTCGTTCCAGAATCCGACGGGCATGGACGGAAAAGGCTGCGAGCACGTCAGCTCGCCGGTCTCGTTCTCTACGACGTCGCCGTCGTCGTTGCGTATCTCGACGGCCATGCCCAGTCCCCGGCACTGCAGCTCGCCGCGGTAGACGGGCTTGAGCGGATTGCCCAGCGCGAAACAGGAAACGATGTCGGTGCCTCCGGAGATCGAGCTGAGCTGGACGTCGGACTTGACGTCGCGATAGACATAGTCGAACGACTCCGGAAGCAGCGGCGAGCCGGTCGAGAGAATGGCACGCAGCGACTCCAGGCCATGGGTCTCGCGCGGCCGCACGCCGGCCTTGTCGCATGCCGCGATCCACTTGGCGCTGGTCCCCAGCTGCGTCATGCCGACCTCGTCGGCCAGATCCCAGAGCGCGTTGCCGTCGGGATGGAACGGCGAGCCGTCGTAGAGCACCAGCGTGGCCTCGGCGGCCAGGCCGGAGACCAGCCAGTTCCACATCATCCAGCCACAGGTCGTGAAATAGAACAGCCGGTCGTCGCGGCGTACGTCGGTATGCAGCAGCAGTTCCTTGAGATGCTGCAGCAGCGTGCCGCCGGCGCCGTGGACGATGCACTTCGGCACGCCCGTCGTGCCCGACGAGTAGAGAATGTAGATGGGGTGGTCGAACGGAAGCTGCTCGAACGTCAGCGTATCCGGCTCGCCGGCGCCGAACTCTTCCCAGGAAACGGCCCGGTCGCCGAGCGCGGCCAGGTCCATTCGGTCGGCCGCGTACGGCGTGACGACCACGCGCTCGACGCCGGGCAGCTCGGCCAGCAGTTCCGAAAGCCGCCCCAGGCAATCGTGGGTCTTGCCGTTGTAGCGGTAGGCCGCGGCCGCGAACAGCACCTTCGGCTCGATCTGGCCGAAACGATCGAGCACGCCGCGGACCCCGAAATCCGGCGAGCAGGACGACCAGATCGCGCCGGCGGACGTCGCCGCCAGCATCGCGATCACGGTTTCGGGCAGGTTCGGCAGGTAGCCGGCGACGCGGTCGCCGGGCTGCACGCCCTGCGCGCGCAGGGCCGAGGCGACGCGTTCGACCTCGTCGCGGAGCTCCGCCCAGCTCATGGTTCGACGAACGCCACCCTCGCCGGCGAATTCGATCGCCGCGGCCTCGTCGCGCCGGCGCAGCAGGTTCTCGGCGAAGTTCAGCCGCGCGTCCGGAAACCAGCGCGTACCCGGCATCGCCGGCCAGCCCTCGGTCACGCGGTCGCCGCGCACTTCGGCCCGGACTTCGCAGAAGTCCCAGACCGCGGTCCAGAACGACTCCGGGTCTTCGATCGAGAAGCGATACAGCGCATCGTAGCCGGTGACGCCGGGAGCCAGTTCCCGGCCGACGAAGTCGACGAAGCGGGCCATGTGGGTGTTCTCGGCGTGATCGGGCCGGGGCGTCCAGAGCGGGTCGGTCATTGCGATGCGGCGGGGTGAATGAACCGCCAGCTTAACCAATCGGATCCGGCACCGTCACCTGCACCAAAGGCCAACAGGCGGGACGCCCCGTTCGCCGAACCCATTGATGGATCCAATGCATTCCATTGAAAGAATCGTCTTGAGTCATTGATCAGGAACGATTATCATTTTCATGAATTTCGGCCGGGTTTCGAGGAAAGCAGGATGGCGAAATACAAGACGCTGACGTTCGCGCTGGTGCACATGGCCGTGGCGTTCGGGGTGGTCTGGGCGATGACCGGCTCGTGGATGATCGGGGGCGCGGTCGCGCTGATCGAGCCGGCCTGCAATACGCTGGCCTATTTCGTGCATGAACTGGCCTGGGAACGGCACGCCAACGCGCCGGGACGGATCAGCGCCTGACCTGCTCGAGCGCAGACAGCAGTTCTTCGCCGGACGACCAGCCGGGGTCATCGAGGTATTTCGTGACGATGTCGCGCGCCTCCGCCGCGCTGGCGCGGATCAGCGAGGCCTTGACCGCGGAGAGCTGGCCGGGCGGCAGGCTGAACTCGCGGATTCCGAGTCCCAGCAGCAGCGCCGCGTAATCGGGGTCGCCGGCGAGCTCCCCGCAGATCTGCACCGGCCGCCCCTTGCGCCGCGCGCCACGGATCACCCGTGCCAGCATTTCGATGACCGCGCGACTGGACGGGTCGAACAGGTGGCTGACCAGCTCGTCCTGCCGATCGACGGCCAGCACGTACTGGATCAGGTCATTGCTTCCGATCGACACGAAATCGAGCTCGGCGGCGAACTGCTCGGTCAGCAGCGCCGCGGCCGGGGTCTCGATCATGCCTCCGACCTGGATTTCGGGGTCGATGCGATGGCCGTCCTCCCGCAGGCCTTTCCTGCAATCGGCGATGATCTCGCGGGCGGTGCGGATCTCGTCGATGCGGCTGAGCATGGGCAGCAGGATGCGCACCGGGCCGTGCGCCGACGCCCGCAGAATGGCGCGGATCTGCGTCTGGAAATGGGCGCGCATGGCCAGCGACATGCGGATGCCGCGCAGTCCCAGCGCCGGGTTCGGTCCACCCGCGTGCTTGAGCTCGTCGGGCAGCTTGTCGCCGCCGGCGTCCAGCGTGCGAATCGTCAGCGGCTTGCCGGCCAGCGTCCCGACGGCGTCGCGATAGATCTCGTACTGCTCGTCCTCGCCGGGCAGCTCCGCGGCCGCGAACACGAACTCAGAGCGCATCAATCCGACGCCGGCCGCCCCGGCCTCGTGGCATCGCGCAAGTTCGGGCGCGCGCTCGGCGTTGCAGAACAGGCGGAATCGCTCGCCGTCGCGGGTCCGGTCGGGCTCGGAAAGAATCCGTTCCAGGCTGCGCCGGTGGCGCCGGAACGACGCCATCTTTTCGGCATAGTGGCCATGCAGGCGTTCGTCTCGCGTCGCGAGCACGATGCCGTAGTGGCTGTCGAGAATCACCGGCTCGCCCTCGCGCAGCAGCCGACGGGATCGGCGCACGGCCATCACCATCGGGATTCCGAACGCACGCGCGATGATGGCGGCGTGCGACCAGACGCTGCCGTGCTCGGTCACCAGGCCGGCGACGCGCCGGCCGTGGAGAGCGGCAAGCTCCGCCGGACTCAGCGAATCGGCCAGCACCACGGTGTCGTCGAGTTGGTGGGGCACGCGTTCGTCCAGCACGCGCTGGGGCTGCTCGGCGAGTTGCCGCTGCAGCAGGCGAGCGACCTGGTCGAGGTCCTCGATGCGAAGGGCGAGGTAGTCGTCTTCGATGCGCTGGAACTCGCGCCGGAGCTCGGCCGCCTGCAGGTCCAGCGCCCATTCGGCGTTGATCCGGTCGTTGCGGATTCGCCGCATCGCCGCGCCGATGAGCATGTCGTCGCGCATCATCATGCGGTGCGCCTGGATCAGCTCCGAGGCCGAGCCCTGCCGGTCCGCTCCCAGGTCGGTCTCCATGCGCTCGAGCTCGACCTCGCCGCGGGAGGCCGCCTCGGCCAGGCGTTCGACCTCGGGCCCCACCTCCTCGGCCTCCAGATCGTATTCGGGCAGTTCCAGTTCGCCGCTGGACAGCAGGTGAACATTGCCGATGGCAATGCCGTCCGAAACGCCGGTGCCGCTCAGCGACAGGATCATTCGTCCTCTCCGAAGCGGTCGTCGATCAGCGCCTCGATCGCGTCGACCGCGGCCTGCTCGTCCGGACCCCCGCACTCCAGCGTCAATTCCGCGTCCAGCGGCGCGGCCAGCATCAGCACGCCCATGATGGATTTGGCGTTGACCCGTCTGCCGTTTCGCGTCAGCCAGATCTCGCTTTCGAAACCGGCTGCGGTCTGCACGAGCCGGCTGGCCGCGCGGGCATGCAGTCCAAGCCGGTTCTTCAGGCGGACATCGCGCGTGATCATGTCTTCTCCCCGACGAAGACCGCGGCGTGCGCACCCTCGGCGGCCACGTCCGCCAGCTCGGCGGCCGGGCGCGCGGCGTGGTTCAGGGCCCGCAGCAGCATCGGCAGATTGAGGCCGGTCACCACCGGCGCGGCGGGGCAGGCGCGGGCCACGGCCGCCTCGGCGAGATTGTGCGGCGTCGCGCCGGGGAGATCGGTCAGGACCAGCGGCGGCTCGTCGGCCGGCCATGCGGCGAGCCGGCACTCCACGGTTTCCCGCTCGTCGTCGGGATCGGCGTCGGCACGGATCCCGATCACGGTCACCGGCGCCGGCCGGCCGAGGATCCCCTCGGCCACCGCGCAGAGCGCCTCTCCGAGTCCCGCGTGAGCGACGACGACGATGCCGGTCATCGCGCCAGCTCCCGATGATGGGTGACGACCTTCAGCCCCTGTTCGCGCCATCGACCGGCCAGGTCGTCGACGAGATACACCGACCGGTGCTTGCCGCCGGTGCAGCCGATGGCAACGGTCAGGTGACTGCGCCCCTCCTCGGCCCAGACCGGCAGCCAGCGGCGGACGAAGCGGTCGACATCGTCGCGAAACTCTCCCACCAGCGGTTCGGCCGCGAGGTACTCGCGCACGGCCCGCTCGAGGCCCGTGGCGGCGCGCAGTTCCGGCACCCAGTGCGGGTTGGGCAGGCACCGGGCATCGAACACCAGGTCGACGTCGTCGGGCACGCCGCGCTTGAAGGCGAACGACTCCAGCGCGAGGTTGGCGATTTCCGGCGCCTTCGACGGCCCGACCAGCCGCCAGATCCGGCGGCGAAGCTCGTGGATGTTGGTCTCGGTGGTATCGACCACGTGGTCGGCCTGTTCGGCCAACGAACGCAGCATGCGTTGCTCTTCCTCGATCGCCTGGGCCAGCGTGCGGTCCGCGGCCAGGGGATGGCGGCGGCGGGTCTCGGAAAAACGGCGAATCAGGACGTCGCGGTCGGCCTTGAGGAAGACCAGCGTCGTCGGCATGGACAGGCCCTCGATGATCTGCGGCAGGCGCACGAGCTCCGCCGGGCCGGCGCGGGCATCGACGCCGACGGCGACGCGCCGGTAGCGGTCCGGTTCGGTCTCGACGTGCTCGGCCAGCGCCGGCAGCATGCCGGCCGGCAGATTGTCGACGCAGTAGAAGCCCCGGTCCTCCAGCGCGGCGAGCGCGACCGACTTGCCGCTGCCCGACAGGCCGCTGACGAGCACCACGGACGCGCGCTTCGATTCATTCATGCCGCATCACCCTGGCGTGGCGGCGCAGGAAATCCTCGGTCGCGTCGAAACCCTTCATGCGCAACATGAAATTGCGCACCGCCGCTTCGGCGATCACGGCGAGGTTGCGGCCGGGCAGCACCGGCAGCGGGATGCGCGGGATGTCCAGGTCGAGAACGCGCGCGGACTCCGATTTTCCGGACAGCCGGTCGGACTTCGCCTCGTCGCCCGGCGCCGGTTGCTGCAGGTGGACGATGAGGCGCAGGAACTTGTTCGCCTTGACCGCGGTGTCCCCGAACATGCGCCGGACGTTGAGCACCCCCAGTCCGCGCACCTCGAGACAGTCGCGCAGGACCTCGGGACAGCTGCCGTCGATGATGTCCGGCGTCATCTGCGTGAACTCGGGGCTATCGTCGGCAATGAGGCGATGACCGCGGTTGAGAAGCTCCAGCGCCAGCTCGCTCTTGCCGGCGCCCGCGTCGCCGGTAATCAGTACGCCGATCGTGAAGATCTCCATGAATACGCCGTGGACGACCACGCGATGGGCCAGCGCGCGCGCGATCTGGTACTGCAGCGTCGAAACCAGTTCCCAGCCCGGGCGCCCGGATTTCAGGAGCGGCGTTTCGCTGTCGCGCGCCAGTTCCTCGAGGTCGTCGCCCACCTCGCCGCCGCTGGCCACGATCAGCGCGGCCGGATGCGCAGCGAAGATCTCGGCGACGGTTTCCCAGCGCTTCTTGGCGTCGAGCTGGTCCAGCCAGGTCAGTTCCTCGAGACCCAGCACCTGGATCCGGTTGGGGTGGATCAGGTTGAGGTAGCCGACCAGCGAGGGACGGGTCCGGAAACTGGCCACCGAAATCGTTTGCCGGCCGGCGTGGCGGCGGCCGCTTATCCAGCGGAGATCGAGCTGCTCGCCGAAGCGCTCGACCAGCTCGGTGACGTTCATTTCCTGCATCCCGGGGCCGCGCTAGCGCGCCGCCGCTGCGGCGGCGTCGCGCAGACAGTCGGTGAACTCCCGGTAACCGCTCACTTCGCGCAGGCACCGCCTGCGGTCGTCGTCGCTGAACAGTTCGGCGATGGCGCCGAGCAGTTTCAGATGGGCCTCGCTGCACTGGGTAGGTACCGCCAGCGCGAAGAACAGGTCGACGCGATTGCCGTCGGGGCTGTCGAAGTCGATCGCGGTTTTCAGCCGGATGAACGCGCCGGTCACCGGCGTCTGTTCGACGCGGCAGTGGGGGATCGCCACGCCGTGGCCGAGTCCCGTGGATCCCAGCCGTTCGCGCTGGCAAAGCGCCTCGAAGATGTCGCGGCGATCGGCGGTGTCGTCGCCGCGTGCGAGCAGCTCGGCGGCGCGTTCGAGCACGGACTTCTTGCTCGACAGCGACTGGTCGAGCGCGACCCGGTCGGAACTGATCAGGTCCGGAAGCGGAGCGGCGACGGCCACGGTGCGGTCGGGATCGTCTGGCGAGGGGCGAGCGAGGAGCGAGCCGGCCGACGGATCAGCCGGCTTCGGCCGGCCGGTCGGGGCGGTTGTGGTCCTTGACCTTGTTCTTGTGCCGGCGGACCTGGCGATCGAGCTTGTCGACCATCTTGTCGATCGCCGCGTACATGTCTTCGGCCGATGCCTCGGCATGGATGTCCTTGGTCCGGCCACCGACGCTGACGGTGGCCTCGGCCTGGTGCTCGACGCGCTCGAGCTTGAGCACCACGTGGGCGCCGATGAGATTGTCGAAATGGCGATGGAGACGCTCGAGTTTCTCGGTCACGTACGCGCGCAGCGCCTGCGTGACTTCCACGTTGTGTCCGTTGATCTCGATGTTCATCGTCTCTTCTCCTGGTTCGGGGCTTCGGGCGACGCCGGCTCGTCGGCGAACCGCCTGGCTTCACGGCAATGGTATACCAGTGCAGGCGGTGATTCAGCCCGCTTTCGAAGCGCGTTGCTCGCGTCGCCGGGTGGCGGAATTGGGAATGCCGAGCTGTTCGCGGTACTTGGCCACGGTGCGCCGCGCGAGCAGCATGCCGTCGGCCGCAAGCGCCTCGACCAGCGCCTGGTCCGACAACGGCTTCCCGGGCGATTCTTCGCGCACCAGCTGGTCCAGGCGGGCGCGAACCGCGGTGGCCGAGACCTCGCCGCCGTCGGCCGTGCTTATGCCGACGGAGAAGAAATGCTTGAGTTCGAAAGTCCCGCGCGGCGTGTGAAGGTACTTCCCGCTGGTCGCGCGGGACACCGTCGATTCGTGCACGTCGACGAGTTCGGCGATTTCCTTCTGCAGCAGCGGCCGCATCGCGACTTCGCCGTGCTCCAGGAATCCCGCCTGGCGCTGGACGATGGCATGGACGACCGAACGCAGCGTGTGGTTGCGCAACTCCAGCGAACTGATCAGCCACTGCGCTTCCTTGAGCTGCTCGCGGAGATACTCGCGGTCCTTTCCGCTGGTGGACTTGATGAGGTCGGAGTAGGCCTTGTTGATCTTCAGCGGCGGCTCCTGCGAACGGTTCAGGGTGATGCGCCAACCGTCGCCGTCGGGATGAACGTACGCGTCGGGAACGATGTAGTCCTGGCTCTCGCTGCTGAACCGGAGCCCGGGCCGCGGGTCGAGCCGGCGGATCACCGCCAGCGCCTGCTCGATCTCGCCGGTCTCGAATCCCGAGCGCTTGCGGATCTCTGCGATGTCGCGGCTCCCGAGCGCCTCAAGATGGCGCTCGATGAGGTGCTCGGCCAGGCCGCGGCCGGGCGTGTCCACCGGCATCGCGCGCAGCTGGATCAGCAGGCATTCCTGCAACGAGCGCGCCGCCACGCCCACGGGCTCGAAGTGCTGGATCCGCTCCAGCACCGCCCGCACCTCCTCGGCCGTGACCAGGTACTCGGGCGCCAGCGACGCCCTGAGCGTCTGGACATCGTCGTGCAGGAACCCGTCCTCGTCGAGCGCGTAGACGATGGCGCGCGCGATCGCCTCGTCGGTCTCGGAGAAGCCCGCGAGGTTGACCTGCCACAGAAGGTGCTGGTAGAGGGAATCCTGCTGCGGGTCGCCGACGAAGCGATCGTAGTCGGGTGCAGCCTCGGACACTTCCGAAAAGCCCTCGGGAAGATCGTTCCAGCTGTAGTCCTCGGATTCGAAGTCGATGTCCTCCGACGACCGGTCGGCTTCTTCCGACGAATCGGCGTCGGACTCGGCCTCGGGCAGATCGGCATCGAGTTCGAGCAGCGGGTTTGACTCCAGCGCCTGGTCGATGTGCTCGCGCAGCTCGAGCCGGTTGAGTTGCAGCAGGGCGATGGCCTGACGCAGCTGGGGCGCCAGCGTAAGTTTCTGGCCGAGCTTGAGTTTCAGTCCAGTGCCGAGCGCCATGAACGAATTGTAGGGCAAACGTTCGCCGGTCGGCCAGTCCGGCACTTGCGCGGCACGGTCGGGCTCAGGCGCCGGTCCGCAGCCGTTCCATGACCCTGGCCCGCGCCGGCGCCAGCGGGTCGCGCGCGATGAAGGTTCGGACCCGGTCGAGGTAGTCCGGATGACGCGCCAGCAGCGTCTGCATCGCGCGGTCGTCCGGGCCCAGCCCCAGCGGGCCGAAGCTGGCATTGCCCTCGTGGGCCACGAAGGCGTCGTCGCACAGCACGTGCCGCCATCCGGCTTCGTCCGCGCGCATGCACCAGTCGTTCTCCTCGCCGTAGCCGCGTCCGAAGGCCTGCTCGTCGAACCCGCCGATGGCGTCGATGCAGCGCCGCTTCATCGCCATGCAGAAACCCACGGCCGTGGGGATTTCCGGGTACCGCGGCGGTCCAGCATCAAGGCAGGCCCGCGCCCAGTCTTCGGGATCGGCCGGCACCGGTGCGGCCGTGCACAGCTCGGGCAGCGATGCGATCTCGCCGTTGTTGGTGAACGGCGTGGCCGAGGCGATCGCGGGGTCGAATTCCAGGCACGCGGACAGGCGGGCCAGCCATTGCCCGGCGGGTACGGTGTCGGAATTCAGCAGGACCACGTCGGCCGGCGCCGCGGCGACCATCCCACGGTTGGCCGTGGCGACGAACCCGAGGTTTCCGGCATTGCGCATCACCGTCCAGCCGTCGGCGTGGTCGCCGAGCACGTCGGCGACCTCGGGCCGGTCGGACGCATCGTCGATGACGATGACCGGCGTGGTCGGATCGACCGTCCGCCGCACGGCTTCCAGGCAGCGGCGGAGCTGCCCGGGGGCGTTGAACACCGGGATGACGACCGCGAGCGATGCGGTCATGCGCCGGTCCACTCGTGCCGGATCTCGACCAGGCCCAGCGCGCGCGATCGACCGCGAACGGTGAACTCGGCCTCGACGGTATCGTGGACGCGCAGGCCTTCGGGGTCCATCGCGTGGGCGCGGACCACGTAGCCGCCGGGTAGCAGCGGCAGTTCGGGGAAGTTCAGCGTGATCGCGAACCGGCCGTTGTCCCCGAACTTGTCGGGACGGGCTTCGTCGTGATCCGAGGCAACGCCGTAGATCGGCGTACCGTCGGCGCGAACGAGGCCCACCAGCGCCACCGGCGGCCGCGAATCCGGCGAACGCATTTCCAGCCGTACCGAAAGCGACCCGCCGGCCTCGACCACCGTCGGGCCGTCGGACGAGGCGGGGGCCAGCTCGAGGTCCTCGACCCGGTACAGTGCCGACGACTCCGCGCGCCTTTTCTCCCGGGCCTGCGAGTCCTTTCGCTCGTGCCAGGCCAGGTAGGCCTGGGTGACGTCGAACACGTCGCCGACGGCCCGGGCCCTGCCGTTCTCCAGCCACACCGCCTTCTTGCACAGCTTCTGAACGTGGTACATGTTGTGCGACACCATCAGCAGCGTGCCGCCGCGCGCCATGTAGTTCTCGACCCAGCGGATGCACTTCTTCTGGAAGGACTCGTCGCCGACGGCGAGCACCTCGTCGGTGATCAGCAGGTCCGGGCGCACCGACGCGACGATGGCGAATCCCAGCCGGACCACCATGCCCGAGGAGTAGTGCTTGATCGGCTCGTGTATCGCCTCGCCGATGTCGGCGAACGCGAGGATGTCGTCCAGCCGCGCGTCGATCTGGCTGCGGTTCAGCCCCAGGAACCCGGCGTTCATTCTCAGGTTCTCCAGCCCCGTGTATTCGGGCTCGAAGCCGGCCCCCAGTTCCAGCAACGCCGAGATCCTGCCGTTGACCTCGACACTGCCCGAGCTGGGAGACAGAACGCCGGTGATGATCTTTAGCAGCGTCGACTTGCCCGCACCGTTGGCGCCGATGATGCCCACCGACTCGCCGGGCCGCACGTCGAACGAGATGCCCTCGAGCACCGACGTGCCCTGTTCCGATCGGCCCGAGACCAGGCAGCGCCAGAACGCGCGAAAGCGGCCCGATCGCGCCGCCGCCGGCGGAAACCGCTTTCCGACATCGTCGACGGCCAGCAGAACGTCGCTCACAGGAAGTCCTCGAAGAACGGCGCAAGCCGGCGGAAGAACCAGAG
>JBPRGD010000324.1:0-7397 GCA_051428125.1 Candidatus Wenzhouxiangella sp. M2_3B_020
GGACGCCGAGCCCAGGCCGGCCTCGTTGGAGAAGATCCCCCGGGCGACGCCGTAGCGCAGCGCCTCGGCAACCGTGGCGCCGGCGAACCCGCCGGCCGCCGGCGCCGGCTCGAACGCGTGGACGACGATCATCTTCAGCGCGCCCGGAATGGCGTCGATGTGCAGGAACAGGATGACGAGCGAGCCGGCGATGTAGATCAGCGCCATGACCGGCACGACCTTCGATGCCGTCGCGGCGATCCGCGAGATACCGCCCAGCGTCACGGCGCCGACGGCGATCAGCGCGACGGCACCGCTGATCCAGGTCGGCACGCCGAAGGCCGTGTCCATGGCCTGCGACAGCGTATTGGACTGGACCATGTTGCCGATCCCGAACGCGGCGATTCCTGCGAACAGCGCGTACAGCACGGCGAGCCACTTCCAGCGCGGACCCAGCCCCTTCTCGATGTAGTAGAAGACCCCGCCCGACACGCGGCCCTGCTCGTCGACGTGGCGGTATTTCAGCCCCAGCGTGGCCTCTGCCATCTTGGTGGCCATGCCGACCAGCGCGATCACCCACATCCAGAAGATCGCACCCGGCCCGCCCAGCGCGATGGCGGTCGCGACGCCGGCGATGTTGCCGACCCCGATCGTCGCGGCCATGGCGGAACTGACGGCCTCGAACGGCGAGATCGCGCCGTCTCCGGTGTCCATCTCGCGGCGGAAGAACCGGCCGAAGCTGTGCCGCCAGGCGTGTCGGAGATGCGTGAACTGGAAGAAGCCGAGCCGGATCGTCAGGTACAGCCCGGTGCCGGCCAGCAGGATCATGAACGGAGGGCCCCAGACGATCGAGTTGAGCCAGCCGTTGACCTCGGCGATCCATTCCTGCATTACGATTCTCCCTTCGGTTTCTTGTCGGTGGGTCGGACCGCAACATGCTAGCGGGTCGGAGGCGGGGATGCCACTGGGCGTAATTGGCGTTGACCGCTAAGAAACCATCTCGCAGCCGGCGAAGCCGGAGGCGAAACGGTTTTGGCGTCACTGATTGAGGTCGGGCCGTTGGCGATGAGTCGCCTCGTAACCCCTACACCCGCCGGACCCTCTCCTCGAGGAACAAGGCCAGCTCGTCGGCATCGTGGCGCGTCTTCTTCGTGAACCCGAACTCGTGCTCGGGCCGCAGGGCACGGTCGAACCAGATGCCGTCGTCGACCGCCTCCGGGTATTCGTGTGCCAGCCAGAGGATGGTGTCGGCGCCCTGCTCGGGGGTGCGCAGGATGCGCTTGAGCGCGGCGCGGAAGCCGGGCAGGGCGGTCTTCACGCCCTCGGTGTCGACCCAGCCCGGATGCATGACGTGCGCGATGGGCCCGCCCTGCCACTGCGCGTTCCAGTAGCGGGTCAGCTCGACCTGGGCGCGCTTGTGCATGGCGTAGGCGGCCATGCCGTCGTAATCATCGGCTTCGTCGCAGTCCATCGGGTCGAGCTTCAGTGCGGTCCCGTACATGCCGCCGGAGGAGACCTCGACGACCAGGCCGTCCTCGGCTAGTCGATCGCCGTCGTACAGACGCGTGGTCAGCGTCCAGTGGCCGAGCAGGTTGGTCGCGAACGAGCGCTCGAAGCCTTCATCCGTGGCGTCGAAGTCGTCGAGCAGAACGCCGACGTTGTTGACCAGCACGTCGACGTGCTTGCCCGCCAGCGCATCGCCGCCGGCGAGGGCGGCAACCTCGGCCACCAGGGACAGGTCGGCGCGCAGCGGAATCACGCGGTCCGGATCGGCAGCGTCGTTGCGCAGCGTTTCGAGCTTGTCCTCGCTCCTGGCGGCGGCGACGACCGTGGCACCGGCCTCGACCGCGGCAAGCGACACGGCGCGGCCGATGCCGCCGGTCGCGCCGGTGACCAGCCAGGTCTGGCCGGAGAAGTCGGGCCGGAGCTCCGGCCAGTCGCGCGCGCGTCGCCGGTAGCCAAGCGCGCTGAACGAGCGCAGGAAGCGGCCGTAGAACAGCAGGCTCCCAAGTGCGCGGATCATCCGTCGTTCCCGGTGCCCGCCTCACGGCCGCCGGCCTGGAGCGCCTCGCCCAGCGATTGGACGTCGTGGCCGCTGGGCGCCTGGTGCAGGCGCAGGCCGAAGTACGGGACGATGGCGTAGACGTGGTCGAAGATGTCGGACTGGATGTTCTCGTACGGCACCCAGCTGGTCTGGTTGGCGAATCCGTAGAGCTGGACGGGGATGCCGTTCGGGCCTGCCTCGAGCTGGCGCACCATGTAGGTTAGGTCGTGGTTGATGTGCTCGTTGTCGGCGAGATAGGCGGTCAGGTAGGCGCGCAGCAGGCCGAGATTCGTCATCTTCCGCGCGTTGATCGGCGCGTCGGGGTCGACGCCGCGTTGTTCGTTGGCCTTGCGGATTTCCTCGCGCTTGGCTTCGATGTGGTCGGCCAGCAACCGCACCTTCGAGAGCCGCTCGAGCTCCTCGTCGTCGACGAAACCCACGCTGGCGGCATCGATGTGGATGGAGCGCTTGATGCGGCGGCCGCCGACGGCCTGGATGTTGCGCCAGTTCTTGAAGGAATCCGAGATGAGCGCGTAGCTCGGGATGGACGTGATCGTCTTGTCCCAGTTGCGCACCTTGACGGTGGTCAGGCTGATGTCGATGACGTCGCCGTCGGCTCCGTAGTCGGGCATCTCCAGCCAGTCGCCGACGGCCAGCATGTTGTTGGCCGAAAGCTGGATGCCGGCGACCAGGCCGAGAATGGGGTCCTTGAAGATCAGCAGCACCACCGCCGTCATCGCGCCGAGGCCGCTGAACAGGATCACCGGCGACTTCCCGATCAGGAACGCGACCGCGAAGATCAGTGCGATCGTCGTGGCGGCGAGCTTCAGTCCCTGGAAAATGCCGCGCAGCGGCAGCTTGATCTTCGAGCCGGCCCGCTTCGACATTTCCTCGACGGCATCGAGCAGCGAGAACAGCGCCAGCAGCGCGAACAGGATGATCCACAGGTGCGTGACGGTTTCGATGAACGCCAGGATCAGCGAGTCCGTCTCGAGGAACGCGTCGGCCATGGAGAAGACGACGACGCCCTGCAGCACCAGCGCCAGCCGCGAGAACAGCTTGTGGCCGAACAGCGTCTTGCGCCAGTTGCGTCGTCCCTTGTGCTGTCCCCTGGCCAGGAAGCGGAGGACAACGCGGTGCAGGACGAAGTGCAGCGTCAACGATACGACGACGATCAGGACCGCGACGGCCAGCAGGTAGTATTCCGGCGCTTCCGGCACGCCGAGGCGGTTCATCCACTGCATCAACTGGTCTTTCACCGGATACGCCCTGTGAGACTACGGGCCAAGCATAACAAGTGCCCGGCCCGGGCAAGCGAACGCCCTTCAGTTCGGCCGTAGAGCGATGCGGTCCACGGAAGCGGCTCGAACCGCATCCTCCGAAAAAGGTACCGTCCACGGCGTGCCGTCGAGGAACGCCGGCAGGAAATCGTCGAAGTGCGGGCTGAGCGGGTGACCCGACTGACCCATGGTCAGGTTCAGCGTGAATGCATCGGGATCGGCCCAGTCCATGACGAAGCGCATCGATGCGCCGGCCGCGGCGTACAGCCGTTCTGCGTCGGTATCGAAGCGGTGGTAGGTGACGTTCAGGCTGCCCGGTCCGCCGCCGATGGGCATCGGCCCTCGCGAGAGGTCCAGCCACGCATCCAGCAGGCCGGCCTGGGCCAGCGGGTGCGCGATGGTCAGCGTCTGGATGCGGCCCAGCGGCCGCAGGCCGCCGCGTAGCGCATCGTCCAGCGCTCGTCGCGCCGCTTCTTCGCGGGACATGACGGCAAGCTCGAAATCTCCCGGCGGAACGTGCATCCAGTCGTCGAGCAGCGTGCGGCCGAAGCGCCAGTCGGCCAGTTCGCTGCCCTCGAACAGGTGCACGGGCAGGAACTGCCACCACAGCGTGAACAGGCCGGCGATATCGGATTCGGCGCGCATCGCGCCGTCCCAGTCCCGGAGCTCGTCGGCCAGCCCGTCACGCCCGGTCTCGTCGGCGATGTCGGCCAGCCATCCTTTCCAGGCCAGCGCGCGATCGGAGGTGTAGTCCATCTGCATCGCGCGCATGTCGGACGGCGTGAAGGCGTCGCCGGCGGACAGCTCGGCAACCGCCCGTCGCATCCGAAGGTGCTTGTAGAAGCCGGGCATGGGCCAGGGACTGTCGACCGCGGCGTGGTTGTTCGAGTTGGCCAGCCACCCCTGCCCGGGATTGAATGCCCAGGGCCGTTCGGCGGGCGGCACGAATCCGTTCCAGTGGTTGACCGGATCGGCGCCGTCCAGCGTCGTGTAGAACACCTCGTGACGCCGGCGAGGAATCGGCGTCGACTGCACGTAGCCGATGCCGCCCTTGCGATCGGAATAGCTCCAGTTCACCGACAACGCGCCCATGTC
Source organism: Candidatus Wenzhouxiangella sp. M2_3B_020 (assembly GCA_051428125.1). Taxonomy (GTDB): domain Bacteria; phylum Pseudomonadota; class Gammaproteobacteria; order Xanthomonadales; family Wenzhouxiangellaceae. The sequence continues at coordinate 4,399 of JBPRGD010000324.1, forward strand.
GCTGGCCGCCGCGCGGAATCGGTCGAAATCGGTGGCGCGATTGATGGCGAGACCGTTGGCGACCAGCCTGGAGACGGGCAGGTCGAACCCGGCCCAGTGCAGCACCTCGACGTGGCCGGCGGCGCGCTCGACGACCATGCCGTGGCGCGTCGTCTCGATGGTGCGCACGACCGGCTCTTCACGGTCTCGGACCGCGATTGTTTCCGTGCGCTCGACGATGGGGAACCGTCCGTCCGGACCCACCAGAAGGTCTTCTCTGCCCGGCGATCGCTCGAACCGGTAGACCTCGTGGAGATCCACCGGCGCGACCGTGAACGCGAAAGCGATGCGGCCGTTGTGGCCCATGGCGACGAACGGCAGCCCCGGCGCGGTGACGCCGACGACGTCCAGTGTTTCGTCGGAATGGATCCCGGCCGCGTACCAGAGGCCCGGCGCCATCGTGTAGTCCAGGTGCGGGTCCGAGGCGTGCAGCGCGTGTCCCGAGGCCGATTTCTCCGGCGCAACCACCCAGGTGTTCGATGCATCGGTCATGCGCTGCGTGGGCACCGTAGGCACGCCCCAGGCCGGCAGCTCGTGCAGCCATTCGGCCGCGGGCCGGCCGTGCACGCTCGCGGTTTCGCGCCACGCCGCGGCCAGTCGCTGCACCAGCGTGGTCGGGTACCAGGTCTGGTAATAGGCCAGCGTCAGGACATCGGACACGGTCCAGGGCTCGGGGCTGCGCCCGAGCAGCGCGAACGAGGGTGGCAGCGGGAGTTCGGCGTCGATCCGTGCGTTGATGCCGGCGACGTAGCCATCCAGCAGCGCGTCGATTTGCGGCGGGAGTTCCGGCGGTCGCTCGCGGATTCGGCGTGCGAAACCGTACTGCCGATGAAGAAGATCGCTCTCGAGCGCGGCCGGCCCGACGATTTCGGAAAGCCTGCCTGCGGCGACGGCTCGCAACAGTTCCATCTGGAACAGGCGCTCGCCGGCGTGCAGCCAGCCCAGCGCCGTCAGCGCATCGAAGTCGGTTTCGGCGTAGATGCGCGGGATTCCCCGGTCGTCGAACAGCACCTCGACCTCGCCTTGCAGCGCCGCGAGTTCAAGCGTTCCTTCGGTGGGCATGAGGCTGCGCTCGAGCGCCACGCGGCCGCCGAACCAGGCCGCGGCCAGCAGCGCGACCACCGACAGAATCGTCGCGATCAGGACTCGTCGAAGCGGAAATCGTCGCATCGGGCTCGGGGCGATTGACGGCAGCGTGCATTATGCCTACGCCCGCTGTTGCGCACGGTCCGGGCGCCGGGGTCTGCAAGTACACTATCGGACCCGTATTTCACCGGATGACCCGATCATGCCGAGAGCCAGTGACACCAAGCGCGGTGCCGTCATCGAGCACGGCGGTCGCGTTTGGGCCGTGCGCGATGTTTCGCGCTCAACGCCGACGGCGCGCGGCGGCGGCACGTTGTTCCGCTTCAAGCTCGAATCCATTCCCGGCGGTGATCGCCAGGAACTGACGCTCAAGGGCGACGACGCGGTTGTCGAGGCCGACCTCGTGCGCCGGCAGTCCACGTTCTCCTATCGCGACGGTGATGCCTGGGTGTTCATGGACGACGAGGATTTCAGCCAGTACGTGCTGAGCCCGGAAGCGGTCGGCGATGCGGCCGGCTACATCACCGAAGGGCTGGGTGGCATCTACGTGCTGCTCATCGACGGCAGCCCGGCCGCGATCCAGCTGCCGCAATCGGTCGAGCTGGAAGTCGCCGACACCGCGCCGGTGATGAAAGGCGCCACCGCCAGCCGCTCGGCCAAGCCGGCGACGACCGAGACCGGAGTGGAGGTCATGGTGCCCGACTACATCACGCCGGGCGAACGGATCCGGGTGAATACGGAGACGGGCGAATTCATGAGCCGCACGGGATCGTGAACCCGAGGTACCACGAAGGACACGAAACGCACGAAGAAGAAGAAGCGAACCGGCCCTGCCCGCTCGCGGGAAGGGCGCTGGAGAGTGGATTTCGGCGTATCCGGCGACTCGCACCGCGTCGTCGAAAGAAGCACCGGGACACGACACGGGCCGAACAGGATCTTTTTTCTTTCCCTTCGTGATCTTCGTGCTCTTCGTGGTTTACTGGCTTTCCGAATTCATTCCGACTGATATGCGAGTGACCAGAAATGGATAAGCCGAAGCTGGAGTCGCTGCGCAAGAAGCTGGACCGGATCGACCGGGAACTGGTCGAGCGAGCGGCGGAGCGGCAGCGCGTGGTCTCCGAGATCGGCCGGCTGAAGCAGTCCGGCGGACGCCAGCTGCGCGATTTCCGGCGCGAGCGCGAGGTACTGGATGGCGTTCGCCGGCACGCGGCCGATTCGGGGCTCGACCCGGACGTCGCCGAGACGCTGCTGACGACGCTGATCGAGGCATCGCTGACGCGCCAGGAAACCGAACGCGTCACGCTGGCGGCACGCGGCGAGGGGCGTCGCGCGCTGGTCATCGGGGGCGAGGGCCGGCTGGGCGGATGGCTGGTCCGGTTTCTTCATGCCCAGGGTTTCGACGCGCTCATCGCCGACCCGGAGACCGACGCCGACGGTCGCAGGCGTTTTTCGGACTGGAGGAGCGCTCCGAGGGACGTTGACCTGATCGTCGTCGCCGCGCCCATCGCGGCAAGCCGGGACGTCCTCGCCGGTCTGGCCGCCGAGGGGAGCGAGGCACTGGTCTTCGACGTCGCCTCGATCAAGCAGCCGCTGATCGACACGCTGCGGCGCGCCGCCGACGATGGCTTGCGCGTGTGCTCGCTGCACCCCATGTTCGGACCGGACGCGCGCCTGCTCGCCGGCCGCCACGTGCTCGTGATGAACTGCGGAAGCGACCCTGCGGTCGCCGAGGCCCGGGCGCTGTTCGCCGACACCATGGCGTCGCTGGTCGATGTCGCGCTCGACGAGCACGATCGGCTGATGGCCTGGGTGCTGGGACTGTCGCACGCGCTCAACATCGCGTTCTCCGCGGCGCTGGCCGAATCCGGCGCCGA
>JBPRGD010000325.1:0-2968 GCA_051428125.1 Candidatus Wenzhouxiangella sp. M2_3B_020
TCCGGTCGCCGACCCCGATGGCCAGCGCACCGCCGGATCCGCCTTCGCCGATGACCGTGCACAGGATGGGAACGCGAAGGCGCGACATGACCTTCAGGTTGCGTGCGATGGCCTCGGACTGGCCGCGCTCCTCGGCGCCGACGCCCGGATAGGCGCCCGGCGTGTCGATCAGCGTGATCACCGGCAGGCCGAAGCGCTCGGCCATCTCCATGAGCCGCTGGGCCTTGCGGTACCCCTCCGGACGCGGCATGCCGAAATTGCGGTGGATCTTCTGCTTCGTGTCGCGGCCCTTCTGATGCCCGATGACGATGACCGCCCGCCCGTCCAGCGACGCCGGTCCGCCGACGATCGCGTGGTCGTCCGCGTAGTGACGGTCGCCGTGCAGTTCCTCGAAGCGATCGAACAGCAGCGGGATGTAGTCCAGCGTATGGGGTCGCTCCGGATGGCGCGCGAGCTGGGAGATCTGCCAGTCGGTCAGGTCGGAGAAGATGGTTTCGAGCTGGTCGCGGCACTTGCTTTCCAGTCGCTGGATCTCGTCTTCGAGGCTCAGCTCGTGGCTGCTGTCGACCTTGCGCAGTTCCTCGAGCTTGGCCTCGAGTTCGGCGATCGGCTTTTCGAAGTCCAGGTAGGTACCGCTCATTCGCGCTGCAATCCGGAAGGGAACGGGCCGAGTATAGGCGCCGGTCGCGCCGTTGTCAGGGGGCTTCGAACGGCTCGGTGGGGATCCTGGCCGGTCGCCATTCCGCGTGCGCCCAGCGCCAGATCGTATCCAGCGCGCGGGCACCGACAGGCGGCTCGTGGCCCAGCGCGGTCAGCGCCAGGCGCAGCGTAGCGGCCGACTGCCGGCTTTCCACCGGGTCGTCGCCGGCCGACTTCGACAGCTTGCGTCCCTTGCGGTCAACGACCAGCGGCAGGTGCATCCATTCCGGAACCGGCAGCCCGAGCGCCACGTAGAGTGCCTGCTGGCGTGCCGACGACTCGAGCAGATCGCGCCCGCGCACTACTTCGGTGATGCCGGCGGCGTGATCGTCGACGGTCACTGCCAGCTGATAGGCAACCAGCCCGTCGGCCCGACGGATCACGAAGTCGCCGCATTCGCTTTCCAGGTCGTGCTCGCTGACGCCGAAGACCCGGTCGTCGACGCGCACCGGTTCGGCACCGACCCGGAAGCGGATGCTTCGGGCGGTCCGGCCCCGTCGCAGGCCGTGCCTGCAGGTACCGGGGTAGATCCCGGAGTCCGGCAGGTCGCGACGGCTGCAGCCGCAGTCGAACGCGCGTCCCGATGCCTTCAGTTTCTCGATCGCCGCGGCGTGCAGCGGGCTCGAATCGGACTGGAACGTCACCGGCGCGTCGGCGCGCATGCCGAAGCGCGCGAGCGTCTCGATCTGGGCGCGCGCGGCGCCGGCGACTTCGCGCGGCGGATCGATGTTCTCGATGCGCACCAGCCAGAGGCCGCGTCGGGCGCGCGCCTGCAGGTGGCTGCCGACCGCCGCCACCAGCGAGCCGAAATGCAGTGGCCCGGTCGGCGAAGGTGCGAAGCGCCCCCGGTATCCGGGTGGAGGCGGCGAGCGCTTGTTTCGGGAATCGTCGGCATCCATATTCGGGTTCTGTTGCGGGAACCCCCGCGAACGAGGATTTTCCATCATGCGTCGAGTCGGACTGTTCGTGCTGACCAATCTGGCCGTGCTGATCGTGTTCGGCACCGTCATGAACCTGCTCGAGCCCTGGCTGCGTGCCCAGGGCATCGACGTCAACCAGGCTGCCATGCTGCTGTTCGCGCTGGTGTTCGGCATGGGTGGTGCGCTGGTTTCGCTGCTGATGAGCAAGCGCATCGCGCTGATGACCACCGGTGCACGCATCATCGAACGACCGTCGGACCGGGCCGAGCGCTGGCTGGTGGAAACGGTGCGGCGGCAGGCGCGCGAGGCCGGTATCGGCATGCCCGACGTCGCCGTCTTCGACGCCGACGAGCCGAACGCGTTCGCGACCGGCGCGTCGCGCAACAATGCGCTGGTCGCCGTCAGCACCGGCCTGCTGCGCACCATGCGCGAGGGCGAGGTTGAGGCCGTGCTGGCCCACGAGGTCAGCCATATCGCCAACGGCGACATGATCACGATGACGCTGCTGCAGGGAATCCTGAACACGTTCGTGCTGCTGTTGTCGCGAATCCTCGGGCAGATCATCGACCGGGCCGTGTTCCGAAGCGAGCGTGGCTACGGCCCCGGCTATTTTCTCGTCGTGATCGCGCTGCAGATCGTGCTCGGCATTCTCGCCAGCATCGTCGTGATGGCGTTCTCGCGCTGGCGCGAGTTCCGCGCCGACGCCGGCGGAGCCCGCCTTGCCGGACGGGAACGCATGATCGCGGCGCTGGAGCGTCTTCGCGCGAGCCGACAGCCTGGCCAGCTGCCCGAGGCGGTCGAGGCGTTCGGGATCCGCGGCCGGACGGCGAGGGAGCGTTTCAAGCGCCTGTTCATGAGCCATCCGCCGCTGGACGAGCGCATCGCTGCGCTGCGCGGGGAGTCTCGCTAGGCGGCTCGGCGCGAGGAGCGTCAGTCGGTTTCGTCGCGGACGAAATCGTCCTGCACCAGCGTGATGCCGAACTGCCAAAGCGCGGCCAGATCGGTGGTGTTTTCCACCTGCGGCGCGATGATCTCGACCTCGTTTTCGGATGCCTGGGCGCTGAGGTTCTCCAGGGCGGCGCGCTGCGCCTCGTCGTTTCGCAGGGCCCCGGAGATGTCGCCGCCCAGCTTGATGTAGTTGACGTTCACGTTCTTGAGGAACAGATCGACCTTTGACTGGGGGTCGACGTTGAGCAGCGCGAAGCGGACACCGCGCGCGCCCAGCCGGCTGATGAGTCGCTGCAGTTCGCGAAGCATCTCGCGCACGTCGGCCTCCTGGAATCCCAGGATCAGCCGACGACCGTCCAGCGTCTCGTCGTCGACCAGCTGCTGCATCTCGGTCGGAAACT
>JBPRGD010000326.1:0-3951 GCA_051428125.1 Candidatus Wenzhouxiangella sp. M2_3B_020
CTACCCCGAGGCCTGCCGCTACCCGAAAGGGGACATGGACGCGTTCGGCGAGCGGTTGTCCCGCTGGCTCGCCGGCGATCGACCGGAGCCGGTCGACATCGAACCGTGGACGACCGCAACGCTGGCGCCGAAGTGGCGCGAGGTGTTGGACGGGATGTTTGGTTAGTTGGTTGGTTCGTTGGTTCGTTGATTCGTTGATTCGTTGATTCGTTGGTTCTTTGGTTCTTTGTTGGCTGGTTCTGCGCGAGGTTCATGCCTGGACCGCGCGTGATCTTTCCGTGGGAGCGGCGAATTCGCCGCGACGATCAGGCCTGGTCGTCGGGGACGGCGCCCCGACCTACTGAAAGCCGAAGACTTCTTTTTCCGTGGGAGCGGCGACCTCGCCGCGACGATCAGACCATGGCCGTCGGGGACGGCGCCCCGACCTACTGAAAACCGAGAACTCATTTTTCCGGGACAACGGCGAAGTTTCTTCTCTGGTAATTTGTTCTTCGGGATATCGTTGGCACAGCATTCATGGAAATCAATTACCTCGCACTGATTCTTCCGCAGGCCGCTCTCGCCGTGCTGTTCATCGTTCCGCCCGTGATCGTATTGATGTCCGGACGGGTCCACGGGAGTGAAAAGCTTCTGATTGCCGTCGCCGTATTGTTCACGTCTTGGCTCGGCTTGCTGTTGTTTCTGCTGCTCACACGGCGCGAGAGAGAAACGGTCCGCCAGTGAAACACTGAGGCGCTGTAGCGCGTCTTCGCCGGAAGAAAACCTCCCCGTCGTAGGAGCGGCGTCATCGCCGCGAACGATCGATCTCAGAGAACGGCGGACCATCGTCGGCGCGAATTCGCGCCTCCCACAGAATTGGATCGAAGCCCGGCCCTTTCCTGTAGGAGCGGCGTCATCGCCGCGAACGATCGATCTCAGAGATCGGCGGACCATCGTCGGCGCGAATTCGCGCCTCCCACAGAATTGGATCGAAGCACGGCCCTTTCCTGTGGGAGCGGCGACCTCGCCGCGACAGATCGAAACCTTCGGCGCTCGGAGGCGCCTCGCACAGACAGGGAGGCGCCGCCGCTCCGCGTTCAGTCCGCCCCGGCCTCGATCCTTCCCTTGTACCGCTGGTAGAGCTGCCGATGCTTGCTGCGGCCGAGTTCGTATTCCTCGCCGTCCAGCCATACGCGCTCGATGGACGTCATCGGCTCCAGCGGATCGCCGTCGGTGACGATCAGCGAGGCGCGCTTGCCGGGGGTGATAGAGCCGAGCTGGTCGTCGATGCCGAGGATCTCGGCCGGCCAGAGCGTGACCGACTTCAGCGCCGCGTCCCTGGGCAGACCGAACGCCGCGGCGCTGCCGGCATGGAACGGCAGGTTGCGTGCGTTGGTGCTGCCGTCGCCGGCGATGGCGAACTTCACGCCGGCCTCGTGCAGCTTGCTCGCGGCGACGAACGCCATGTCGTAGGGCTCCCAGCGCCGGGTCGGCATCGTGTAGACGCCGGAGAGGATCACCGGCACGTTCTCCGATGCCAGGCGCTCGGCCGCGTATTGAAGATCCGGACCGCCGATGACGATGACGCGCTCGAGGCCCTGTTCCCCGGCCCAGTCGAGCGCGGCGTCGATCTCGTCTTCCTTGCCGGCGTGCAGGAACACCGGCATCTCGCCGGCCAGCACCGGCGCCAGGGCCTCGAGCGCGTCGTTGCGGGCGGGGCGCGGCGCATCGCCGGCCTGCCATGCCGCATGGGCTTTTCTCCAGGCGCGCGCGGCGTCCAGCGTGGACACGATCTTCTTCAGGTCGTCGTTGTCGTCGTCCTCCACGGCCCCGGCCGGATAGTCGATATGCATGCCGGCCGGCGCCTTGATGATCATGTCCTCCCAGGACCAGCCGTCCATTTCCATGACCGCCGACGTACCGCGGATCAGCCCGCCGGTCGGTGCCGTGTGCGTTGCAACGATTCCGCCGGCGATCGAGACCGGAAGCAGTTCGGAGTCGTGGTTGAACGCGACCTCGACGTCGACGGCCGGATTGATCGCGCCCATCTCGCTCTGGTCCATCGTGCCGTCGACGCTGCTGATCTCGATCAGCCCCAGCACCGAGGCCGGGTGCACGAAACCGGGATAGATGTGCCTGCCGTCGAGATCGACGACGGTCACCGACGCGTCGTCATCATCGATCACCAGTTCGTCGCCGACGGCCTCGATCGTCCGGCCGCGGATCAGCACGGTGCCGTTCTCGATCGTCTCGCCGTCGACCGGGTGCACGGTCGCGCCGACCAGCGCGGTCAGCGGCTCGTCCTGCTGGGCGATCGCGGAAACGCTCAGGCCCGCAGCGACGATCGTGGCGACGATCGTGGCGAACAGCATGTTCTTCGTCATGGCTCGTCGCTCCTTCATGAGTCGTGGGTGTGTGCCCGGCCGAAGCCGTGGGCGTGGCAGAACGTGTCGTGGGCGAGTTCGGACTCGCGGTAGCCGACCAGCCAGCCGGGCACCTCGCCGCCTTCCTCTTCCTCGGCGGCCTCGCCGTTGCCCTCGCCTCCCCCTTCTTCCAGCACCGCGGCCATCAGCTCGCTGCGCTCGGCCGCCAGCGCTTCGCGGTGGGCCAGGTCGGCCTCGCGATCGAAATAGCGCCTTCCGTCGACCCAGGTCTGCTCGACGCGCGAGTAGACCGACAGCGGGTGGCCGTTCCAGATCACGAAGTCGGCGTCCAGCCCCTCGGCCAGGCTGCCGGTATGGTCCTCCACACCGAGCTGCGCGGCCGGCCCGGACGTGATCATCCTCAGCGCGTCGTGCTCGTCGACGCCGCCGTAGCGCACGGCCTTGGCGGCCTCGAGGTTCATTCGGCGCGCCAGCTCGGAGTTGTCCGAGTGCAGCCCCACCGTGACGCCGGCAAGGTCCATAAGCGCCGGGTTGTACGGAATGGCGTCGTGTGCCTCGTGCTTGAAGTTCCACCAATCGATGAACGTGGAGCCGCCGGCGCCGTGGTCGGCCATCCGCTTCGCGAGCTTGTAGCCCTCGAGCACGTGCTGGAACGTGCCGACCGTGATGCCGAACTGCTCGGCGATGTTGATCAGCATGACCATCTCGTCGGCGCGGTAGGCGTGCGAGTGGATCTTGCGGACCCCGGCCAGGATCTCGCCGATGGCGTCCATCTCCAGGTCCGGACGCGGCGGGACGCGGTCGCGGCCGCGGCGGCCCTCCGGGAAGCTTTCGACCCGGCGGCGATAGTCGGCGGCGGACTCGAACTTCTCCTCGATGATCTGGGCGACGCCCGGGCGCGAGCGCGGGTAGCGCGGCTCGTCGTTGCTCCAGTTGCTCTGCTTCGGGTTTTCTCCGAGCGCGAACTTGATGCCGGGCGGCGCGAAGTCGAAGATCAGTTCCTCCGGCGGCGCACCCCAGCGCAGCTTGATGACCGCCATCTGGCCGCCGATCGCGTTCGCCGATCCGTGCAGCAGGTTGATCGTCGTCACGCCGCCGGCCAGCTGCCGGTAGAGGTTGATGGACTCCGAATCGATGACGTCTTCGATGCGGACCTGGGCGGTCGAGATGTCGGTGGCCTCGTTGACGCCGCCGATGATGGCCGAATGCGAGTGGGCATCGATGATGCCCGGCGTGACGTGCAGGCCGGTGCCGTCGATTTCCAGCGCGCCGCTAGGCGCTTCCAGGTCGGCGCCGACCGCGCGGATTTCGCCGTCTCGGACAACGAGGTCGGCTTCCTCGAGAATGCCGTCGTCGGTGGCCGTCCAGACCGTCGCGTTGCGGACAACCACCGACTGCTGCGGTGGCGCCGATTCGATGTTCCAGGCTTCCACGCCCGGCGTGTACTCGGCCAGCGCCGTCGCGGTGACGAGACCGGCCAGCAGGGAAATCAGGGTCTTCATGTGCGCGTCTCCTCGTCTCGGGACGTGTCTCCGGGCGGGCCGGTCCGCTCGCCGCGCACCGTGAATTCGCCGTACGGGCCGGTGCC
>JBPRGD010000327.1:0-6363 GCA_051428125.1 Candidatus Wenzhouxiangella sp. M2_3B_020
AACGTGTTAGGTGAGACGTTCGCCTCCATATCCACCTCGTCCAGCCGGGAGTTCAGGTCCCGGAGGGCTGGACGAACCGCCCCGTGTTCGTTCATTAGCCTCCGGAGGAGTCCCGGCATACTACAGGAGAGGGCGCGTTCCACCTCCGTCTCCCTGTCCGTCCGGGCTTTCTCACAGGCGGACATTTTCTGGACCGCCTCCCGGTAGATCTCGTCGGACATACTACTGTCCGCCTCCACGGATCTCCTGAACCTCTTTCAGTATGTCGGTCCCGACGGAGTAGCCTATCCCCGATAACCACGCGAGAGTTAGGACTCCACTCACGGTCCCGTCCGGGGAGGCGACGACTCCGCGTAACTGTAGGAGGAGGAACGCTGGATAGAACAGGACGAGGAACAGCGCGACGACCGTAGAGAGTCCTTTCCAGCGGTAGCGGGGCGTCCCGACCTGTTCGGACCCGGGATCTCCCTCCTCTCCCCCGGGGTTCGCGTCGCCCTCGGACGGTTCCTCACCGGACATAGGCGGCTACTCCGCGCCCCCGCTGGAAATGAGAACGTCCGAGGTCCCGCTGGAACCCGCGGTAGACACTCGAACCCGGACGAACCGTTCCGTAAGCGTGAGTTTCAGATCCGTGTCCCCGGTGATAGTCCCCTGTTCGGTGAGGTAGGCGGAGTCCACGTCCCGGTCCGAAACCTCCACCGCAAAGTCCTCCCCGTTCCCCGGGGGACGGATCCGGATATTACAGGAGTCGTCTCCGGGCTTTTCGAGAACCACAGCCTCGTCCAGCGTGGAACTGTCCAAAGACTGATTACGCGTTTCGTGGGCCATATACGAGGACTCCCGGGGGAGTTCCTTAAAGTTCTCCTACGGACAGGAGGGCTACTGGACGCCCGGGAGTCCGATCTGGAACGTCGCCTCCCCACTCGTCCCGTCCACGGTGGAGGCTACGATAACCACGGGTTCGTTCCGGACGAACTGTAACCTGAATTGGTCCGTCCGTCCGAGGCTGAACCTATTGTTTTGTCCGGACCCCGAGACGAGTTCACCGCCCCACGACTTTCCGAGGAGGCGGGTCCGCCCGTCTATCTCCGCGGAGTCTATCGTTACTCTCGTCGGAGTGTCGGGCTGTGAGTCCACCACTACGTAGGTGCTTTCGGAGTGAGTGTCCGAGGGCGGGTTATAGTCCAGCGTCCCCGTGAGGGCGGACTCCGGAATAACCCGGGCGTGGAGGCGGAGGTTATTATTCGAGATAGCGGAGACGCGTCCGAGGGAAACAGCCGTCTCCTCGTTATCCGCGTCCCGTTTCGCTACGGCTACGACGTAATACTCTCGCGTCCCTCCGTCCGGGAGGTCCACGGTCGTCCCCGACCCGTTCATAGGGATAGTGATAGTCTGCGTTTGGTGAACCACGTCCTCCCGACCCGCGAGAATATCGCCCGCGTAGGAGAACTGTCGTCCACCCGTGGGGAGGCGGAGTCCCGACCCCGCGCCCGGGGCGGACCCTCCGTTATTCGCCTCGAATTTCCACGGTTCGTTAGGTCGGGTTATCAGCGGTTCCCCGACGGGTTCGAGGACACACAGCGGGAACGTCCTCTCCCTCCACTCTCCGCCCACGTCGCCCATACCTACGAGGAACGGGACGGTAACGGTCGGGGCGTACCACCCGATAATCAGCCCCATTACGTAGCCCTCCGTAGCGTCGTAGGTGATATTCGAGGGACCCGACCCGTCCATAGGATCTATCCCGTAGACGCGTAGGACCTCGGACCCGTCCTCTACCTCGTTAGAGTTCCCGTCCAGCCGGGTAACGCGGTCGGGTTCGAGGTGTCCCGCCGCCTGTGAGACGACTTTCTCCCCGGTTTGTTGGTTCGCGGGGCGGATCTGTAGGTCGTCCGCGGTGTCCCGAAAATAGATATGGGACTGTCCACCGTCCCGTCCGTAGCCCCACTCGTAGTATTGGTCCCCGGTCGGAGGATCCGCGGTCGTGAACCCGCCCGCTACCCGGACCTGCGTCCCCGCCCGGTAGACGCCTAACGCCGCGGTTTCGAGGACCGCCCGGGAGTCCGCCTGTGTCCCGTCCGTCCGGAGTTCGTTCAGGTCGTCCGTGAGAGAGACAGTCCCACCGTTTTCCTCGTCCCACGCGTTTTGGGTGTCGAACGCCTGTAGGTCCGTGAACGGATCCGCGGGAGTGACGTTCCACAGCCCTTTGAGGTCCCCTGTCGGGATAACCCCGTTCAGGTTCGCTACGCCGCGGAGGGCGTCGTCCAGTTCTTGAAAGTCTCCTCGTCCCATATTACATAGCCCCCTCTATCCAGCGCCTAAAGGTATGCCTCTCGTTCGGGTGGATAGTGTGTTTCCGGAACTGTAGGTTAGAGAAATACGTCCCGTGGACCTCGGACTCCGCCCGGACGAGTTCCGGCATAGTCATAGGGGAACCGCCCTCTCCTCGTCGCGGATCCGTGAGGTCCTTTAGTTCCTCACAGGCGTCCGTCGTCCGGGAGTCGTCCGGTCCGGTCCAGATATACCGGAGTGTCGCGGCGTCCTCTCGTTCCTCGTAGCCTTTCTCCCGGGCGTTATTCAGGACGCTACTCGTCTCCGTCCGGGCGACGACCTCCGCCTGTTCCTTATCCACGTTCGGAAACGTCTCCTGTATGTCGTCGCGGATCTCTCGGAGACTCCACCCGTCGCCTCCGTCCTCCGTGAGGTTCGAGAGGAGTAGTTCCTCTAAGCGTTCTTTCGCCCGGGTGAACTCGTCTCCGAGGGCGTCTATCCCCTGAAATACCGCCCCGTCGTCTATCGCCTCCCGGATCTTATCCACTACGTAGTCCGGGACCTCCGACGGGCTGAAAGACGCTTTCTCTATCTCCTCCACGGAGTCCGGGTAGATCTGTTCCCTGTGGGCGCGGAACAGCGTCTCGTCCAGCGTCTCCACCTCGTCTTTCGAGAGGCGGCTACCGCCCGACGAACTCCCGTTTCCCGAACCACCCGCGTCCTTAGACTGTTCCGTGGGTCCGTCCACGACCCGGAGGTAAACGTCCTCGTAGGAGTTCAGCGTCCCCCGGATAGTCGCCTCGTCCAGCCCGTGAACCGCTAACACGGGGTCGTGAGAGTCCGGGAGGTCCGGTGGATAAACCCGGTCGTTCCCGTTCCGTCGCCCTTTCAGGTCTACTATCTTATCCGCGCCTAAGTCCAGTAGCCGGTTCAGGAACCCCGTCCACTCGGAGTCGTCTCCGTGGGCGACGCCCCCGGGCGGGAACGCGAGAACGACCGCGTTCCGGTTTTTCGAGAGTCCGACCGCCTCCTCTACCTCCACACTCCGCGGGTCGGAGTCGTAGTCCGGGAGGCGTGGGCGGTCCGCGGATCCGAACAGCCCGCCCGCCCCGCCGCCTCCGCTGGACCCGGCGTTCCCCGCCTCCATAGGACCGTCGTCTATCACAGGCATACCGTCCCTCCACGAAACGGAGAGTCCAGCGTCCGCCGCCTCTTTCCCCGCTTTGATGGACTCCTGTAGGGCGGACGCTTTGGACTTTCTCTCCCCGACGGTCGTCTCCCTCTCGAACTGGAACTTTAGATCCGTCCCTATGTCCAGTCCGAGGTCCGGGACGACTCCGAGGGTAAGCGCCTGTTCCAGCCGCGTAATGAGAACCTGAAAGCCCCGCTGTTTGTATGCCTCCTGTTGACTCTCGTCCGTCGCCCGGTTCGTGTTCTCAAAGTCGAACCCGGCATAGGAGGGGTTCACTTTGAACACGCCTCCGAGTTCAGTTACCTTAGTGTGGTAGCGGTCCAGTAGTTGAAGTTCCTGATAGTTCGGGGAGAGGGCTGTGTATTCCACCGGGAACTTAGTATAGGCTAATCGGTGTCGTTCGCCCTCGTTCAGCCGCATATCGTCTTTGAAGTTCTCCCAGTCCGCGGAGTCTATCGGGAGTTCCGTGTCCGGAGGTCGGGAGACTATCCCGGGCGGCATACCCTGAATAAGGTCTAAGATCTCTTTCTCCGCTATCTCCTCTAAGACCTCTATGGAGTCCCGACCTTTCTCCACGGGACCCTCCCCGTAGGGCGTGTTCCCGCGTCGCGCCCAAGAGGTCCAGACGACCTCCTCTAACTCGAACGGTGTCCCGTCGAACTCCTCTTTCCCCGCCCGGTTCTCGGACTTAGTGAACTGGACATAGCCCTCCGTAAACCCGCGGTCGTCTGTGACTTTGAACATAGTCGCGGAGTCTATGTGGACTATCTCCCCTACCGGGTTCGAGGTGTTACCGCCCGGGTAGTGCTTTACCACGGTCCCGTCTCCGAGGCGGAGGAGTGTCCGACTCCACTCCTCTAAGAACTCGGAGAACGTGGAGTCCGGGACGAGATCCCGGAGTTTCCGTTCCGCCTGTGCTATCTGTTCCTGTGAAACGTCCGCGTCCTCGTCCGTCGGGACTAATCGCCAGTTCGCGGAGGAGGCGTCCTGTGCTAAGGTGTCTACGTATGTCTGTGGGATAGTGGAGGAGGAGAGGTCCCGGAGGAGTTCCGGGTCGTAGGGTTTCGGGGCGGCGTCCTCGTCGTCTAACGCGTCCTGTAGCGCGGACGGGAGGGACGCCCTCCGGTCCACGTCCTGTTTCTGGACGGATCCGGACGCGTCCAGCCGTTTCTCTAACTCCCGGGACGCCGTTATCTTATCCTGTAAAGATAGATCCTCACCGGGACGGGAGGCGTCTACGGGGCGGGACTCCCTCTCGTCGGAGGTTCCCGCGACGCCGGACAGGAGGGTATCAAAAGTTCCCATTAGTCTTACTCTACGTGTTTCGGGCGCGTCTCTTAAGGATTAACTACGGGAAAGGGTCCCGTCCAGCCTACTACCACTCCTCCACCTCCTCCGCGGGGACGTGTCCATACTCACACTCACAGTAACCGAACAGGTGAGTAGCCGCTACCTCCACGCGGAGACTCATAGCCGTAGCCGCCCCTCGAACGTCCACGTTCTCGTTCCCTTTGTAGAGTCCGCGGAGACGAGAACACTCCTCCTCCGGGACGCCGGAGACGGACAGGCGTCGCGGGTTATTCGAGTGAGAACAGCGCCCAAATATGTGTCTCGTTACGGTGTTATCCGAACGGTAGAACTCGTCCGCTATCTCCGCGACGCTGTAGCCCGCGGTGAACCTCTCCCGGAACGTCCGACACTCCACCTCTCCTATCTGTGGAGACGCGGTAGCCGGTATGTCGTGGTCGTGAGAACACTCCCCGTAGGCGTGTCTCATTACCTCCGAGGTCGTCGTCCCCGGGTAGTTCTCCATAACCTCCCGAACGGTGTCCGCCTCGGACATACTCCGCCGGATCCGCTTACAGGTCGTCTCCGAGGTAGACGTAGCGGTTCCGTTTCGAGACGCGCCCTCCGGGAGGAGGTCGTTCGGGTTCCGGTCCTCCGGAGGCGTCCGGGCGAACGCGGCTATCCGGTCGTAGTCGTCGTCTGTAAGTCCAGCGGGAGAGTCCTCGGAGTCGTCCCGGGAGGGAGAGTCCCGGGACATACTCATTTCCCCGTCGCCTCCACCGCTACCTCCGGATCTATCTCGTCCTGTTCGCCCCGACAGGCTGGACACTTTCTCTCCGTCCACCCTAACTCGTCTACGAGGGTGAGTTTATGACAGGACCGACAGGGAGAGACGCGTGGGTGAGGGTCCAGATCCGAGGCGTCTTTCGCGTAGCGGAGACGCGCCCGGAGTTCAGCCTCGGAGTGTCCCTGTGGGTTCACGCCTTTCTCCGAGGCGTAGTTCTGTAGGCTGTTCCAGTCGTCGGGGAGTTCGTCGTCTCCCTCCTGAAAGCGTAGGACCTCTTTCGCGTGTTCCTCACAGACGTAGAGGCGGGTAGCGCGTTCGGTCCCGAACCACGTTACCGCCTCGTCCTTACAGCGGGGGAGGATAGCGTCCGGCGTGGAGGCGTCCGGGAGGCGACGCCCACACAGGGAGTCTATGTCCTCCTCGTCGGGGAACGAGAGGTCCATTATGGGAACAGCCTCCCGTGTCCCGGTTTCGGGTGTCGGTGTCTCCGGGCGTTCGCTATCAGTAGGACGACGACTCCGAACAGGACCCCCGTGAACAGGACCGCTAACCCGGCGAAAAACACAGCCGGTCCGTAGTAGGGGGCGACTACTCCCACGCCGCATAGCCCGACCCCGACGAACAGGGACAGGAGGACGAGGGATCTTACGATATTCATACCTGATAGGTCGGGAACGAACTCTATAAAAGTATCTTAGGCTATCGCTACTGGACTCCGTGGAGGAACTTTATGGTAGCGTCTGTCGTAGGCTGAACCGCATAGTCCGGGTTCCTCCTACGTTACCCGAACTGGACAGGACGCGGGAACGCGTCTGTCGGACCATTA
>JBPRGD010000328.1:0-2264 GCA_051428125.1 Candidatus Wenzhouxiangella sp. M2_3B_020
AGAAGGTTGGTCGCTGCCCGAAGCGCCGCCTTCGTCGGCGTAAACCGGGATCAGGTCCATGCCCATCGGCGACTTGCCCGGCTCATCCCTCCGGTAGTTCGGATCCATGGGTGCGGCCCAGTACAGAATTTCACGCTCGTCCCCGGTGGCTGAACCTCCGGCCGAACCTGGCTCGGCGCCGACGAACCACAAGGCCGTGGCGGCGCCTACAAGTGCAGCGCCCATTACTAAAACTGCAATCTGGATCTTGGTCTTGTTCACGAAGGATCTCCTGTCAGCCAGGCCAACAGCGCCCAGGCCTTGGCGGCCCGGGTCTCCAGCTCGGCATGCTTGAGTTCGACGTCCAGCTCGGCGAGCTGGCTACGAATGAGTTCGGCGAAGTCGGTTTGACTGTTCGCATACGTGGTGATTGAGGCCTCGGCGGTTTCCCGGGCGCGGTTACCGACAGCCTGGCGATAAAGTGCAATTCGTTGGTTGAGACGCCGCCAATTGGCCATTTCCTGCTCAAGTTGCCGCCTCAGGTCGAGTAGAAGTGCGTCGCGATCAAGGTCGCGGGCGCCGCGTTGGTGCACAGCCGCGGCCCGTTGTCGGTCCTGGCGTTTGTCCGTGAACAACGGCAATGAGAGCGTGACGCCGATGCTGGCCAGATCCGGCCTGTCTGTCCGCAGGCCATAACCGCCCTCGAGCGCGAAGGCCGGCTTGTAGGCCTGCTCGGCCAGTTTGATACCGAGTTCGGCAACTTCCACACGTGCATCGGCGACTCGCACTTGCGGATGATCGACGAGGCGGTTTTCGAGCGCAGCGAGGGGGCGGGGTTCAGGAAATGCCGGAAATTCGCCGGGTAACGGCCGGAACGCTTCGCGCCCGATATAGCGGGCAAGTGCCTCGCGCGCGACATCGGCGAGGCGCTGGTGTTCGACCAGCCGGTCGTCGAGCAGGGCAAGCTCCAGTTCGGTACGCAGTACGTCCTGGGCATGCATGCGGCCGGTAGCGAAGCGCGAGGCCAGGGAATCAATCTGTTTGGCGATCGCTTCACGGCTGCTGGTCAGAATCCGGGTCGCGCGCGCCTGATAGGCAAGATCGAGCCAAGCGGTGCGGGTGGCAAGTTCGACCTCGCGCAGCGCCGCTTCTCGCCGAGCGCGCTCGGCCTCGGCCTCGGCACGCCGTTGCTCGCCTCGAACCTTCAGGGTCTTTCCGGCCGGGAACTCCTGGCGCAAGCCAAGGCGAAGTGCCTGGGTCATGCCCTCCTGATCGAACTCGAATGAATCGACCGGAACGTTGGCAACCTGGCCAGTAATCTTTGGATCTGGCAGTTGCGAGTCGGCCACGGCGCGGTTCTCGAGCGCCTCGGCGCGCGCGGTGAAACGTGCGAATTCGGGGTCTTCGGTGGTCAGCGCCGTTGCGACTGCCTCATCGAGGGTTAGGGGTTGCGATTCGGAAGAAACCCCGCGATCGACCCAGCCCAGTAACAGGACAACGACGAAAAAAAGGGCAAATGGTTTTTCAGGGTGCTGCATGTTCGTACTCCGTGCAAAAAGGTATATGCACCTCGGCCTTGAACGGCCGGGCGCAACTTCAGTAGCTGGGAGTAAGAACTATTCGTTGAACTGGGCGTGGATCAGGTGTTCGCGAGGTCCTGCGCGTACCGGGGGGGATGTTCTAAATGCAACGACCGAGTGCCGTGCCGGAGGTTCAGGCACCTGTGAAACATGCTTCAGAACCAGCAGATCGAGCGACTGCGTTTTCTCTGCAAGCCGTGGCGAGTCCAGTGAATCAGGGGCATCGCAGTCCTCGGGCGCAACCTCTTGACATGGGTCGGGGGGGCAGAGTGGGCAATCGTGCTCGGGCATTGTCGCACCGGCCTGCATCGCCATCGCGCAGGGCGCAATGGCAATAGAAAGCCAGACCAGCACGAATAGCGCGAGATTTACCCGCGAGAGGGTGCCAGATTTGCGACGAATGCGATGCAAAACGTTCATTGCTGAGGAGTATATGTCAATCGACGAGTTACATAAATTGACTTCGAACAAGTTTCGAAGTTCCACGCGGGCCGCATGTTGCTCGATTCAGGCGGCCAGTTCGCCGATCAGACGCCTTGACGCGGATACATAATGGCCGCCGAACAGCGTATAGGAAGTATAAACGCCGTTTTCGCTGATTTCCAAGGGTATCCGGAGCAGCAGCAGTTTGCCGTTCAAACCCTGTAGCAGCCCACAGCAAGCCAAAATTCCCTCGTTTCCGCTCTGTCGTCGTCAATCGAACGG
>JBPRGD010000329.1:0-2104 GCA_051428125.1 Candidatus Wenzhouxiangella sp. M2_3B_020
GCGAGGTCGACGATCACTACATCAAGGTCGCCAGGGTGAAGGGAACGCTGGCCTGGCACGACCATGCCGGCGAGGACGAGATGTTCTACGTGCTCGAGGGACGACTGGCCATCGAGATGCACGATCGCACCGTCGAACTCGGCGCCGGCGAACTGTTCGTCGTGCCGAGAGGTGTGCAGCACAATCCCGTCGCCGACGACGATTGCCTGATCATGCTGTTCGAGCGCAAGTCGACGCGGCATACCGGTGACGTCGAGAGCGAGTGGACGCGGACCATTTACGAGCAGTTGTACTGAGAACGGCCTCACCGAAACCCGAGCGATGTCGTGCCCGGGGCCGTTCGGCCCCCACCCTGGCCCTCCGCCGCTCGCGCGGGAGGGTATGGGAAAGGGTGATCCCGGCTGGCAGAAGCGCCGGCACACGACTATAGCCATGTACTGACGAGGCGTTCTGCTAGCCTTACCAGCGACCTGGACGGGGACGAGCACGATGAGCTACCGGCTCGAGCGCGACGAATCGATCGAAGACGGCATCCGCCGGATCGCGGTCGAGCAGATCGACAAGGCGCTGGCCGAGATCGACGACGACGATCTCGACCGGCACGAGACCGTCCACCAGGTACGCAAGCGGTGCAAGAAGCTGCGCGCCCTGGCTCGGCTGGTCCGGCCGGTATTCCCGGGCTACAAACGGATCAACGCGACCTACCGCGACGCCGCGAAGGAGCTGTCGTGGATCCGCGACGCGCACGCGGTCATCGAAACGATCGACGACCTTGTCGACCGTTTCGACGACGCGACCGACTCCGAGGCGTTCCGGCCGATCCGGGAGGAGCTGGTCGCGCGACGCGATGAAACCGATGCCGATCGCGAGACCATCGACCGGCGGATCGAGCAGTTCCGCGACACGATGGCCGGCGGCCGGGCCGAGGTCGCTTCGTGGACGCTGGAGGCCGACGGCGGGCCCGCCGTCGCCGGGGGGACGAAAAAGACATTCAAGCGCGCGCGCAACGCCATGGCCGAAGCCGCCGATGCGCCGACCACCGGCGCGTTCCACGAATGGCGCAAGCGCGTCAAATACCACTGGTATCACGCCCGGCTGCTCAAGGCCTGCTGGCCGAAGCTCGTCAAGCCATGGGCCAACGAGGCGCACCGGCTCTCCGACCTGCTCGGCGACGAACACGACCTGGCCGTGCTGCACGCCACGCTGCTGGAATCTCCGGAGCGATTCGCCGATCGTGACACGCTGCAGGCCTTCACCGGCCTGGTCGAGCGCCGTCGCGCGGAGCTTCGCACCGAGGCGTTCGCGCTCGGGACCCTTCTGTTGTTCGAGAAGCCGAAGGAGCTCGAAAAGCGCGCCGAAACCTGGGTCGACGCCTGGCGGCAACCGCCGCGGTCCCTGTCGGCGCTGCCGCCGCAAGACGTCGAGCGCTGATCGCACGAGCCCGACCGGCCGACGCCGGGCGTGAAAGCGGCGGCCGGAGCGCGGCGATACGATGGATGATGTCCCAACGGGAGGCCACTCATGCGAATCCTGATCACCGGC
The DNA here is from genome assembly GCA_051428125.1 of Candidatus Wenzhouxiangella sp. M2_3B_020. GTDB lineage: Bacteria > Pseudomonadota > Gammaproteobacteria > Xanthomonadales > Wenzhouxiangellaceae. The sequence continues at coordinate 1,543 of JBPRGD010000329.1, forward strand.
GGTAGCGGGTTCATCGGCCAGTTGCTTTGCGACCGGCTAGCCCGCGCCGGCCACGAATTGCTCGTCGTCTCGCGCAGCCCTTCGCGCACCGCCGAGGTGCTGCCGCAGGACACCGACATCCGCGCCGAGGTACTGGATTTCGTCGACGCGCAGCCCGAGGCCGTCGTCAACCTCGCCGGCGAGCCGATCGCCGAGGGGCGCTGGACCGACGAGAAGAAGCGGCGGATCGTCGAGTCCAGGGTCGAGACCACGCGCGCGGTCGTCGAGCTTTGCGGGCAGCTCGATTCCCCGCCGAAGGTGCTCGTGTCGGCCTCGGCGGTCGGCTACTACGGCGCCCAGGGCGACGCCGACGTGACCGAGGAGACCGAGCCGAACGAGGAATTCCTGCACGAGATCTGCGACCGCTGGGAAACCGAGGCCGAAAAGGCCGCCGAGCACGGCGTCCGGGTCGCGATTCCGAGGATCGGTCTCGTGCTGGACAGGGACGGCGGGATGCTGAAGAAGATGCTGCCGGCGTTCAAGTTCGGGCTCGGCAGCAAGCTCGGCGACGGCAGCCAGTACA
>JBPRGD010000330.1:0-4935 GCA_051428125.1 Candidatus Wenzhouxiangella sp. M2_3B_020
CGGTCGATCGCCGCATGGATCGTCTCGATGGATCTGCGTTCATCGGTGCCGCCCCACATCCAGCCGCCGATCGCCCAGGTGCCCAGGGCGATCCTCGAAACCTCCAGGCCGGTTCCCGGAATCCTGATCGTCTGCATCGAATCTCCTCCTCGTTCGTCGAACCGCCGGTCGGTGAATCGCTCGGCGGCGCGTTCCGTTTCTTCATTACCGTATCATCGCAAGGGACGCATTCGTGCATCGGACCGCGAACGTTGACGCCGCGTCAGCGCGGCGTCGATTACCGTTTCACCGGCGCGTGCCACCCGGCCGCCGGCGCAAACACGCAGCAGCGAGGAGCACCTCATGGATCGATACGTCATTACCGGGGGCAACCGCGGACTCGGCTTCGAGCTGGCTCGCCACATCGCCGATGTCCCCGACACCGAAGTCGTCCTGGCGGTTCGCGACCCCGAGCGGGGTCGCAAGGCCGCCGAGGAGATCGGCGACAACGCAAGCGTGATGGAACTGGACCTAACTTCCCGGGAAAGCGTCGACCGTTTCGTCGCCGCCTGGGAGGGACCGTTGTCGGGGCTGGTCAACAACGCCGGCACACAGATCGCCGATGACACGCGGTTCACGGAGGCAGGCATCGAAGAAACCTTTGCCGTCAATCATCTCCACGCGCTGAAGCTCACGCTTTCCCTCGTCGACGAGCTGCGCGGCGGGCGCGTGATGTTCATCGGCAGCGGAACGCACAACCCCCGGCATCCGACGGCGACGAAGTTCGGCTTCCGCGGCGAGCAGTACGAGTCCATCGACCAGTGCGCGAAAGGCCTCGACAGCGCCGAGAGCGTCGATCAACTCGGCAAGGATCGCTACGCGACGACGAAATTCCTGAACATGGCCACGACGGTCGAGCTCGCCCGCCGCTTCGAACCCGAGGACCTGCTGGTGCTCTGCCTGGATCCCGGACTGATGCCGGGCACCGACCTCGCTCGCTCCGCGCCCGCGGTGCTGCGCTTCGGCTGGCACTATGTCCTTCCCATCGTCGCCCGTGTCCTTCCCGACAGTTCCACGCCAAAGCGTTCCGGCGAGGCCGGCGCCTGGCTGATGACCTCCCCGCGCGACGACCTGCACCACGGCGGCATCTACTCCTACGACAGACGGCTGAACCGGTACGTCGAAGACCGCGTCCGCGACCCCGAAATCGGCAAGCAGCTGGTCGACGATTCGATGGAGTTGATTCGCCGGGAGACCGAATCCGGCTGATTGCCGCGCGGGACTCGCATCGTTCGCGGGGCGAGCGGAAATCCGGGCCGACGGCTGATACTGACGGCCGACCCGCATTCGCCGCCGGATGCCTCTACCGCCTAGGCCTGCCCCGCAGACCGGCAGATTGGATACGATGGGTCCGAGCCGTCCGATTGGTGGAGCAATCGTCGAGATGATCGTCAAACGACTGCGATTGCGGCCGGCCGGAATGTTCTCCAACGTCAACGAGGTCGTCGAGCAGGCGCGTCTCGCTGACGCGGGCGGCTACCGGTTCCTGATCGACTGGCAGCAATGCTGCTACCGGGATCAGGAGATGACGGGAGACCCATGGTTGTATTACTTCGAGCCCTGCTACCCGGAGGCCGAGCCCTACCGCGGGGAGGAGTTGCCCGAACTGCCCCGGGGCCGTCCGGTGTGCTGCAGGCGCGAGAACATCATCACGCCGCGCCTGCGCGACGGCGACTGCGATCCGCTGCTGATGCCGCGTGACCGCGGTGGAGCAAGCCGCATCCTTTCCCGGCGAGTCCGTATCCGCAATGACATCCGGCAGGAAATCGACGCGTTCCGCGCGAAGCACTTTTCCGATCCGATGATCGGACTGCACATCCGCGGCCCAGGCAGGAACCACGGCGGCACGCCGATGCTGCGCCGCCCCTACCGCAAACGGCATGGCGTTCCGCTGGATCGATATTACGGTTTCGTCGACCGATGCCTCCGGACCCGGCCCGATGCACGCATCCTCGCTTGCTCGGACTCATCCACCGTGATCGACGATATCCGATCGCGGTTCGGCCCGCGCGTGATCACCTACCCCGCCCAACGCAGCCGCGAGGGCGAGATGCACGTCGCGGTGACGCGCGATGCGGAAACCGCATGGTCTCCGTATCGCCTGGGTCGCGACGTCCTCGTCGAGGCCGAACTGATGGCGGCTTGCGACATCTTCGTTCACGGCTGCAGCAACGTCGCCAACTACGTCCTGTGCCGCTCGCCGGACATGCCGCACATCTACGCCTACCGCGGGCTCGGAACGCTGCTTTCACACCTGGAAACGCGCCTCCGGCGAAGCAACCAGCCGCCTGCGAGGAATTGACGCACCTCGCGTGGCGCGGGAACCATTCCGACGGACCCTGATTCAGGCCCGCACGGCCAGCGGAATGACCGATGCGACGACGATCATGAAACCGAGCCACTGCAGGGGCGTCAGCGAAACGTCCAGAAGCGCGCGCTCGGCGGCGAGCGTGACGACGGGCGCCATCGCGATCAGCGATGCGGCCAGCGAGGCGCGGGTGCGTTGGAACAGTTCGTACAGGCCGATGGCGAATCCGGCCATGCACAGCCCGGCGAGCAGGATCCAGTGCAGCACAGGCCCGAGTGCGCTCCACGCAGGCGCGCCGACGACGGGAACGGCCAGCAGCAACACCGCCGCACCGCCCACGGCCCGGCCGGCCGCCACGACTTCCGGCGAAAGATCGTGCAACGAGTGTTTGGCGATGCTGTCGGCAACCCCGATCATCGGCAGGGTCGCCAGCAGCATCCAGAACGCCGGACTGATTGAGGGCAGCGCATTGCCGAACTGGACGTTCATCAGCGCAAGCCCGATGCAGATCGATACGATGAGCAGGTAACTGGAGGCCGACAGCCGCTCTCCGAGCATGAAACGCGCCGCGATCGCCGTGGCCGCCGGATACGCGGCCTGGAACAGACTGCGATTCGATGCACTGGTTTCCGTCATCGCCAGCACCGCCAGCAAGGGGACCAGGCCGGAGCCCAGCGTGCCCACGGTCAGCACCGAGAGATGCTGTCGGGCCGTCATTCCGACCAGCCGCGCCGCCCGGCCGCGAGCGACAACCCACGACACCACCAGCACCGCCGAAACGACCGCGGTCGACAGCACCACCGACCAGACGGCGGCGCCGGCGACCAAGGCCGCCTTCTTGGCGAGAGGCGCAAAACCGAGGGCTCCGACCGAAAATGCGGCCCAGGCCAGCAGACGGACGAAACGTTTGTCCACGCTTTCGGCGCCCCCGTGTACGGTCGACGGCGGACCGGGTCAGCGCTACAGCCGACCGGCCAGCTCCATCGTCGATGCAGGCGCCGCCGTTCCGGACTCGTTATCGAGCCAAAGCGGCGGCGCCAGGTTCAGGAAAGCTCCCGGGAAGCGGGGGGAGCGGTCGCCTCGATCACCGTCGCCGGCATCTCGATGGCGTAGCTGTGCGAGGTGTTCGGGGGAATCACGAACGAGTCCCCTTCGACGAGCTCGGCGGGATGGCCGTCGATGATCAGCGTGATCTCTCCCTTGACGACATAGCCGACGATTTCGTACGAGCGCGTCCTCTCGGCCTTCTTGTCGGTCACATGGTCCTTCCAGATCCGTAGACCGGCCTTCTCGCCCTGCGCGAGCTGCAGATCGCCCAGCGGGCCCGACTCGATCGATTCGCCCTTGAGTATGTTGTCCGACATCGATTGCTCCTCGTTGATGGATTCGTTTCCACGGTAACAGGAACCTCGCCCGGCTTTCTCGAAGCCGGTGAATCCGTGCGCCTCGGCCGCGAAGTCGGCCTCGGTGACGTCTCGCGCCGGCCGCCGATCGACGCGATCCGGCACGCCGTCGTGGTTGTGCGACGCGTTTTCGCTGTTGGTTCCCTTGACTCGCGAGTTCATGACGTTCGATTTCCTTTCAACGGCCCGATACATTGAGCCTCGAACGTGAAATCGCGGTGACCGCCGGCAGGGCATCGCTCCAGTGATGGTCAGTGCGCGTGGCGCGGATCCATCATTCCTTCCTTGACGCCGAAGTGGATCAGGGCCACGTTGACCGGGTAGGCCGCCACCAGTCCGCAGGTCAGCGACACGATCAGCGACGACCAGAACAGCACTTCACCCATCGTCGCCTCGCCGGCCAGCCAGAGGTCGGCACCGATGGCGACGATTTCCATGACGGCGATGCTGGGTGTTTCGGTGATGAACGCATCGCGCATCGCCCGACCCCAGCCCACGCCTTCCTGCACCAGCGGCCCGACCGTCAGCGCGAAGCCGGCGATATAGGCCAGCGAGAACGTGATGAGCGCCGCCCAGAGGTTGCCCAGCGCCAGCAGACCGACGGCAATCGTGATGCCCGCGATCTCGCCCATGCCGCAGCCCGAATAGCAATGGGCAACCGAGCGGAAGGAACGCCGCCAGAGGCCGTCTCGCGGGATCTCCTTGCGTCCGGTCTTCCAGTAGATCAGCAACCCCAAAGGACCCGAATACAGCACGGTGAGCACCCAGACCACCTTCATCAGGGACATCAGGTGGTCGTTGCGAACGGCCAGATCTCGGATAACGATGGCGACACTCGGTATCATGACAATCGTCCAGCCGATCAGGAAAGCCGGAGCGGACAGGACACTCTGGATCTGTTCGAGCATGGCGATTCCTCCCTCGGTCGCCGGCGTTCTTGCGATCATCTCATCATACCCGCCACGCAGCGTCGTATAGGGTTTCCTTCGCGCGGGCCCGGCGTCCAGCGAATGGTATTCTGCTCCCCGACATGCTCAAGCAGTTCCTCATTACGCTCGCCGTCGCCGCGATCGTCGTCGTGATCGCGCGCATGAAGCGAAACCGGAAGACCCGTTCGGACCCTCCGGCCGCTTCGGGAAACGGCCGTCGCTCGCCGTCGACCACCGAATGGTTCGGATACTCGTT
>JBPRGD010000331.1:0-6472 GCA_051428125.1 Candidatus Wenzhouxiangella sp. M2_3B_020
GTTGTCCCGGGTCCAGCCGGGGTCGTGGAGGAGCCGGTCGCCTGGCATCCGGGTTCCCGGGAAGTGGCCGACTGGAAATGGTGCTCGTCGTCAGCTGGGATGGCAGAACAAGGTGGTGGGGGATTGATGCCATCGCGGCGAAGTCGCCGCTCCTACAGAAGTAAAGGCGAGCTGCGTCCCACTCCTGTGGGAGGCGCGACTTCGCGCCGACGGATCAGGATCACTCGACCCGGCCAATCCCGATCAGCGGAACGCCAGGACCAGGTCCCGATACCGGCGCGGCCGCAGCGAAACGCTTTCGACATCGATCCTTGGTTGTTCGATGCTCGACGCAAGGCCGAGAGGCAGCCCGCGGATCCATATTTCGGCACTGTTCGATTTCTCGCGCGTGCCCGGGATCATGATCGAACAATCGATATCCCATTGCCGGAAAAAACTCCGGCGACGCCCACTGGACGTCGCCGGGTGTCTTCCATCGTGATCGACCGGACCGGGCGCGAAGGCCGCACCCGGTTCGTCGCACCGTTCAGTGCGCCTGAGCGCCACCCGCGCCGCGCGGCACCCGGACATCCTCGATCAGTTCGCGGATGTGGGCCGGCGGCGGGGCCGTGATGCGGCTGACCCCGAATGCCACCGCGAAATTCAGCAGCATGCCGACCACGCCGATGCCCTCGGGCGAAATGCCGAACAGCCAGTTCTCCGGCACGTTGGCAGCCATCGGCTCGAAGAACACGCCCTTGAAATACAGGATGTAGCCGAACGTGAACAGCAGGCCCGTCAGCATGCCGGCGATCGCGCCCTCGCGGTTCACACGGGTAGAGAAGATCCCCATGATGATCGCCGGGAACAGCGATGCCGCGGCGAGGCCGAAGGCGAAGGCGACCACCTGCGCCACGAAGCCCGGTGGGTTGTAACCTAGATAGCCGGCCACGCAGATCGCCACCGCTGCGGCGATGCGCCCGGTCAGCAATTCGCCCTTGTCGCTCATCTTGGGGGCGAACACGTTCTTGACCAGGTCGTGCGATACCGCCGAGGAAATCACCAGCAGCAGCCCGGCGGCCGTGGACAGCGCCGCGGCGATGCCGCCGGCGGCGACCAGCGCGATCACCCAGTTCGGAAGCTGCGCGATCTCGGGGTTGGCCAGTACCATGATGTCGCGATCGACGTCGAGCTCGTTGCCTGCCCAGCCCTTGGCTTCCGCGACCGGCTCGAACTCCGGATTGTTGCCGTTGTAGTACTGGATGAGCCCGTCGCCGTTCTTGTCGGTGAAGCCGATCAGCCCGGTGTTTTCCCAGGTGCGGAACCACTCCGGCCGATCCTCGTAGGCCAGCGGCTGGCTCTCGGCCACCTCGCCCGGCCAGATCGTATCGATCAGGTTCAGCCTGGCCATCGCGCCGACCGCGGGGGCGGTGGTGTAGAGAATGGCGATGAACAGCAGCGCCCAGCCGGCCGAGCGGCGTGCGTCGGACACCTTGGGCACGGTGAAGAAGCGCACGATCACGTGCGGCAGACCGGCCGTGCCGACCATCAGCGCCAGCGTGATGCAGAACACGTCGACCATCGCCTTGCTGCCGTCGGTGTAGGCGGTGAAGCCGAGATCCGTGACGACCTGGTCCAGCTTGTCGAGCAGGTAGACCGACTCGCCCGAGATCTGGCTGCCGAGCCCGAGCTGCGGCAGCGGGTTGCCGGTCAGCTGGATGGAAATGAACACCGCGGGCACCGTGTAGGCGAAGATCAGCACGCAGTACTGTGCGACCTGCGTGTAGGTAATGCCCTTCATGCCGCCGAGCACGGCGTAGATGAACACGATCCCCATGCCGATCAGCAGACCGGTGAGGATGTCGACTTCGAGGAAACGCGAGAAGACGATCCCCACGCCGCGCATCTGTCCGGCCACGTAGGTGAACGAGATGAAGATCAGGCAGATCGCCGCGACGATGCGCGCGGTGCGGGAGTAGTAGCGATCGGCGATGAACGACGGCACCGTGAACTTGCCGTACTTTCGCAGGTACGGCGCCAGCAGCAGCGCGAGCAGCACGTAGCCTCCCGTCCATCCCATGAGATAGACGGAGCCGTCGTAGCCCAGGAACGCGATCAGTCCGGCCATCGAGATGAACGAGGCCGCCGACATCCAGTCGGCCGCCGTGGCCATGCCGTTGGCGACGGGATGCACGCCCTTGCCGGCCACGTAGAAATCACCGGTGGAGTGCGCCCTCGACCAGATCGCGATGCCGATGTAGAGCGCGAACGTCAGGCCGACGACGATGTAGGTCAGAAGTTGAAGATTGTCCATGTTCGCGCTCCCTTATTCTTCGTGGACGTCGTGTTCGCGATCGAGCTGGTTCATTCGCCAGGCGTAGAAGAAGATCAGGATCAGGAACGTGTAGATGGACCCTTGCTGCGCGAACCAGAACCCGAGCTGATATCCGAACAGCGGGATGGAGTTGAGCGGTTCGACCAGCAGGATGCCGAGGCCGAACGAAACGACGAACCAGATCACCAGGCAGATCGCCATGAGGCGGAGATTGGCCTTCCAGTACGCGTCGCGGCTGTCTTGATGTGCCGACATGTGTCTACCCTCCAGCGGAATTTGCAGTGGTGACGGCAATGTAGCAGCGGGGCCGGAGGATTGAACTTCGACCTTAGTCGATACGCCCGAGGTCCCGGCACTTCGGTGTCTCGGAACGCTGCCCGCTGCTATGATGAGGTCCGTCCGCGAAGCACCTGGAGACCGCCGGATTGTTTTCGCCGCCGCTGATCGCGACGATCGCACTGGGTTACGTCGGCCTGCTGTTCGCGCTGGCGTGGTTCGGGGACCGGTTGCCGGAGCGCCGGCTGGGCGGTCGCACCCGGGCGGTCATCTACAGTCTTTCGCTGGCCGTCTACTGCACTTCGTGGACGTTCTTCGGGGCGGTCGGAAGCGCGGTCAGCAACGGCTGGCTGTTCGCCGCGATCTACGTCGGGCCCATCCTGGTACTGGTGCTGGGCCACGACCTGATGGCGCGCATCCTCGACATCAGCCGTCGGCAGCGGCTGACCTCCATCGCGGATTTCATTTCGCACCGCTTCGGCAAGTCCCGGCCGCTGGCCGTGCTGATCACGATCGCGGCGGTGCTCGGGTCCATCCCGTACATCGCGCTGCAGCTCAAGGCCGTCACCAACGGCGTCGTCGTCATCGCCGGAGGGCACAGCCCGTCGCAACCGGCGCTGGCGCTGGTTCTCGCGATGGCGCTGGGCGTGTTCGCCATCCTGTTCGGCGCGCGCCGGCTCGAGGCCAGCGAACACCACCGCGGCATGGTGCTGGCCGTGGCGTTCGAATCGCTGGTCAAGCTGGTCGCGTTCGCCGCGGTCGGGCTCTGGGCACTGTTCGGACTGCTCGGCGGTCCGTCGGGGATGGTCGAGACCATCGCCGGTTCGCCCGACTATCGTGAACGCTTCGGGATCGGCGGCGTACCGCAGGGCTTCTGGGTCCACACGATGCTTGCCGCCGCCGCCATCCTGTGCCTGCCGCGCCAGTTCCAGGTCACGTTCGTAGAGAACGAGTCGCCGGGCGACCTGCGTACGGCACGCTGGCTGTTCCCGCTGTACCTGCTGCTGTTCACGCTACTGGTCGTACCCATCGCCGTCGCCGGTCTCGAGCGCTTCGCCGGCCAGGCCGCCAACCCCGACCTGTTCCTGCTCACGCTGCCGATGGACGCCGGCCATTCGACGATGGCGCTGTTGTCGTTCCTCGGCGGGTTTTCGGCGGCGACCGGCATGGTCATCGTCGCGACGGTCGCGCTGGCGACCATGGTCAGCAATGACCTGATCGGCCCGCTGATGATGGAGCTGAAGATGCACCGCCAGCGGAACTTCGGCCGGATGCTGCTGCACAGCCGGCGAGTGACCATCCTCGTGCTGGCGTTGGTCGCGTGGTGCTACTACCTGGCGCTGCCCGAAGCCGATGCGCTGGCAGCGCTGGGACTGATGGCGTTCGCCGCCGTCGTGCAGTTCGCGCCGGCGCTGGTGCTGGGCGTGTACTGGCACGGCGCCAGCCGGGAAGGCGCGATGGCCGGGCTGGTTCTCGGCCTGCTCGGCTGGCTGCTGTTCATCTTTCTGCCGTCGATCCTCCCCGGCTGGCCGGCGTGGTTGATGCCCGGCCTGGAGCGGGCGGCACTGATCAGCCTCGGCGTCAACGTCGTCGCGCTGATCGCGGTCTCGCTGTGGGTGCGTCGACGCCGTCCGACGCTGCCGATGCTGCTCGGTCGGCGCGAAGGCCGCCGTCCGGTGACGATCGGAGAGCTCCGGCGGCTGGCGATGAGCTTCATCGGCCGGGAGCGCGTCGATCTGGCGTTCGCCAACGCGCTCGACCAGGGCCCTGAACCGGACTTCTTGCCGTTCGAGGAGCAGCCTGCCGACGCAGAACTGGTGGGTTTCACGGAGCGGCTGCTGTCGGGCTGCATCGGTTCGGCCTCGGCGCGCCTGGTGCTGACCGCAGGGCTGCGCCGATCCGGCATGGAGTCCGGCGAGGCGCTGTCGCTGCTCGAACAGACCTCCAGTGCGATCCAGTTCAACCGGGACCTGCTCGAGGACACGCTGGGCCACATCAGCCAGGGCGTCAGCGTCGTCGACGCCGATCTCCGGCTCGTGAGCTGGAACCGGGCCTACGTCGAGCTGCTGGGCTACCCGGAAAGCATGGTCTATCTCGGCCGCCCCGTCGAGGAACTGATCCGCTACAACCTGGAGCGCGAACGGGGCAGGGGGCCCGAGGTCGAGGCCGCGATCGACCGTCGGCTGCACCACATGCGCCGCGGCACCTCGTACGTCTACGAGCGACATCACGGCGACGGTCGCGTCATCGAGATTCGCGGCAATCCCATGCCGCGCGGCGGCTACGTGACGACCTACACCGACATCACCAGCTTCAAGCGCAACGAGGCCGAGCTCAAGAGCGCCTACGCCACGATGGAGCAGCAGGTGACCAGGCGCACCCGCGAGTTGCGCGCGACGATGCAGGCGCTGGAACTGGCCAAGCACGACGCCGAGCAGGCCAACCGCAGCAAGTCGCGGTTCCTCGCCGCGGCCAGCCACGATCTGCTCCAGCCGCTCAATGCCGCCCGGCTGTTCTCGGCCAACCTCAGCCAGGCTGCGGCGAATCTCGATGCCGACGAGTCCCGCCTGGTCCGCCGCATCGATCACAGCCTCGGCGTGGCCGAAGAGCTGCTCTCGGCGTTGCTCGACATCAGTCGGCTCGACCAGGGCGCGCTGCAGCCGAGCTGGTCGACGGTCCCGGCCTCGCAGCTGCTCGACAAGGTCGAGCGCCAGTTCGGCGCGCTGGCCGATCGCCGCGGTCTCCGGCTCCGGGTCCGGCCCTGCGCACGTTTCGTGCGCACCGATCCCAAGCTGCTCCAGCGCATCCTGTTCAACCTCGTCAACAACGCCTTGCGCTACACGACGCGCGGCGGTGTGCTCGTCGGTTGCCGCGTGCGCGGCGAGGTCCTGCGGTTCGAGGTCTGGGACACGGGGCTGGGTATCGCCGAATCCGAGCGCGAGCGGATCTTCGAGGAATTCGAGCGCCTGAGCGTGGAGCACGACCGGCCGGACGAGGCCGAGGGTCTGGGTCTGGGACTATCCATCTGCCGCCGCATCAGCCAGATGCTGGACGTCCCGCTGGAGTTGCGCTCCCGCCCCGGTTTCGGCAGCGTGTTCACCGTCACCGTGCCGGGTGCCGCCGAAGTGGTCGGAGATCAGGCCGCCGCCGCGCCGGCATCCGCACCGCGCGCGTCGGGCGGGTTCGACGGACTGCGGGTGCTGTGCATCGACGACGACCGCGAGATTCTCGACGGCATGCGCATGTTGCTGGAACGCTGGGGCTGCACCGTCGAACTGGCGTCCTCACGCGACGAGGCGCTCGCGCGCGCCGAATTCGAACCAGAGCTGATCATCGCCGACTTCCACCTCGGCGGCGGTGACGACGGTCTCGGGGTCAGCAGCGCGGTCATCGGCGTCATGGAAGCCGACGTACCGGTGCTGGTCGTGACCGCCGACCGCGAGGAGGCACTGACCGCCCGCATCGAGTCGCTGGGCTTCACGCAGCTGTTCAAGCCGGTCAAGCCGGCCGCATTGCGGGCGTTGATGCGGCATCTCGTCGGCGAATCGGGCGGGTAGGGCGGCCCTGCGTCGCCGATGCAACGGACCATGCTTTCACCGCGGCCGCTCCGCCCGCGGTTCTCCATGCCCGCTGCGCGGCTTGCCCTGGTCAATCTCGTGATCCGTAGGAACGGCCTCCAGGCCGCGAATGAAATTCAAACCAAGGAATTGGTTTCGCCCGCCCGCCGCGCGCCTTGCCCGGATCATTTTCATCCCCCGTAGGAGCGGCCTCCGGGCCGCGAATGAATTCCAATTCCGTAAAACCCGTTTCGCCACGCCCGCCGCGCGATTTGCCCGCGTCGCCCTCTTCCCCCGTAGGAGCGGCCTCCGGGCCGCGAATGAA
>JBPRGD010000332.1:0-3429 GCA_051428125.1 Candidatus Wenzhouxiangella sp. M2_3B_020
ATTTCGACGGCGCGGCGAGCCTCCTGGCAGCTGCCGAAGCACCACCCGCCGACGAATGGGCGGCACCCGGCGTTCCCGGCATCGAACTGGCACGCGTGATCACGGATCATTTTCTGTCGGAGCAAGCCCGGACCGGCCCGGCAGTGGTCGAGGCGCGGACCGCGCTGGAACAACAGGCCCTACCCCGAAACGACAGCTTCGCGACCAACACCAACCTCATCCTGGCCTACCTGGCGGCGATCAAGGGAAAGACTGCCGAGACCGAACGGCTCGTGCGGCGATGGTTTCGAGAAGCCGAGCAGGACCTGGCGGAACGGGTCATATTGAGACATCACGCCTGCCGCGCGCTGGGATTGGCCGGGGCCACTTCCGCCGCCGTCGAATGCCTGCGGTCGGCGATCGCCGAACCCAGCCAGGTCCATCCCTTCATCGAGCCGCATCTGCCGTACTACGACCCGATCCGGAACGACCCGGCTTACGCCGATTTCATGACTGATACATGAAGCGTCCTGGCTCGCGGTGGGGCGCGAACACGAAAACACGCAGACCGTCTAGTTCCCGTCGAGGGCAACGGCCTTCCGCGGCCGCTGCGCCTTGACGCGCGGTTCGTCGGCAAAGGCCGACCAGCTGACCACGGCGTAGCGCACGCCCGACTCCACCGGCTGCGCGGCGTGCATGTAGCGAGCGTCGGAAGGGAAGTAGACGAGCATGCCGGCCTTCGGTCGCAGCGTGAATCCGAAATGCTGGAAGTGCAGTTCGCCGCCGCTGAAATTCTCGTTGAGGTAGATCAGCAGGCTGACATCGCGATCCAGCGTTTTCTGCCAGACCTTGCGATCGGGCAGGAAGAAGTCACTGTCGGCATGGGCCTTGTAGAACCCGCCGGACTTGTACTTCAGCATCTGCGGGCGCTCGAACCATGCAAAGCGTCGACCGAATTCGGGCGCGATCCGACGTTCGAGCGCGCGCTGGACCCAGCGGTTCAGCACCGCGTGCTTCTCGCGGAGATCGACCCGCTCGGTCACCCGCCCGCCATCGACCTTCATCACCGTGTTGTTCGGAGTGGAGCGATCCGCATCGAAGACCTTCAGGCGCTCGGCGTGGCAGCGCCCGGCGAACTCGACCATGGATCGACACTCATCGACGCCGAGGAAGTCCGGCACGATGCCGATGCCGTGTGGCACCTTGCCCTGTCGGTCCGCCGCGCCGCAACAGTGCTTGAATCGTTGGCCGCTGCCGCAGAAGCACGGAGCCAGCCGGCCCGACGGAAACGGCTCTCGGATCACGGTTCGGGTCGTCAGCGTCATGACGCGGAGTCTAACGGATCGTCTCCGGTCTCCAGGTGCCGATCGGACCCGTGGCACGGACCCGCTCGGGCGTATGTCAAGGAAGTGGGAGACAAGCTCATGCCCCGAGCCTCCTCGTTCCAGGCTTCGTCAACCTGCGCCCGAAGCTTGAAGCAGGTTGAACAACAGCCAGAACACACCCACCAGCAGCAACCCGAGCAGGAGCAGGAAGGCGCCGAGCAGCAGCAGGGTGGCGGTCGTGAGCCGGCGCCCGGCGGTGCCGCCGCCGTCGAGCCGGTGGACCTGCTCCTCGAGCAGTGCGATGTTGCGGTCGTTGGCCTTCCATGCGAAGTCGAACACGTCGCCGAGGATCGGAACGACACCCACCACGAGTTCCAGGACGATGTTCCACATCATGCGCACCAGCATCGCGGTGGACGCACCCATCTGTGCGGCGCGAACCACGATCCAGGCTGCCGCGCACGCGGTAACCGCATCGCCGATGCCGGGAATCAACCCGATGATCCCGTCGAGCCCGATGCGATAACCGCCGGGCAGCGGGATGGCGCTGTCGAGGAGCCGGGCCAGCTGTCGGAGACGGGCGAGTTCGTCGTGTGCTGATTGGTCTTGCGTCATTTGGATTCCTGCTCGAGCTCGAGGCTTGATGTACGCCGACCGCCGTGCAAGGGCACTGTTCCGGGTCGCTGGCCGGCCGACACCCGCTTCCATACCCTGCCGACCAGCAGGGGAAGGGCCGGGGTGGGGGCTGAACGTCCACGGCACCATCGTTCCGAGAACGGCATCACTCACACTCTTCTCTTTCCGGCTGCGAGGTTCGGAACAGACGCGGTGGTTCGCTGCGGAAGTGCAGGAACAACATGGCTGCCGCGCACTAGTCCGGGTCGTCCGCCTTGCCCTGCTCGACTGTCACCGGCGTGCGCATGATCACTTCGCGGTGCGGGAACGGGATGCTGATATCGTTTTCCTTGAACTTATCCCACAAGGCAAGCAGCACAGTGCCCCGGATGTTCGTCATCCCGCGCTGCGGATCGTCGATCCAGAACCTCAGCAGGAAGTTGATGGAACTGTCTCCGAACTCGGTCATCCAGCAGACCGGCGGCTTGTACCGGGAATCGACGCGCCCCACTTCGGCCGCCGCTTCCTTGGCAAGCCGGATGACCTCGTGCGGATCCGATTCGTACGACACGCCGAACGGCACGTCCAGACGGACGTACTTGTCGGAGAACGACCAGTTGACCACCTGGGTCGTGATGAAATCCTCGTTCGGGATCAGGTATTCGCGCCCATCACGGGTGATGACCGAGACGAAGCGCGCCCGGAGCTCGCGGATCCAGCCGAACGTCTCGCCCAGCGTGATCGTGTCGCCCGGCTTGATCGACTGGTCCATCAGGATGATGATGCCGGAGATGAAGTTCGACACGACCTTCTGCAACCCGAAGCCGATGCCGACGCCAACGGCACCGGACAGCACGGTCAGTGCCGTCAGGTTGATGTTGAGAAGCTGCATGCCGACGAGGACGGCGAAGATCATCAGGGAAATCCGCGTGATCTTGCCGAGCAGCACGCGGAGCGAAGGGGTCAGGTCCTCGGTCTTCTGGATCCGGGAATCCAGGATGTTTCCCAGCTTCAGCGCGATCCACAACAGGACGATGATCGCGATCAGGGCGGTCAGGACCTGCCAGAGCGAGATCTCCAGCACCGGGATCGTCGCGCTTTCCAGGATGGCCTGGATGTCGTCGGTGACGCCGAGAAGCTTGGCAGCGACGTAGGCCCACGCGACGACGGCGAACAGCTTCGCGACCGACCTGTGGCGGATGATGCGCGAAATTGCCGAGATCAACAGCCACGCGGCGGATAGCAGCATCGCGCCGTAGATCAGGTGGCGGCTTCCCGGCCACGCCGCGATGCTTGTCGCGATGTAGGCGATCCCGAGGAACAGCGCGATGAAGAACCACTGCAGCCGGCGCAGGAACGCGACGATCACCCGCAGCAGGCCGCGCATCCCGTGGATCCGCCGCACAAGGCCTTCGATCTTTCTTTCGACGAACCCGGAGACGAACCAGGCGGGAACGACGGCGACGGCGATGATCCCGAGCTGGAAGAGAATTTCCGGTGAGCTCAGGTA
>JBPRGD010000333.1:0-2934 GCA_051428125.1 Candidatus Wenzhouxiangella sp. M2_3B_020
CCCCGACGGTCGGGTCGTTGATGAGCGCCTGATGGTTCGAGATCACGCTCCGCCCCGCCCGCAGCAGCGCCGCAAGCCGCGCGCCGGTTTCGTCGAGGTCGTCGGCGACGGCCAGCGCGGCCGGCCCCCCGAGCAGCGCGACCGCCGCCGTAGCAAGTCCGAAGATGCTTTGCCGCCGCATGGTCCGCCTCGCAATGCCCCGATACTTCCGCTGCGTAAGCCTAGCACCAAGCGCAGGATCGTTGCACTCGGCAAACGCATGATCCCGGGAAAGTCGGCCAGGAGCCGGTGCGGCAGCGGACGATGCCGGTCGATGAGCCGCACGGACATCTCGTCGAGTTCAACACCATCGTCGCGAAAGGTCCTGGAGGAATGAAGAGAGCGATCGCATGGCCGGGCTGTGGCCGCCGGGCACGACTGAGAACGGCGGTGGAAAAGTCGGCCACGGTAGCGGCGGGGTGATCCCGCTGCGGGCGGCGCAATAGTCGTCCACCTTTGTCCTTCCTGGGTTTGCTGGGGAGGGCGGGAGGATCATCACCGTGGACATGTATCGCAAGGTTCGTCTGGCGTGCGCGGAGGGCATGAGCCAGCGGGAGGCGGCGCGGCATTTTGGGGTGTCACGCGACAGCGTTCGGAAGATGTTGGCCTTCTCGGTTCCGCCCGGATACCGGCGGACGGCGCCCGTGAAGCGGCCCAAGCTGGACGGGTTCACCGAGATCATCGACGGCTGGCTGGAGGGTGATCGCGGGGTTCACCGGAAGCAGCGGCACACGGCGAAGCGGGTGTTCGAGCGGCTTCGCGACGAGCACGGCTTCACCGGCGGCTACACGATCGTGAAGGACTACATGCGGGAGCGCGACCGGCGCGGCCGCGAGATGTTCGTGCCGCTGGCGCATCCGCCGGGGCATGCTCAGGCCGATTTCGGCGAGGCTCACGCCATCATCGGCGGCGTGGCGCAGAAGGCGCATTTCTTCGTCATGGACCTCCCGCACAGCGACGCCTGCTTCGTGCGGGCCTATCCGGCGGCGACGGCCGAGGCGTGGGTGGACGGCCACGTCCACGCCTTCGCCTTCTTCGGCAAGGTCCCGGTGTCGGTGCTCTACGACAACGACCGATGCCTGGTGTCGAAGATCCTGCCCGACGGGACGCGGCGGCGGGCCACGCTCTTCAGCGGGTTCCTGTCGCACTACCTGTTCCGCGACCGCTACGGGCGGCCAGGCAAGGGCAATGACAAGGGCGCCGCGGAGGGGTTGGTCGGCTATGCGCGGCGCAACTTCATGGTTCCGATCCCGCGGTTCGCGACCTGGGACGCGTTCAACGCCCACCTGGAGGCGCAGTGCCGCAAGCGTCAGGCCGATGTCCTGCGGGGCCATGCGGAGACCATCGGGGAGCGGCTGACGCGCGACATGGCTGCGATGGCCGATCCGCCGGCGGCGCCGTTCGACGCCTGCGATCAGGCCACGGGGCGGGTCAGCTCCCAGTCGCTGGTGCGCTACAAGACCAACGACTACTCGGTCCCTGTCGCCTACGGCCATCGCGACGTCTGGATCCGCGGCTATGTCGATGCGGTGGTGATCGGCTGCGGCGGCGACGTCATCGCGCGCCATCCGCGCTGCTACGACCGCGAGGACATGGTCTTCGATCCGCTCCACTATCTGCCGCTGATCGAGCGGAAGATAAACGCCCTCGACCAGGCGGCCCCGCTGGCGGAATGGGACCTGCCGCCCGAGTTCGCGACCCTGCGCCGGCTGATGGAGGCGCGGATGATCAAGGCCGGGCGGCGCGAGTACGTCCAGGTCCTGCGCCTGCTGGAGACCTTCGGCGTCGACGACCTGCACGCCGCGGTGAAGAGGGCGCTGCAGCTCGGCGCCGTCGGCTTCGACGCAGTCAAGCACCTGGTGCTGTGCCATGTCGAGAAGCGGCCGCCGAAGCTGGACCTCGACGTCTATCCCTATCTGCCGCGCGCAACGGTCGCGACGACCTCGGCGGCCAGCTACATGTGCCTGGTGTCGGGCGATGCGGCATGAGCGACGCGCCGCAGATCCTGCTCGCCCATCACCTCAAGACGCTGAAGCTGCCGACCTTCCTCAGGGAGTACGACAAGCTCGCACGCCAATGCGCGGCCGAGGGGCTGGACCACGTCCAGTTCCTGACCCGGCTGGTCGAGCTGGAACTGATCGATCGCGAGCGGCGGATGATCGAGCGCCGCATCAAGGCCGCGAAGTTCCCCGTCGCCAAGAGCCTCGACAGCTTCGACTTCAAGGCGATCCCCAGGCTCAACAAGATGCTGGTGCTGGAGCTGGCCCGCTGCGAATGGATCGAACGCCGCGAGAACGTGATCGCTCTCGGGCCCAGCGGCACGGGGAAGACGCATGCCGCATTGGGATTGGGCCTCGCCGCCTGCCAGAAGGGCCTGTCGGTCGCGTTCACCACCGCCGCCGCGCTCGTCAACGAGATGATGGAAGCCCGAGACGAGCGCCGGCTGCTCCGCTTGCAGAAGCACCTCGCCGGCCAGAAGCTCCTGATCATCGATGAACTGGGCTTCGTCCCCCTCTCGAAAACCGGCGCCGAGCTGTTGTTCGAGCTGATCTCGCAGCGCTACGAACGCGGCGCCACGCTGATCACCAGCAACCTGCCCTTCGACGAGTGGACCGAGGTGTTTGGCTCCGAGCGTCTCACCGGCGCTCTGCTCGACCGGCTCACCCACCACGTCAACATCCTCGAGATGAACGGCGACAGCTACCGTCTCGGTCAGAGCCGCGCCCGGAAGGCCGAAGCCGGCGCCTGATCCGCCGCCGCAGGGTTGGCCCTACGGGCCAAAGCGCCATGGCCCACGCCAGCTATATGACGAGCGCGCGGGCCATGGCGCTCGGCGCCGCGCCACTGGCCTGGTTTTGCGCCGCCACGTGGCCGACTTTCTCGCCGCCGTTGACA
>JBPRGD010000334.1:0-1408 GCA_051428125.1 Candidatus Wenzhouxiangella sp. M2_3B_020
GCGACCGTCAGCACGGTCAGGATTACTGCGACGTACGTTCGCCACCCCCGCCGCATCATCGCCCCCCGTTGCGTCGCGCCGGGCCGTACAGAACGTCCTCCACAGTGACGCGCCGGCCTTCTCGACGCGAGATGAACGACGCGATGTCTTCGAGCTGGTGTTCGTCAAGGCGCTCACCGAGCTTCGCGGGACTGTCGCGCGTCATCGTGGCCCTCCAGCGAGTGCGGTCACGCGCTGCCGGCGGTACTCGCGCCAGCCAGCGATCACGAACAACCCGACGCCGGCGATGGTCGGGACTTCAACGACCACGGCGCGGTAGATGTCGTCCATGTGTTCTTTCCCGTTGTACTTCTCGATGCTTTCGGCGTCGCCGAGTTCATCGCGTATCGGGTCGAGCGTGGCTGCGGCGACGAACTGCGCCATGAAGATGAGGAACACGCCGGTCAGAACGAACACGAACGAGACGAGTCTATCCGCGCTCATCGTCAGATTCCTCCGGGCCGCTTGTAGATGGTGTACGTCAGCAGCCCGATGACGCTGATGCCGAAGAACGGGACGAGCGCCGACAAGAACATCGGCGCGATGTAGCCGCGGCCCTCCTGGTATGTCGGGTCATCGATGTGACCGCTCGTGGCTGTCTGGACGCCTTCGAACGCGACGCTCATGATGATGAACACGAGCGCGATGCCGACAAGCACGAGCACGAAGTGCGCGATACCGATCGGCTGGGCTCTGGTGTCACGCTGGAGCGCGGTGATGCGTTCGCGTGGCTTCATAGCAGCCCGCCCCCGGACTTCTTCCTGCCGTTCGCCTTCGGTTCGCCGCCGGTGAGGAACCCGCTAACGGTCGCGAACTCGTATTCGAACTGCTGGTCGCTGTACGATTTGAACCCGCGGGCGGCGTACCGCCCACCGCCGCCCGGCGCACCGAGGTACGGCAGCCCCTTCGGTTTCCGGCGCGGTGGCTCCGGCGGTGAGAGCGTCGGCATCATCGGGACGTCCGGTGTCGTCGTGGTCGGGACGTCCGGCGTTGAGATGCTCGTCGTCGTGGTACCGGTCGGCGTCTTGGTGTCCGGCGGCTGCGTCTGCGGGTTCGTCTGGTCCGGTGTCGTCGCGTAGTCCGTGAAGGTACCGGTCCGGAACGTCGTGTCTGGCGGCGATAGAACGTCGACGCTGCCGGTCGTTTCACCGGTCTCGAAGTCCAGCCCCGGGTCGACCTCCGGCGTCGCCTTCGGCGGTGTCGTCCCGGCGGTCGGAATGCTGAACATCGGCGGCTTCACGCTACGCGTCTGCGACGGGTTGATGAGCGTCTCGGCTCCTCCGCCGGTGTTCGTCTTTTTCGGCGGTGACTTCCGGCGCTGCTTCAGGATGGTTTGCTGCCGGCTTCCGCCGCCACGCGTCCGCTGCGT
>JBPRGD010000335.1:0-2452 GCA_051428125.1 Candidatus Wenzhouxiangella sp. M2_3B_020
AGCCCTCCCGCAGACAACAAGGTGACAGCGAATGGACATGTCCTTCGGGCCGTCCGATGCCGTAGCGACGCTGCTTGATCCCGCAGACGCGACGCATGTGGCGGTGAAGAGCGGCGCCTGGTCCGATCCTTCGACCTGGGCCGGCGCCCGGGTCCCCGGATCTGACGCGGACGTCCATATTCCACAGACCGTGGCGGTCGAGTACGACGCCGTCAGCGACGCCCGCCTGCACGCCGTCCGGGTCGACGGAGCCTTGCGCTTCGCCACCGATATCGACACCCGGATGGTCGTCGACACGCTAATCGCCACGCCGGACTCCACGTTGACCATCGGCACCGCCGAGAAGCCCGTCCGTGCAGACGTCAAGGCCGAGATCGTCATCGCCGACAACGGGCCGATCGACCTCTCGGCCGATCCCGACCAGCTTGGCCGCGGCGTCGTCGCCCAGGGCCGCTTCGAGATCCACGGCGCGAAGAAGGAGAGCTACCTGACGCTCGCCGAGGAGGCGCGGGCCGGAGACGGCGTGATCACGGTCGAGGGCGACGCCGCCAACTGGAATATCGGCGACAAGATCGTGGTCATCGGCACCCGTCAGGGGCAGTTCCAGGACGAAGAGCGGACCATCAAGGCGATCGATGGCGACGTCATCACCCTGAACGCGCCGCTGCGCTACGACCACGACACGCCCGCCGGCCATGATCTCCCCACCTATGTCGGCAACACGTCGCGCAACGTGGTCATCTCGAGCGAGAACCCGGACGGCGTCCGCGGGCACGTCATGGCGATGCACACGCCGGACACCGAGATCCGGTACGCCGAGTTCAATGAGCTCGGCCGCACGGACAAGAGCAGGCCGCTCAACCAGGACGGCAACGTCGAGGGCCGCTACCCCCTCCACCTTCACGAGACCGGCGCGCAGGACGGCGCGCAGATGGCGATCGCGACCGGCAACGCCGTGGTCGGCGGGCCGGGTTGGGGCATCGTCCAGCACGCCAGCCACGCCGCCGTGGACTATAATTTCGTCTACGACGTCCTGGGCGCGGGCATCGTCTCCGAGGATGGCAACGAGACCGGGCAGTGGATCGGCAACCTCGTCAGCTCGATCCCCGGCGACAGCGAGTTCAGCATCAAGCGCGACGAGCTCGCCGGCGATTTCGGCCATTCCGGCGTCGCCTACGAGAATCAGTCGCGTCTGATCGTCCAGCAGGACAACATCGCGGCGAATGCGACCACCGCCTGGATGTTCCGCGGCGCCGAGGCCAGCGTGCAGGATCCGGATCGCGACGCCGTTCGCTTCGATCCGGCGCCCCTCAAGGCCGACCAGGACCACGAAGAGCCCGCCATCCTCGGCTTCGTCGGCAACACCGCGCTCGCCGTCGATGTCGCCTTCGACTCCGGCCACCGCCAGTCGGTCAGCATCACCACCGACCTCCGTTCGGAGATCGTCGACTTCACGGTGTGGAACACGAACCGGGCTATCGATCTGTTCAACTACACGGCGGAGTATGTCATCAAGGACTCTCTGTTCTTGGGAAATGGTGGCGGCAAAGCGGTTTACCTCTCGGATAAGCACGAGGACACGACGCTAGTAAACACGCACATCGAGAACTTCAGCACCGGTGTCTTCAACAGGGGGTTCAACGCGAACGGCGTCCTGGCGAACACCACGTTCAAAAACGTCGATCGAGAGGTGGACTCCGCGGACGCGGTCATCCCGCGCCACACGATCGATCGCAGCGACATTCTTGAAAGGCCGCTGCTCGAGCTTG
The DNA here is from genome assembly GCA_051428125.1 of Candidatus Wenzhouxiangella sp. M2_3B_020. GTDB lineage: Bacteria > Pseudomonadota > Gammaproteobacteria > Xanthomonadales > Wenzhouxiangellaceae. The sequence goes on from JBPRGD010000335.1 coordinate 1,770, forward strand.
ATCCCGATGCCGATCTTACGCTCTCGCCTCGCGACAAAACCCTGCTCGTCAGCGGCGACGTGACCGATACGATCGGCGCCTACCGCTTCGGTTCGAACCTCTGGATCGATCAGCCGACGAAGGTCTACGACGGCGTCAAGTACAAGGCGGGCGAGGACGGCGACCTGACGGTCGATCAACTGCTGGAGCTTCATGGAGCGGTGAAGGGCGCCGACGGCGCCTGGACGTCGCCGGTGGTCTTCTGGATCACGGACCGCTTCACCGGAGAGGCGCATCCGTACCTCGTGCCGATCAAGCTGGAAGGCTTCGACGAGGCGTATCTGGAGCCGTTCGAGCGGGCCCCGGTCGAGCTGCCCTCGAACGAGATCATGGTTTGGGACACGCGCGCCCCCGGGAGCGAGCCGCAGGCGCCAGGAGCTCAGCCCACGCCGGAGCCGACGCCCGAGCCCGCGCCCGAGCCCACCTCCGAACCGACGCCCGAGCCCATCCCCGAACCGGCGCCCGAGCCCACCCCCGAACCGGCGCCCGAACCGGCGCCCGAGCCGAGCGGCTTCGAGGTGGCGATCGTGAACGTCGAGACCGACGAGACGGTCGCGCTCGTCGCCGACGGCGCGAGGATCGACGCCAGCCTGCTCAAGGGGCTTCCGATCACCTTCTCGGTGACGCTGGCCGACAGCTTCGAC
>JBPRGD010000336.1:0-2146 GCA_051428125.1 Candidatus Wenzhouxiangella sp. M2_3B_020
GTCGATGTCGCGCTTCAGGCGCCGGAGCAGCTTTCCCGCCTTGTGGCCGCCCTCGTTGAGCACGGCGATGTGCGCGGGTGTGATCGAAAGCAGCACGGCCTCGAGGATGGAGCAGAGGAACGAGACGCCGATGGCCAGGAAGAGGTAGAAGACGAGGAGGGTCATGAAGGGAGCGTGTTCCGAGGAACGGCGATTATACGTCGTAAGCTGACACCGCCGCCTCCGGTGCCCGGGCGGTCGCCGATGCGATCGACTGTTCCCGGGCGGTTAATTCTGGCCGAGATAGGCGCGGCAGAACGCGCCGACGCCGTCGACCGCGCCGATTCCGAGGCCTGCACCGATATCGGCCGCGGTCCAACCGAGCGTCGACTTGATCGATCCGGTAGCGGCGTAGAGTGCATTGCCCGTGGTCGTGGCCGCGGCGCCTGCCGCACTGGCTCCAGACGTCAGGTAGGTTGCGCCGAGGTTGCCCACGATGCAGCAATCGGCCATTGCCTGGTTGTCGGCGTACTGCTCATCGCAGCTTTCGACGCTGTTGGCGAACAGCGCAACCGATATGGCGATTCCCGCGGTCGTGATCAGATATTCCATGATCTCCGAACCACCGACGGGGCTCATCCCCAGGGTCTGTCCGGTCACCGGATCGATGCGCCACCAGTGCGGTCCCGGATCGTCGGCGATCGCGACGAGATATCCGTCGTCCAGGTCACCGAGGAGCGCGGTCCTGGCTGCGTCCGGCCAGGACGACAGATCCTGCTTCGCCAGAGCCTGTTCGCTGTCGACCAGCGAGCGTGGTGTGCGCGCCGACCAACCCGGGTGAACGCCCGCGATCATGGATTCGACCAGTGTCTCGCGCACGCCCTGGCCGATCGCGCCTGCGGTGTCCAGGCGAATCGAATCGTCATCCATGCGCACCAGCGATGTCGAGGGGTTCCACAGGATGTCCGTGTGCGTCTTCAGCGCGCCGTTCGGCAGGGTGCCCGTTCGTCGGCCGGCGACCATGGGCCCGGACCGAAAAGCGACCCTTCGATCCGAAGGAGGCGGCAGCAGCGCGGCGGCCCCGATATCGAAATCCAGTGCGAAGGCACGATCGGTCATGTCGTCCGGAGGTTGGGGAACCAGCTCTTCCAGGCGTTCGATCAGTCGGACCGTCCGTTCGGCCTGTTGCTCGATCGATTCGGGCGGCGGCCAGGTCACCTCGGCGCAGGGTGCGGCGGCGGGGAGCCCGAGCAGAAGCCCGAACGCGAAGACATGGCACCGTTGCACGGCCAGGCGGATGCTGCTGCGGATGGGGGTACGAAGACTCGAATCGTTCATGGCACCGTCCGGATATTTCCGCCGATCTCATCGTGATTCATCAGGGCAGGCCGGCGGATGGCGTTCCAGGATCTTGCTCGACGTAACAACAGAAGGAGCGCGTTTGCGCGCTGCGTCACGTGCGCGCCTACTATAGGTTACGCAAGCCGCCTGTCCGAGCGGACACTTCTGGCGAGTTCCATTCAACGAGGTCGAGCGGATGAAAAGCAGCCGTGGATTCCCCTCCCATCGATTCCGTTCCGCGGCCATCATCGCGTCCGTCCTGCTGTTCGCGCTGGCAAGCCGAAGCGCGGCCGCACTGACGGAACTTCTGCACGACGCCGAGCCCAACGATGCCCCGCACCAGGCCGTGCCGCTGGACCTGCCGACCGAAAAGGATGTCGTCCGGGTCCTCGGAGAGTTGAAGGGCCAGGACCAGGACGGCTACCTGCTGGTCGTCGGCGACGAGCACGCCGGCCGGCGGTTCGACCTCTTGCTGACCGGCCGCGCCGGCGCGCTGACCAAGCTGGACGTTTTCGAGTTCACCGAATTCGTGGACGCGCGCGGCGAGATTCCCGAGGCGCTGCCGTCGAAACCGGCGTCGGTCTTTCAACTATCGACGCAGCAGGGCGTGCGGCCGGCGGCCGCCGCGGGCCTGCTGCTCGCCCCCGGCACCTACGTGCTCGGCGTATCGCACTCCGGCGGCGAGGGCAGTTACGAGCTGGAGATCGACCAGACCGACAACCAGTCCGTCGCCGTGATCGATATGACCGAAAACAGCGCGGAGGACCCGCGGCGGATCAGCATGCGAGGTCGCTCGACGCTGTTTTCGGGCGGCGAGACGTTCGGC
>JBPRGD010000337.1:0-8598 GCA_051428125.1 Candidatus Wenzhouxiangella sp. M2_3B_020
CGACGCCGATGCCGGCGAGACCCTGACCTGGTCGCTGGCCGAGGGGCCGGCCGGGATGACCATCGATGCGCTGGGTACCGTACGCTGGACGCCGTCGGCGGGCGATCTCGGCGAGCACACCATCGCGATCGAGGTCACCGACAGCGTCGGCGTTTCGGCCTTCCAGGCATTCGTCATCGAAGTCGTGCCGGCGCTCGCGGTGCCCGACCTGGCCGGCCTGACCGAAGCCCAGGCCATCGCCGCCGTCGGGGCCGCCGGGCTGGTCGTCGACCCGCTGCGCGACACGTTCAGCGATTTGGTGCCGGCCGGCGAAGTCGCCTCGCAGCAGCCGCCGCCCGGCACCGCGATAGCTGGCGGCGGCTCGGTCGAAGTCGAGATCTCGCGCGGGCCGGTCCCGGTCCAGGTCCCCGACACGATCGCGCTCCGGTTCGACGACGCGCTCGCCGCGCTGCTCGCGGCGGGTCTGGACGACGGAACGGTCGCGTTCGTCAACGACCGCCAGCCCGCCGGCACCGTGCTGAGCCAGGACCCGCCGCCGCGGGCGCTGGTCGCCCCCGGCTCGTCGGTAGACCTGACGATTTCCGGGGGGCCGCGTGCGGTGATTACTGTCACGCCCGACGTGATCCCGGCCGGCGGCTCGGCCGAGGTGGCCGTGAGCGTTCGCGACGTCGACGGCACGCCGCTGGATCCGCCGCCGGACGTGACGCTGGCGCTGGACGTCGATCCTGCCGCGTTGGCCGGCACGCCCCCTGCGCTTTCCGGGTCGACCATCACGACGTTTGCCGACAGCCAGGGGCCGTTCGAGGTCCAGGCGACGTTCGACACCGAGACCCGCAGCACCGGGGCCGTGGTCGTCCAGCCGATCAGCGACGGGCCCGGCGCGGACGTCTACAGCCGGTTCGCCGAACAACTCGACGATTACGGCGTGTTGATCGCACAACTCATCGAAGCGGTCGAGACCAACGACACATCGGCCATCCTGGGCATCGACCAGGCCCTGGCCGACCTGCTGGACGCGCTCGACACGCGCCGGCTGCGCACACTTTCCCCCATTGCCCCCGACGGCGGCGTGCCGCCGTCGCCATCGATCGCCGAGGCCGCCGGCCTCATCCCCGGGCCCGACGACCCGGTCTACCGCGAGGTCTCGCTGGACCTGCTGGCCGTGATCGAACAGCTCGAAGAGGTCGTCGCCGAAGGCACCGCCCCCGATGCGGTCATCGAGGCGCTGAACCAGGAACTGGCCGAGACCGCCTCGGCGCTCGCCGCGCTGGAGCCCGATGTATACGGCGTGCTCGATGCCTCGGGCGCTATCGTCTCGCTGCTGGGCACGCGCGTGCCGCGGCTGCTGCGGGCCGACATCGAGGCCGTGCGCCGGGAACTTCGCGATGCCGGCATCGTCACGGCGGCGGGCAAGGCCGGCGCCGGCCGGTTCACGCTGCCGGGGATCATGTCGGCCAGCTCCATACGGCAGTCGATCGTCACCGACTTCTACGTCCCGTATCTCGGCGACGTCGCCCGCGCCATGGGTACGATCGTTGCCGCGGACCTGTTGCAGTCCTACGTCAACGGCGGCGCCATCGTCGGCGTCGTGACCGGCGGCAGCCTGGCCATCCACGTGTTCGAAATACCGAACTCGGTGATCGAAGGCTTCGGCTTCGATCCACTCGTCGCCGACAACAATGCCGTGACCATCGTCGGGCCGGATCTGATCGACACGGTCATGGATGCGCTCGGCGACCTGCCGTCGGCCGAGGATTTCAAGGATCTGAACTCCATCATGGACACCGTTCAGACCCAGCTAGACAACGCAAATGCGATACAGGAGTCCTGGGAAGAAGCCAATACGGTGCCGTCGGCGGTCTTGCGCGGTTGCATCCTGGACAACTTCCCGACCTGCCGGCAGCTGGTCTACCCGGGCGGCATCGCATCCGTGTACAAGGTCGAATCCGGGCTAAGCCTGCCGGCGCCGGTCGCCGTCATCGTGCGCAATCTGGAAGGGGGCGGCATGGCAGTTGCCGTGGCCAACTTCGTGCCGACGCGGGGGGAAGAATGAGCGAAACGAATCTGCCCCGGCGCTGGCCGTGGTATCCGAAGGCCGCTCGAACGAGTGCGGCCGTGCGCATGCGTCGCTGCGACGCGGGTTGTCACGGTTTCCTGCCTATTGCGCTTTACAGAGCAGAAACAATCGATCGGAGCGCAATCATGATGCCTGATCCTGTCGGGCAATACCTCCGGGCGGCCCTGCTGGCACTCGCCGCGGCCGCGTGCTCGACTGGCAACGCCCAGATCGAGCGCATCAGCGTCGCCGACGACGAAGCGCAGGCCAACGCCGACAGTTACCAGGCCTCGATCTCCGACGACGGCTCGGTCGTCGCGTTCCGCTCGAACGCCGACAACCTGATCACCGGCGACACCAACGACTGGACCGACGTTTTCCTGCGCGATATGGACACCGGGACGACGGCTCGCATCAGCCTGCAGCCCGACGGCAGCGAAACGCCGGCCTACAGCATGGCGCCCAGCATCTCCGACGACGGCAACACCGTGGCGTTCGAAAGTCGCGTGCAGATGAACAAGGTGACGCTGACGGCCGTGTTCGACGCCACGACCGGCACGGTCGAACAGTTGCTGCCGCGCGAGGTCAGCGGCAATCCTGCCTCGCGTCACAAGGGACGACTGTTGCCGAGCCTGTCGGGCAACGGGCAGTTCGTGGCATTCCATTCGAAGTCTCCGTTCCAGGACGCCTACCCGGCCAGCGTCCGGCCTCCGAACGACGACGCCAACGGCACCTTCGACGTGTTCGTGTTCGACATAGCAACCGACCCTGCACCGCCCCTGGAGCGGGTCTCGCGCGACTCGTCGGGGGACGGGGGCCGCGGCGAAAGCGCCTCGGCCACGCTGTCGGACGACGGCAACGTCGTGGCGTTTCATTCCTACGCCGACGACCTGGTCGCCGACGACCTCAACGGCCACGAGGACGCGTTCGTGCGGTTCCGCAATGCAGGAAGCAGCACCCTGATGGTCAGCGTCACGCCGGCCGGCATCCCCGGCAACGGCGACAGTCTCCGGCCGTTCGTGTCCGGCAACGGTGACTTCGTCGCGTTCCGCTCGCAGGCCTCGGACCTGGTCGCCGGGGATACCAACGGGCACTGGGACATCTTCGTGCGCGATCTGACGACCGACACGACCGAGCGCGTCAGTGTGGCGAGCGACGGGAACCAGGCCGAGCACGACAGCTTCGAGCCCGGCCTGTCCGACGACGGCCGATTTGTCGTTTTCCGCTCGATGGCCGCCAACCTCGTTGCCGGCGATACCAACGCCCGCGCCGATGTCTTCGTCCACGACCGCACGACCGGTGAAACCATCCGGGTCAGCGGACCGGCCACCGGCGAGTCCGACGGCCACAGCTACAACCCGGTCATTTCGGGCGACGGCGGCTGGATCGCGTTCGAGTCCGACGCCACCAACCTGGTTCCCGGCGACACCAACGCTGCGCGCGACGTCTTCCGGGTCGCCAACCCGCTGGCCGGGGGGCAATGAGATGGACGCATCCATGAAGCTCTCGTCGCTCTTGCTCGCAGCGGGCCTGGCCGTGTTTCTCCCGGCCCGCGTCACGGCCGGCGCCGGCGAGATCATGTTCGTCAACTCGTTCGAAGGCACCGGCAACGTGCCGCAGTTCGTGCCCGTCGACGAACAGGCTACGGCCGCCGGCCGGTCGCTGGTCGTCGATGTCGACACTTCGGATCCGGCCAACCAGGCCGGCCTGACCTTTTCGCTGACAGATGCGCCGTCCGGCATGTCGATCCGGGCCAACGACGGCGAGATCGAATGGACCCCGACTGAAGACCAGGTCGGAACCGACTCGGTAACCGTGCACGTCGAGGACCTCGCCGGCCTGGCCAACACGCTGACGTTCGGCGTCCGGGTCGTCGATCCATCGGCCTCGCCGCTGATCGACCCGATTCCGGACCAGACCGCACTGGTCGGCGATGCCTACCAGTACCTCGTCGTCGCATCCGATCCCGATCCCGGCGACGCCGTGACCTTCTCGCTGGATTCGGGACCCGCCGGCCTCGTCATCGACGCGGCGTCGGGCCTGCTGAACTGGATGCCGGCGGGCGCCGATGCCGGAGCGCACCCGATCACCGTGCGCGCCAGCGACGGCTCGGGCCAGAGCGACATCGAGACGTTCGGGCTTACCGTGGTCGCCGATAATCAGCCGCCGACGCTGGCCGCGATCCCGGACCGTGGCGCAGCACCCGGCGTGACGATGAGTGTTCAGGCCCAGGCGATCGATCCGGACGCGGGCGACACGCTGATCTTCAGCCTGCCTTCCCGCCCCACCGGCATGACCGTCGATGCGACCACCGGGCTGCTGCAGTGGACGCCGACGCCCTTGCAACTGGGTCCGCACCCGGTCACCGTGACGGTCGCCGACCCGTTCGGCTTCTCCGACGCGCAGTCGTTCGAGGTCTTTGTCGATCACAATCGCCCACCGGTGGCCGTCGACGACGGCGGCTACCGGGTCGAGCGCGGCGACACGCTGGTCGCGGCCCCCGAAGGCGTGCTGGCCAACGACACCGACCCGAACGACGACCTGCTCTCGGCCCGACTGGAGACCGGGCCTGTACGGGGCACGCTGACGCTTGATGCCGACGGCGGGTTCGCCTATACGCCGGATAACCCCGGTGGCACGATCGGCGTGACCGAGAAATGGCGCTTCCTGGACTCAGGAGGAATTATCGATTCAGCCCCGCAGCCGCTGATCGCGAACCTCGACGACGACCCGGCCGCGGAAATCTTCATCATCGACAACAGCGGATGCTGCACGAGATATCTGACCGCGCTCGACGGTGAAACCGGGACCGTGGACTGGGAGCGCGTCTTCACCGGCCGCCAGTTAAGCATAAATTCCAAGCCGGCGATCGCAGACATCGATCTCGACGGCAAGCCGGAGATCGTTGTTGTCGGGGGAGAGACCGATGCGTTGGTCACGTCGCACACCAAGCTCTACGCGTTCGAGCACGACGGCCACATCAAGTGGATCAGCGAGCCGCTGGGCGAGAGGCTGTTTCCGGTCGGCTCCAATTCGCCCACCAACGAGGGGGTGGTGAGCGAGGCGGCGATCACGCTGGCCGACCTCGACGGCGACGGCACGCCCGAAATTCTCGTGGCACCGGGCGCCGGCACGACAGTCAATGCACGGGTGCAGATCTGGGACAACGAGGGAAGAAAGCTGGAGAGCTACGCCGAGCCCGATACCAGCATGGGACGCGAGACCCGGACAACCGTCGTCGATCTCGACCTGGACGGCGATCCCGAGATCGTCGTCGGCAACGTGGCCTGGTCGCACGACGGCGACCTGCTGTGGGCACGCAAGGACAATTTCTCGAGTTTCCAGGCAGTGGCGTTTCCGATCGTCGCGAATCTCGACGACGACCCCTATCCCGAACTGGTGCGCACGCGCGGCGGCAGTTCGTTCCCGGACAACCGCGGCAACGTCGTGGCCTGGAATCACGACGGCACCGATCTATTGACACCCGCGGGGACTCCCTGGGAGGTGGCGCGCCCGCTCGGTTTCAACAAGGCGCCGATGTCCATCGCCGACGTCGACGGGGACGGTTTCGCCGACGTGCTGCAGCCATGGCGCTCGGAGTCCGATCGATTCGACGTGCTCGACGGGCGCGACGGCTCGCTGAAGTGGAGCAAAAGCGTGACCACCCGAACGATTGGCGCCACGACCATGGACATGGACGGCGACGGCTTCGTCGAGGTGCTGTTTGTCGACGAATTCGGCCAACTGCACGTCTGGGACGGCCGGAACGGCGCGGAAAAAGGGGTATTCGATCTCGATACGGCGCGCCCGACCAACTGGTCGATGCCGGTGTTTGCTGACATCGATGCCGACGGCGTCGCCGAACTGGTCGTGCCGGGCGGCGTCACGTCGGGATCCACGGCAGTCAGCGTCTGGGAAAGCCCGACCGACGACTGGCCGCCGATGCGCTCGATCTGGAACCAGCAGCGCTACCACGTCACCAACGTCAACGACGACCTGACCATCCCGGCGCGCGAGCGGCCGCACTGGCTGCTGCCGGGGCTGAACCAGGCGATGATCAACGGCCGGCTGCCCGAGGCGCGGACAGAGGAACACGACTCGTTCACGTATCGCGCCAGCGACGGCGAGTTCGACTCCAACGCAGCCACCGTGGCGATCACGATCCTGCCGCCGAACGCCCCGCCGCGCATCGTCTCGACGCCAAAGACGCTGGCCTCGCCGGGCTTCGAATACGTCTACCGCGCGCTGGCCGTCGACGCCGACGCCGGCGAGACGCTGGCCTGGTCGCTGGCCGACGGCCCGGCCGGCATGACCATGGATGCGCTGGGCAGCGTCCGCTGGACGCCGTCTTTCGGCGACCTGGGCGAGCACACCGTGGCCATCGAGGTGACCGACAGCGTCGGCGTCTCGGCCTTCCAGGCGTTCGTCGTCGATGTCGTGCCGGCAGTCACGGTCCCCGACCTCGCCGGACTGACCGAAGGCCAGGCCGTCGCCGCCGTCGAGGCCGCCGAGCTCGTGGTCGACCCGCTGCGCGACACGTTCAGCGATGTCGTGCCGGCCGGCGAGGTCGCCTCGCAGCAGCCGCCGCCCGGTACCGCGATCGAGGCCGGCGGGTCGGTCGAGGTCGAGATCTCGCGCGGGCCGGTGCCGGTTCAGGTCCCCGACACGATCGCGCTGGACCTGGCCGATGCGCTGGCCGCGCTGGCCGGCGCCGGGCTGAGCGCCGGGACGGTCGAGTTCGCCAACGACGATCGGCAACCGGCCGACACCGTGCTGGGCCAGGATCCCGCCCCGCGCGCACTCGCCCCGCCCGGCTCGTCGGTAGACCTGACCGTCTCCGGCGGACCGCGTGCGGTCATCGCGGTCACGCCGAGCGCGATCCCGGCCGGCAGCACCGCGACGGTCGCCGTCAGCGTGCGCGACGTCGACGGCACACCGCTGGACCCGCAGCCGGCCGTGACGCTGGCGCTGGACATGGACCCCACTCGCCTGTCAGGCACACCGCCGGCGCTCGCCGGATCGACGATCACGACGTTTGTCGACAGCCAGGGACCGTTCGACGTCGAGGCCTCGTTCGACGCCGAGGTCCACAGCACCGGGGTCGTGGTGACGCAGCCGATCAGCGACGGACCGGGCGCCGACGTCTACAGCGAATTCGCCGGGCAGCTCGACCAGTACCGCGAGTTGATCGACCAACTCATCGAGGCCGTCGAAACCAACGACACCGCGACCATCCTCGCCACGGACACTGCGCTGGCCGACCTGCTGACAGCGCTCGATACGCGCCGGCTGCGCACGCTCTCGCCGATCGCACCCGACGGCGGCGTGCCGCCGGCGCCGTCGATCGCCGAGGCCGCCGGTTTCGCCCCCGGCCCCCACGATCAGGCCTACCGCGAGGTCACGCTGGACCTGCTGGTCGTGACCGAACAGCTCGAAGAGGTGCTCACCGAGGGCACCGCGCCCGATGCGGTCATCGAGGCGCTGAACCAGGAGCTGGCCGAGACCGCCTCGGCGCTGGCCGCGCTGGAGCCGGACGTCTTCGGGGTGCTCGATGCCTCCGGCATCGTCATCTCGCTGCTCGGCACCCGCGTGCCGAGGCTGCTGCGGGCCGACATCGAGGCCGTGCGCCGGGAGCTTCGCGATGCCGGCATCGTCACGGCGGCGGGTAAAGCCGGCGCGGCCCGCTTCACGCTGCCGGGCCTGATGAGCGCCACGCGCATCCGCTCGACCATCGTCAACGACTTCTACGTGCCCTATCTCGGTGACGTCGCCCGGGCGATGGGCACGATCATCGCCGCCGACCTGCTGCAGCCCTATGCCAACGGCGGCGCAGTCGTCGGTATCGTCACCGGCGGCAGCCTCGCGCTGCACGTGTTCGAGATCCCCAACTCGGTCGTCGAGGGCTTCGGGTTCGACCCGACGCTGAGCCCCAACAACGCGGTGACCATGGTCGGGCCCGAACTGTTCGACGCCGTCCAGAACCAGCTCGGCGGGCTGCCGTCGGCCGAGGACTTCAGGGACCTCAACTCGATCATGGACGCCGTCCAGACCCAGGTCGACAATGCCGACGCGGTCGGCAAGGCCTGGGACGAGGCCAACACTTCGCCGATGGGCGTGCGCCGCGGCTGCATCCTGGACGGATCCCCCGGCTGCCGCCAGCTGATCTACCCGAACGGCTTCGCGTCGGTCTACCAGGTCGACTCCGGTCTTTCCCTGCCGGCGCCGGTCATCGTCATCGTGCGCAACCTCGAAAGCGGGGGCATGGCGCTGTTCGTCGCCAACTTCGTGCCCACGAGGGACGGAGGCTGAACGGCCTTGATGCCGAGTGTATCGAGACACGGCGGCAGAAAAACGAATCCTGATGGGTGTCCGTCCGGGTACCGGGCTGCGGCCGCTTCACGCTCGCCTGCAAAAGGTCGCCGGGTCCCGGCTCGATGGCCGGGGCGACAGGACTGGTGGTTCTTTCATCATGTCGCCCCGGACTCGATGCGGGGCCCAGAGGCTTTGGATGCTGGAATCCAAAGGTCGAACGACGATACCGA
>JBPRGD010000338.1:0-9799 GCA_051428125.1 Candidatus Wenzhouxiangella sp. M2_3B_020
TGGGCCGAAGCAACGGCTTGAGGGATCGGGTTACGAAGGGTGCCTGGGGCCGGCCGCGTCCCGGGACGACGCGCCGATGACCACCCGGGGCAGGGTGGTCGGGGTGACTGGATTCGAACCAGCGACTCCTGCCTCCCGAAGACAGTGCTCTACCAAGCTGAGCTACACCCCGAAAGCAAGCCGCAAAGTATAGGCCAACAGGTCGGGATTGACAAGGCGTTCAGGCGCTTCGTGACCAAAAAAATGCGGCGGCGAAAAAATCCCGTGATCGAACCGGTCGTGGCCCGGACTCGGCTTTCCAATTCTGTTAAATTTGGGTAAATTCCGTAACCGGCCTGTCATCCGGAATCGCTACGCTTCCCGTGCTGGCGTCGCCGGACGAGCGCGGAATCGAACTCGACCGAACGTCGCACGAATCCACTGAGACAAAAACCCTTGGGAGTAAGTTCGAAATGAATAACGTTGCGTTGCCCCGCGCCCCGCGGATGCTGCAGCTGCTGGCGCTCGTCGTCCTGGCCTGCGGCTTCTGGGGACAAGCCGCCCTGGCCCAGGACACCTCGGCCAACATCCGCGGCCAGGTGCTGACCACCGACGGCAACCCCGTCGCCGGTGCCGAGGTCAGCATCCGGCACGTGCCATCCGGAACGCTGCAGCGAAGCGAAACGGGAAGCAATGGCCAGTTCTTCGCCACCGGCCTGCGTGTCGGCGGGCCGTACCAGATCAGGGTGACTTCCGCTGATTTCCAGACCGTGGTCGAGGACGACGTCGTTCTGCAGCCGGGCGCGCAGACGCCGCTGACGATTACAGTCCAGCGCGCCGAGGAGATCACCGACGTCGTAACGGTCACCGGCCAGCGCACGCAGCTCGGGGACCTCAACAACGGCGTGGGTTCGGCGTTCAGCGCCCAGGACATCGCCGAACAGCCGGCGGTCAACCGCGACGTGATCGCCACGCTGCTGCGCGATCCGCTGGCGCAGTCCGACGGGGTCGGGCAGCTTTCGGTGGCCGGCGTCAACCCGCGCTTCAACACGTTTTCCATCGACGGTTCGACGCAGACCGACAACTTCGGTCTCAGCGACCAGACCTACGCGACCAGCCGCTCGCCGATCAACCTCGACGCCATCGAGTCGGCCACGCTTGCGGTCTCGGATTACTCGGTGACCGCTTCGGACTTCCGCGGCGCCAACGTCAACATCGTGACCAAGTCCGGCGGCAACGAGTTCGACGGCTCGATCTACTACGCCTACCAGGACGAAAGCTTCGTCGGGGACGATTTCGACGGCGGCGAGTTCGATCCGGGCGAGTTCGAGGAAAAGGAATACGGCTTCACGCTGGGCGGCCCCATCATCAAGGACACGCTGTTCTTCTTCGTCTCCTACGACGAGTACGAAAACGCCGCGCCGGTCGATTTCTCCAACTTCGACCGGTTCAACGGCGTCGAGCCGGGCTTCTTCGACACGGCGCGCGAGATCATCCAGAACTCGCTGGGCTTCGACCCGGGTACGCGTCCGCAGGTCGCCAACGTGCCCGAGACCTCGGAGCGTACGCTGGTCAAGCTGGACTGGAACATCAATCTCGACCACCGCGCCTCGTTCACGTACCAGAAGACGGAGGAAGGTGACACCAGCGTTGGCGCCGACGAGTTCGAGTCGGCCTGGTACGACACGCCGCTGGACATCGACGCGTATACCGTCCAGCTGTTCTCGGACTGGACGTCGCGCTTCTCGACCAACGTGCGCGTCAACTACACCGAGTTCGTTCGCGGCCAGAACTGCCGCGCCGGCACCGGCGTCGGCCAGATCTCGCTGGACTTCGAGGACGAATTCCCCGACAGCGTCGCCGGCAGCCCGCTGGAAGGCCTGTTGACCGAGGGCACCGACTTCATCGCCGGCTGCGACAACTTCCGGCACGCCAACGAGTTCGAGGACGAGCGCCTCGAGATCTTCGCTTCGGGCGAGTACTTCATCGGCGACCACGTCCTCACGTTCGGTACCGAGATCGACCAGTACGAGCTGTTCAACCTGTTCGTTCCATTCTCGAACGGCGACTTCCAGTTCGAGACGGTCGATCAGCTGATCAACGCCACGCCGCAGGGTGTGTTCTACGTCAACGTGCCGTCGAACAACGCCCAGGACGGCGCCGCCGAGTGGGGCTACGACCGGATCTCGCTGTTCGTCCAGGACCGCTGGTCGATCACGCCGGACTTCGAGCTGAACTACGGCATTCGCTACGAGGTGTTCTCGCAGGACGACGAGCCGGTGTTCAGCCAGCCGATCTTCGACCAGTACGGCGTTCGCACCGACAACAACCTCGACGGCAACGACCTGATCATGCCGCGCGTGGGCTTCAACTGGCGTCCGCTCGATCGGACCACGATCACCGGCGGCTTCGGCCTTTACTCCGGTGGGAATCCCGAGGTATGGGTCTCGAACTCGTTCCAGTCGCCGACGTTCGGCGCGTTCGCGTTCCGGCCCGGCGTCGTCGACCTCAGCCAGGTGCCGCAGGAGCTGATCGACGAAGTCGCGCAGGGCACGGCGGTCCCGATCGACTACATCAGCGACGACTTCGAGACGCCATCGGACTGGAAGGCCTCGCTGCGCCTCGAGCAGGTGTTCGACATGGAGTTCGGCGGCATCGACTTCGGTGACGACTACGTGTTCACGGTGCAGTGGCTGCATTCCCAGTCCAAGAACGGCTTCATCTGGGAGAACATCGCCCAGACCGAGCTGGCCGAAACGCAGCCGACCGGCACCGCCCCCGACGGCCGGCCGATCTATGCCGACCTCGAGGCGCTGGACATTCCGAACCTGACCGAGCTCGGCAATTTCGACGGCGCGGAAAGCAACACGTTCACGTTCTCGCTATCCAAGCAGTTCGACAGCGGCTTCGGCTTCAACGCCAGCTACGCCCACCAGGACACCGAGGTCGTCAGCGAAGGTACGTCGTCGCGCGGCATCTCGAACTGGCGGGCGCTGTTCGCGGCCGATCGCAACAACCCGGATCCGCGCACCTCGCCGTTCCAGATCGAGCACTCGCTGAAGTTCAACTTCGGTTATGAAACCGCGTTCGTCGGCGACCTGCAGTCCCGGGTGGACCTGTTCGGCCGGATCTTCAAGGGCGACGTCTGGAGCACGTCGTTCGACATCAGCGACAACAACCACCTGTTCGGCCGCGCCGGTCTCGGTGAGGATCCGTTCGACAACAATCCGCTGTACGTTCCTTCGCCGGGCGGCGACGACCGGGTGGTCTACGGTTCGGACTTCGACGTCGAAGGGTTCTTCCAGTACGTCGAGGAAAACGGCATCCCGGTCGGCGGGATCCATGACCCGTACTCGGAAGTCTCCGACGACTGGATCAACATCTGGGATCTGCGCTTCCAGCAGGAACTCCCGGGGCTGCCGGGCGTGAGCAAGTTCATCGGCGACAACAACTTCAAGCTCGTGCTGGACATCGAGAACTTCCTGAACCTGCTCGACGAGGACTGGGGCCGGTTCACGAACGGTCCGTCATTTGGCCAGGCGCCGATCGTCGAGGCCGACCTGGTCTCGGCCGCCGACGTTGCCGCCAACGGCATCGACGGCGCGACCGCACTGACCGGCGACGCGCCCCGTACGACCTGCCTGCAGGCCAGCGACTGCCTGTACCGCTTCAACGAGTTCGATGGTGATCCCACGGTGTTCACCAGCCGCTCGAACTCGATCTACGAGATCCGGTTGACGCTGCGCTACGACTTCTGAGCGTAGACGGATCCTCGGCTCGAGACCGGCCTCCCGGTCTCGACCGAATTCGGGGGCCAGCCGCTCGCGGCTGGCCCTTTTTCCATGGCCGGATCGCGTCCCGTGGCTTCCGCGTCGCAAGGTGTGTCGGTCAGCACGACGCACACGCGAATGGATAGAATCGAACGTTACGGTCCAGAATCGTCGAATTCCGAGGAACCCCATTCCGATGTCCAGCCCTGCCCAAGAAAGCGGCGTGCCCGCCGAGCGTGCCGATACGCATTCCACGCGCGTCTATCCCGCCGGCACGCTGAATATCCTGTCGCGCGAAGAGGTGCGGCGGCTTTCCGATGCGACCGAGGAAGTCGGCGACCTGCTCAGGCGCTGTTCCCTGGCGGTGCTCAACAGCGGCATGGCCGGCGACGACGCCGAGGCGATGATGGCGCAGTTCAGCGACTATTCGATCCAGGTGCAGCAGGTCAACCGCGGCATCCGGCTCGAGCTCGACAACGCACCGGCGTGCGCGTTCGTCGACGGCGAGATCATCTACGGCATCCGGGAGCTGCTCTCGGCGGTGGTGCGAGATATCGTCTACTTCCACACCGAGATCCGGCCCAACCCGTATTTCGACCAGTTTTCTCCCGAAGGCATCACCAACACGGTGTTCGAGATCCTGCGCAACGGCAGGCTGCTCAACGCCGAGAGCGACCCCAATCTCGTCGTCTGCTGGGGTGGCCATTCGATCCCGGACAACGAGTACGACTATTCCAAGGAAGTGGGTTACCAGCTGGGTCTGCGCGGCTGCGACATCGGCACCGGCTGCGGACCGGGTGCGATGAAGGGCCCGATGAAGGGCGCGACGATCGGGCATGCGAAGCAGCGCTCCATGCCCGGGCGCTACGTGGGCATCTCCGAACCCGGCATCATCGCGGCCGAATCGCCCAACCCCATCGTCAACGAACTGGTGATCCTGCCCGACATCGAGAAACGGCTGGAGACCTTCGTGCGCGCCGGCCACGGCATCATCGTGTTCCCGGGCGGGGCCGGAACGGCCGAGGAGATCCTGTTCCTGCTCGGCGTCCTGCTGAACCCGCACAATCGGGACATGCCGTTTCCACTGATCTTCACCGGCCCGGCCTCGGCCGCCGAATATTTCGACGAGATCGACCAGTTCGTCCGTGCCGCGCTCGGCGACGAGGCGGCGTCGCGCTATTCCATCATCATCGACGATCCCGAGGCTGTCGCCCGCGAAATGAAGAAGGGCCTGAAGGCGGTTCGGGACTATCGCGTCGAGACCAAGGACGCGTTCTATTTCAACTGGATGCTGAAGATCGACCCGGAGTTCCAGTCGCCGTTCGAGCCCACGCACGAGGCCGTGGCCGCGCTGCCGGTCTCGCGCGATCTGCCGCGGCACGAACTCGCGGCCAATCTGCGGCGGGTGTTCTCGGCGATCGTGGCCGGCAACGTCAAGACAAACGGGATCCGCAGGATCCGTGAGCACGGTCCGTTCGAGATCCGGGGCGATTCGGTTCTGATGGACAAGCTCGACAGGCTGCTCGACCGGTTCGTTCGGCAGCACCGGATGAAGCTGCCGGGCGGCAAGCCCTACGAGCCCTGTTACCGCGTCATAAAGTAGGCGCGCGATCGGCGAAGTGCCGAACGCACGGGATGGCCGCTCATCCGTCGTCGTCGGATGACGAATCCTGCAGCATGCGCTCCCGGAGCTCGCTCAGTCGCTTACGCTCGGCGGCGTCGGCCTCCTCGGTTTCCAGCCCCGGCTGCATGAGCCGGCGGAGCTCGGTCAGCTCGATGCCCCGGGTCGGCACCAGCGACTTGCCGTCGATGTCCATGAAGTCGCGCTCGGCGCGGTCGCGGCGCCGGTGATCCAGCATGTCGCTGGCGTCGATGCGCGCCATCGGTCCCTGGAACGTCATTCTTTCGACGAGGTCCCGGATCGCGGGTCCGCCGCGGCCGTTTTCGCCGCCGAACGCCGGCTGCGGCCAACGCGCCGCGTAGCCCCCGCCGGAGTCGACCAGGATCTCGATCGCGCATCCGTCGGGATGACCTCCCAGCGTGTCCTTGTCTTCGTCCTCGACCAGAAAGAGCAGGTAGCGGGGGCGTTCGTCCCACGGATCGACGCGTGGAAAGTAGCACTCGTTGTCCTTCAACCCCTGTTCGCCGACGACCAGGATTCCGGTCAACGGCTCGGCCGACTTGTAGGTGATCAGCGGGCGCAGCCATGCGCGACCGGAAACCGGATAGCCGCGCTTGTACTCGTAATCGATACGGTCGAGCTGGGCCAGCGCGACGATGTCCGAGGTCGCGGCCCGTTCGGCGAGCCAGTGAGGGTGGGCGGCGTCCTGGCCGCTTGCGAGCAGGGGCGCAAGCAATGCCGCGAGGGCGATGGCGAATGTCTTCATGGTGTCGTTGACTTTCGAAATCGATCGAGGTTCCGTCAGCGAGACAGCGCCTGGCCGAGGCGCATGCGCGCACCGGGCGTGATCGTCGGCAGCCATTCGGGCGCGTCCTTCGGCGTCAGCACGATGACGGTCGAGCCCCAGTGGAAACGGCCGAGCTCGTCGCCGCGTTTCATCGCCCTCGGTTCATCGAAGCGTCGGCGGCGAACGGTTCGTCGCGGGCGGCGATCGGCGGGATCGTCCCAGACCGTCGAGATGCCGGCGACCAGCATCGCCGCGACGAGAACGACGGCCGCCGGACCGAAGCCGGTTTCGAAGGTCGCCACCAGGCGTTCGTTGCGCGCGAACAGCCGGTCGACGACCCGACCGGTGGCATCCGAGACGCTGAACAATCGACCGGGAATCCTTGCGTCCGACACCAGACGGCCCGGGAACGGCATGTGCACCCGATGGTAGTCGTGCGGCGCCAGGTAGATCGTCGCGAAGCGACCGTCGGCGAACGGTTCGGCCGCCGCGGCGTCGGCAAGCAGCTCCGCGGCCGTGAACGTTCGTCCCTTGGCCTGGATGATGCGGCCGGAGTCGATGGCGCCCGCCTGGCTGAGCGTCCCGTCGCATGGCGAAACGATCACGTCGGGATCGGCGGGAAACGCGCGGGCTCCGGGCTTGAGGGCGCGGGTGAAGAAGTCGTCGAAACGGCCGAAACCGGCCTCGGGCACCGTGCATTCGTCGAGCCGCACCGGGTAGAGCCGCCGGAAGCCGCCGATCAGTGCCGGCGCCAGCCAGCGGCTGTTCGAAGCGGCCGTCGCGAGCCGCGTCAAGCCCCGCTGCGGCAGCAGGTATTGCGGCCAGACCTTCAGTCGCGTTCGCAGCGGGACCGGATCACGCACCCGAACGACTCAGCCTGAACAGGTCGGCGGCCATGCTTTCGGCATCGGTGGCCGGCGGGAATCGCCCGATCATGCGGCCCTCGGAATCGATCAATACGACCATGCCGGAATGATCGACCGGATAGTAGCCTTCCTCGTCGGGTTCGCCGCGCACGTACAGCGCGCCCACCTGCGAGGTCAACGCATGCAATGCCTCGTCGTCGCCGGTCACGGCGCGGAACTCGGGATCGAAGTACGCGACGTATTCGCGCATGGCCTCGCCCGCGTCGCGCTCCGGATCCACCGAGACGAACACGACGTTGGGCAGCTCGTCGATTCGCATCGTCTCGAGCTTGTCCATCGCCCGTGCGAGCACCGACAGCGTGTCGGGGCAGACGTCGGGGCAGTTCGTGAAGCCGAAGAACAGCAGCGTGAGATTGCCTTCGAGATCCGCTGCCGTGAAGGTTTCCCCGTCGGCGGCTACGAGTTCGAAAGGCTGGATCTCGCGCGGCTGCGGATAGATGGACGCGGCGCGGAACTCGGCCGTGTCCCGAAGCAGGCCGCCTGCCACGATCAGGCCGCCGAGCAGGGCGGCCAGCGCGACGAGCGCGACGACGATGGCACGTCCCGCGATGCGCGACGGAGCGCTGTGGAGTCTTTGCATGGCTGGATTATAGCAATGCACTATACTTCGATCGATGAGTGCGACCGCCTCCCAAAGCCGCTCGGGATCATTGATCGAATGGATCGATCGGGCGGTCGGGCGGATGGAATCGGCCGGGCTGTTCTTCGGGCACGGCACCGCTTCGGCCCACGACGAAGCATGCTGGATGGTCGCCCACGTTCTCGGCCTGCCCCCCGATTTCGACGAGACCGATGCGCCGAGGTCGATCGGAGCGCTCGAGCGCGAGACGCTGGAACGCCTGCTGCAGGCGCGCATCGAGTCGCGCAAGCCGCTTGCCTACCTCACCGGAGAGGCATGGTTCGCGGGATTGCGGTTCGGCGTGAACGAGCACGTACTGGTTCCCCGTTCGCCGCTGGCCGAAGTCGTCCGGGACGGGTTGATGCCGTGGCTGGACCCTTCGCGGCCGTTGCGCGTGCTGGATGTGGGTACCGGATCGGGATGCATCGCGATCGCGCTGGGGCGGCACTGGCCGCAGCTGACCGTCGACGCGGTCGATGTCAGCGATGCCGCGGTCGAACTGGCGACGGCCAACGCGCAGCGCCTCGGGGTTTCCGATCGCGTTCACGTCTTTCCCTCGGACGTGTTCGATGCCGTCGGAGATCGGCGCTACGACCTGATCGTTTCCAACCCGCCGTACGTGCCCCAGGCCTCGATGGAGCGTCTTCCCGAGGAATATCTCAGAGAACCCGAAATCGCGCTCGCGGCGGGCGACGATGGCCTCGACGTCGTGCGGCGGCTGCTACACGGTGCTCCCGACCACCTGGAGCCCGGGGGATTCCTGCTGCTGGAAGTCGGAGAGGCGCAGCCGCAGACCGAGGAACTGCTCGGCCCCATCGAGGCGGTCTGGCTTGAATTCGAGCACGGCGGCGAAGGCGTGGTGCTGCTTGATCGTGCAGCCTGCCTCGCGTGGCGGGAGGCACGGCGATGAGCTTCAACCGGTTCGGGCGCGTGCTGACGATCACGACGTTCGGTGAGAGTCACGGCGAAGCCATCGGCTGCGTGATCGACGGATTCCCCCCCGGCGTGGAGATCTCGCCCGAGGAGATCCGCGAGGCGATGCTGCGCCGCGCGACCGGACGCTCCCGACACACCTCGCAGCGACGCGAGCGCGAAGACGTGCAGATCGTCTCGGGTCTGTTCGACGGCCGCACGACCGGGACGCCGATCGCGATGCTCGTCTACAACACCGACGCGCGAAGCAAGGACTACACGCGCATCGCCGCGCAGTTCCGGCCCGGGCACGCCGACTATACCTATCACCACAAGTACGGGCTGCGCGACTGGCGCGGCGGCGGCCGATCGTCGGCGCGCGAGACCGCGATGCGCGTGGCCGCCGGCGCGCTGGCGGCGAAATACCTCGGCGATCGCTTCGGCATCGCCATCGTCGGCTGGCTCGGCCAGCTCGGCGAGCAGGTCTGCGACGAACGCTTCGTGGCCGAGTCCATCGACGACAATCCGTTCTTCTGCCCCGACCCCGGCAAGGTCCCCGAGCTCGAGGCCTATATGGACGCGCTGCGCAAGGAAGGCGATTCGGTCGGGGCGCTGGTCCGCGCGCGCGCCACCGGCGTGCCGCCGGGGTGGGGTGCACCCGTCTATGCCAAGCTCGATGCCGACCTGGCCGCGGCGATGATGAGCATCAATGCCGTCAAGGGCGTGGAGATCGGCGCCGGCTTCCGCAGCGTGGCGCAGAAGGGTACCGAGCACCGCGACGAGATGACGCCCGAGGGATTCGTCGGCAACCACGCCGGCGGCGTGCTCGGCGGCATCTCGTCGGGACAGCCCGTGGACGTCGCCGTGGCCTTCAAGCCGACCTCCAGCCTGCGGATCCCGGGGCGGACCATCGACGTCGACGGCAAGCCTGCCGAGATCGTCACGACCGGCCGCCACGATCCGTGCGTCGGCATCCGTGCCGTGCCCATCGTCGAAGCGATGATGGCGCTGGTGCTGCTCGACCACTTCCTGCTCCACCGCGCCCAGTGCGGCGATGTGGGCGAAAGGGAGCCGAGGATCGAGTGATTCCGGTTCGTTGGTTCGTTGGTTCGGAAGTCGGTGGTCGGTGTTCGGTGGTCCGTGGTCGGTGGTCCGTGGTCGGTGGTCGGTAGTCGGTGGTCGGTA